>DBCF01000024.1 GCA_002292925.1 Roseiflexaceae bacterium UBA965 | reverse complement strand
GCCACATAAGGCCGCCCCCTTGGTATATCTTACACAATCACCGATTTACCCGGCGCGGAGGTGGCGTAGGTGCTGCATATATGATTGAAACGACGTATCCACCCATACCCGACGCCCAAACCATACCAGCAGACACCCCAGCCAAAAGATATTGGGGATGATACTCCAGTACGCCCATGGTCGAAATTCCATGACGACTTCTTGTGTCCCTACAGGGATGCGTGCCCCTTGATAGGCTCCGTTTACGACCACCGTCGGTGCATCTTGCCAGCCGGCTGCCGTACGCACACGGGCATGCCACTGTGGATGGAATATTTGACTAAACACGATAATACTTTCATTGGCCGGTTCTGCCACTGGCACCACAAAGCGATCGCCTTGATCTTCGTTTTTTTGTAATTGGCGATTCGTCGGCGCCTTTGGCGTATCAATCCAATACTCATCTTGTTGTGCAGCTGTCACCATCCGTACATCACTAAGTGGGACTTGCAGACAGCACCCCATCGTTGCTGGCGTCGTATATACATAAAACGGAATAAACCCGTCTGTACGCGCAGTCAGGGTAAGATTGGGGTCTGTTAATGGGTTCTTACTTACAATCGTGCGGATATTCGCCATCCACTGGTCATTTTCGGGCATTGGGAGATTAATTTTGCGGGTATATTGATTATAGTAATCGTAGTTTACGCCAAATCGCTTCATTAATGTCACATAATATTTGGATTGAAGCGGGTAATAGGTGCCAAGCTGGGGGAGATTTAACACCGCATTATAGTTCAATCCGAATGGTGTCAATTCATTGTATGTGGCGCGTTGATTGGCAAGCTCGCGATCAAGTTCGTCTACCATTGCCATTCGTTCTCCGGGTTGCAGTGTCTGGCGAATGATTTCGGTTGACGGTGACGTCGTCACAATCGCCGATGTCGATTTGGTCAACAGCATCGGCTGCAACAACCACACCAATTGGAGTGACAGAATGCCAAAAGTCATTATCATTTTGATGCGCGGCACATCAATCACCGCCATCACGAACACACACCCCACAATCATCAACTCGAACACAACAGATTGTTCTATCCCCATAAATGACCACTGAAAATTTGTATCACTGACAAATGTCATCATTGTCGCACTAATGATTAATGCAATACTGATTCCAACCACCCCCAATAATATTTTGGTGGTGCGCTCAACACTATCACGAATGAGTACTTGTAGACCATACACAGCCAACACCATTTCGGGGATTTGTTGCCCAGGCCCATAAAACAGCACGGCCCGTGAAAATTGCGGCAAATGTAACTGCTCATACCCAAATACAAATGCTGTACGACTAAAACTCAACAACACAGCAATCACAATCCAGACACTCCATCCCCATGTCTCACGCCACCGCCAAATTGCCCCAATTAACATCAACATAAATACAAATAACGACGTATAGCCACCTCGATAGGGATATGTCTGAATATTAAAATCATTTGCGATGGAAAAAATATCTTTGAGTACATAACTCAATCCTGCACGAAACAATTCCGTCATATCATTAAAATACGGCATGACATCATAAAAATATTCCGCACTTAGTGTTTGACGTACCGTTGCCAATGTTGCTGCTTGTATCGTATCAAGATATACGGGAACGACCATGACTATCCCCATAACCATAGCGCCTATGGCATACCCAATAAACTGCCAAAATCGTTGCCGATTATCGCGTAACTGCCACAGTAAGTACACCCCATAACTAACAAACATATATCCTAAATGAATAATCATTTGCTGATATCCCATGCTGAGCAAAGAATATACCGCAAATGCCAACAGCAATACCGGTTGCCAACTTGGTTTATTGCGCAACCACAAAAATCCACATAATAACGCTAATGCCCAACACGTTGTTGCAACAAAAGTCAGATAGGTATTCCAATAAAAAAAGAACGGCGAGGCAATAATAAGGTAGGCAGCCAACAATGCCAGCCCTGTGTGGTGCAACAACTGTCGCACATACAACAACGCAAATAATCCCGCCAAATACGTATACAAGACAAAATTTACCGTAAAAAAGACATAGGGGTTGTCAATCCATATCCGAAGCACCCAAGTAATCACATATGAGACATTCCAACCACTCAGTTGCGATAATGGTCGCCCTAATTGGTTCATCTCAGACCATGTTCCCAACCAAAGTGAACGTGGTGTATGCATCAACATGTCTTCTTCGGAAATATAATACACATAATCCGAAAAATAACTTGATGTATTATAGTCAGCTGCCGTCACAGGAAGATTTGCTGCCAAACGCATATCAATAGGTGCTATTACTTGTTGTTGCCAAATCCACGGACTGAAATAAAGCATGACCGTCACTGTATATAACACTACTGGGCGTTGCCACAGCCAGTGCCCATAGCGTACCACCGGCCATACCCGTACACGGAGTCGTTCTATCCATGGCGTCATACGCACAATCCCGCGACTCATCTGGCCTTGCAACGTCGGCATCCACCGCCACACATAATAGAGCGCAATGCAATTAAAAATCACACCGACCGCAATTCCCACAAATGGCATGTGCGTCAGTCCCCAAAACACCAACGTGTGTGTTCCCCACCACCAGATACTGACAAGAATCAATCCAAATACTCCGTATGCGCCGACCACTATTTTTTGTGAAAACTGACAATAAATCCAAGTCCCCAACCCCAACACCAATAGCAAATAGGTAATCATTACCCCATGCGGGTATTTGCGACCAGTCGTTGGCTTAAATACAATTTCGCTCACCGCCAACGAAATTCCCCGACCATCAACAACGGTTGTGTCGCTGTTTTTGAAGCGTACCGGATCAAACCAATCAAATGGCTGCCAATCCAAATGGATAAGTGATTGATACTGACGAAATTTATACGGCATTACTTGGTATTGTGCCACCTGTTGCGTATCGATTTCAATATCAACATACTGAGCTTCGCTGACGGTGGTCGCAGTAACTGTCATGATGCTCAACCCATCATCATTGGGTTGACGAATCAGATAGAGTTCCCCATCTTGCTTAGCCCAGCGCATATTACGGATAAACTCCCCCGCTGCAGTACGTTGTACTTCAGCCCCGTGGAATTTTGCAAAATAATCATCTGCTTGTTCTGCCCGAATACGCGACACCCCTGATGACATACCAAACACGAGTATCGTCATCACAATATAAAAAATGTTGAGTAACACAAATTTTATATGCCGCATATGTTGCATTCCTATCAAAAACATTCTGTCACACACATTCTAAAATATATATATCTTGATATTTTCTAATAATACTTCATTCTTGCTTATTACCAAATGCCAAAACAGCCTAAAAACGATACTAAATACGCATCGTAATGCGATATTAATCGTAATTTATGATTATCGATTCAATCGCACGATATATGCTGGTCAGCTCATTTTTCATCTCCTCACACGCCATACCCCATAAAAAGCCGTTACCGTACTTCTTAAATAAAAAAGTACGGTAACGAATACACAAACAACGAATTAACGACTAGCCGCGCCCCGTCAACCCGCGCCACAAGCGCTGTGACGGCCGCAAGTCACTCAACACCGTGCGGGCAGTATTGAGCCCACTGGCCGCAAACACCCCACCACCCGGGTGCATGCTTGCACCAGTCATGTATAGCCCGCGGATAGGGGTGCGGTAATCAGCTAATTCGGCTATTGGCCGATAAAAGAACATCTGATCCAGCGACATTTCCACATGCATCACATTGCCCTTGACCAGCCCATGGAGGTTTTCGAGGTCGAGGGGAGTTTGGATGTAGCGATCGATGATTTTGCCGCGCATATTGGGGGCATAGCGATACAACACTTCGAGGATCGAATCGGCCACCCGCTCGCGCTCGTTGACCCATTCCATGCCGTTGGCCATGGTGTAGGGGAAGTATTGAGCCCACAAAAAGACCGAATGCTTGCCTGGGGGTGCTACCACCGGGTCAATTGCCGAAAAGGTCATGGCAATCACCGCCGGGTCTTTGGAGGGCAAACCCAAACTATAATCGGCATAGGCCCGGCGCACATAATCCATCGACGGACTCAACAACTGCAAGCCGTGGTGGCTGGGATGAGCCTTGCCTCCCGACGGCGCCGCAATATAGTCGGGTAATTCGTCGGCAGCACAGCGCACCGTCATACCAAAGCCATTGCCCACTCGAATGTTGCGAATTTTGTGAGCCAAATCGGTCGAAATATGCTCGCTCCCCACCATGCCCAACATGGTGGTTTGGATGTGGGCGTTCGACACCACAATCGGGGCGGTATAGCGCATACCATCGACGGTTTCAACACCCTCGACGCGATTACCTTTAATCAAAATCCGTTTGACGGCCGCATCGAGCACCACCGTACCACCACTGGCGGTAAACGAGCGCGACATGGCCTGGGTCAACATGCCGCTACCCCCTTTGGGGTGCTTGGCGCCACTGGTGTGCATCATCGAATGCCACCCAAAAAAATCTCCGGCGCCGATTTCGTCGGGCGGCGGCCCCGACTGAGCAGCCAGCCACGTCAACGCAGCCCGCATCGCCTCGGATTCAAAGGTTTCGGTGATGAGTTGGCCGTACGAACTAAACAGCCGCCGCACGGTTTCAAGGGTGCTGGTGATATGGCGCACCTTGGATTGCGCCACGGCCATTTTGCCCACCAACCCCATCACACTGGGAGGGTTCAAAAAGACGTCAAAAATTGCTTCGTTGAGCGGTCCCCAATAGGCCATGAATTTGCGGTAGGCTTCGGCATCTTTGGGCGACACACTGGCGATTGAGTCGAGGGTACGATCGACGTTGCGCTCGAACGAAATCGAGCCCGAGCCGTCTGGCAACGGATAAAACGCATACGGATCCATGTCAATGTACTCGAGACCATGTTTTTCGAGCTCAAGTTCTTTGACCACGGGGGTTAAATGAATCATGATATGCGCCGAAGAACCGACATCGATTTTGTAGCCGGGAATCACTTCCTCGGTACAAACCGCCCCACCCACAATCGGCCGGCGCTCGAGTACCAACACCCGCAACCCGGCCCTGGCTAAATAGCCCGCGGTGGTGAGGCCGTTATGGCCGCTCCCCACCACAATCACATCATAATCATATGTGGTCATAACAAAACCCCCGTTATTTAAGTAGGAAGCGTGAAGCTTGAAGTAGGAAGTGGAAGTGTGAAGTTTGAAGTTGAAGTGTGAAGTGTGAAGTGTGACGTATGAAATTGAAGCGTGCAGCGTGAAGTGGAAGCTTCACGCTACGCTTCTTGCAACTATTACTTTGGGCTAGCGACGTTGATTGTCTGGGCGTAAATCTGGGTAGTCGACAACGAGGCATGCCCTAGTAACGTTTGTACGCGCCGCAAATCGACCCCGCTAGTAATCATATGCGCCGCAAACGAATGACGGAGCATATGGGGATTCAAATCGCTCACACCCAATTCATCGGCATATTGCTTGAGAATCAGCCAGAACCCTTGGCGTGTCAAGCGGCCACCACGATGATTGACAAACAACGTGTCAGCATCGCCTTCGCCATCTTTGACCAGTTGACTGCGGGCGTTGTCGCGGTATTCTTCCACTGCCGTCACGGCCGATTCGCTCAGCGGAATCATGCGCACTTTTTGGGCTTTGCCGACGCAATGCACCATTTTTTTGGTTAAATCGACGTCGCCAATATTGAGCCCTACGAGTTCGCTGACGCGCATCCCAGTGGCATACAACACCTCAAACATGGCACGGTCGCGCATGCGGTCGGGGGTGCGACTGCGCAACGGCAATTCCATCAATTCGTCTACTTGTACTGGGGTCAACGATTTGGGGACTTCGCGCTCGACGCGGGGCGACTCGATGGTGGTGGTGGGGTCGATGCTCACTGCCCGAATCGAAAACAAAAAGGCATAAAACGACTTCACCGCAGCCGTACGCCGCGCTACGGTGGCATTGGAGTATTTGCGTTCGCGCAAATAAATCATGAACGCCATCACATCTTCGCGGTCGGCATCCAAGGCCGTCGCCGTGCCCCGCCCTTGGATGAATTTCATATATTGCACCAAGTCGGTGCGGTAGGCCGATGTGGTGTTGACGGTGAGTTCGCGTTCCTTCATCAAGTGGGCAAGAAATTGTTCAATTTGCTCGTTCATTGGGTGCCCTCCTTCTGTCTTACTGTTGTAACGATGCAACATCGTCGTCGGCGCGCTCACGGGCCGACCCAATCGAAAAATACTTGGCTTCCGCATGATGTACCACAATGGCCGCCGTGCTTTGCTCGGGAATCAATTGGAAGGCCTCGGTCAAGGTCACGCCAATCCGTTCCGTGGGCAAAATCGCAAACAATTTGGTATGCTCGTCGAGGTCGGGACAAGCCGGGTAGCCCCACGAATAGCGCCGCCCTTGCTCGCCGGTCAACCCGAGGCTCTGGCGCACCAACTTGTTGGTGTACTCGGCCAAGGCTTCGGCTAGCGATACGCCCAAACCGTGGATAAAGTACGAGCGGCTATAATCGCCCTGTTTTTGCAACTCTTCGGTCAAATCGTCGACCTTGGTGCCCATTGTCACGACCTGCAACGCCACCACATCGTATTCACCCGATTCCACCGAACGGTAGTAATCGGCGATACACAAACGTTCGCGTTCGGGTTGGCGTGGGAATACAAAGCGGGTCAATTCTTTGCTGCGGTCGGTAGGATCATAGACAATCAAATCGTGGCCTTGGGATTGACACGGGAAGTAGCCATAGACTACTTTGGGCTCAAGCCAGCCATCACGCTCGGCTTCACGCACCAAATCGCGCACCATGATGTCAAAATCAGCCTTGAGTTTTTCCCATTCCTCGCCCTTGGCATTTTTTGCACCCCATTGCAGGCGGTACAAGGCGTTGCGGTCGAGACAGGCCACCACATCGTCGAGGCGGATGCGGGTAGCGACTTGCGCCCCCCAAAACGGCGGCGTCGGCACCGGCAAATCGGTGCGTACGGCCGAACGCACATTGGCGGTCGCATCAGACGATCGCCCGTGGGTGGTCAAGGTCTGGCGGCCACGCTCTTTGTCGGCCTTGGCAGTAATTGCGTCGGCGCGCACCTGGGAGCGGAAGGGGTCTCGCCGCGCTTTGTCGACCAACTTGTCCATTGTTTCGAGCCCTTCAAAGGCATCTTTACAATAAAACACACCTGCTTCGTACATGGCATCGTCACCCACAAAGGTGATGCGTTGGCCATACTGGCGGTTAATCGCCGCACCGCCCACCAAAATGGGGAAGTTCAAGCCACGTTTGTGCATTTCTTGGACACAAATAGGCATCTGCTTGGAGGTACTCACCAGCAAAGCCGACAAACCGATGGCATCGGCACCTACTTCGATGGCTTTTTCGATGATGGTGTTGACGGGCACTTGTTTGCCCAAGTCATACACGGTATAGCCGTTGTTGGACAAAATCGTATTGACCAAGTTTTTGCCGATGTCGTGGACGTCGCCATACACCGTCGCCAACACCACTTTGCCTTTGCTGGTGCCTTCGAGGCGGTCGAGGTAGCGTTCGAGGTGCGCCACGGTTTTTTTCATCACTTCGGCGCTCTGCAACACAAACGGCAAAATCAACTGGCCGGCACCAAACAAATCGCCGACCTGCTTCATGGCGGGCAACAACACATTGTTGAGCACAGCCACCGCTTCGAGCCCTTGGGGCGACGAGCCTTCGGCGTTCTGGGTGGATGCGACTGCATCCCCCAATTGCAGGCCGTGGACGGTCAAGCGCTGTTGTACCGCTTCTTCGATGTCGGCTTCGACGCCTTCTTTTTTGCGATGCAAAATCTTCCAGTACAAGCGCTCGTCGACGGTCATACCCGCAGTGGGGTCGCTGACTTCGCGCTCGCTGGTATCGGCGTTGACATCATAAAACTGAATGTAGCGGGCCAAGGCATCTTCGCGGCGGGCAAAAATCAAATCTTCGCAGATTTCGCGTTGCTCGGTCGGCAATTCGGCGTAGGGCGTGACATGGGTGGGGTTGATGATGGCGGTATCGAGACCGGCAATCCGGGCATGGAACAAAAAGACCGAGTTGAGGGCGGCCCGGGCATGGGGCGCCACACCGAAGCTCAGATTACTCACGCCGAGGGTGGTAAAGCAGCCCGGAATGTGCTTTTTGACCAAGCGAATGCCTTCGAGGGTTTCGACGGCAGCGTTGCGCAATTCTTCTTGGCCGGTGGTAATCGGGAAGGTCAGCACGTCAAAGACCAACGCTTCGTTGGGCACACCGAATTCGTCGCGGGCGATTTGGGCGATGCGTTGGGCGATTTCGAGCTTGCGGGCGGCGCTATGCGCCATGCCCGTTTCGTCGATGGTCATCGCCACGGTGGCAGCGCCATAGCGCGCTACCAGGGGCATGATTTTGTCGATTTTTTCACCACGACCACCCTCCAGCGACACCGAATTCACCAAGGCGCGGCCCGGGTAACTGCTCAAGGCAGCCTCGAGCACATCGGCTTCGGTGGTATCGATGACGAGGGGCAATTCGACGTTCATGGTCAGTTTTTTAATCAAGGTGACCATCTGCTCGAGCTCGTCGCTCCGTTCGGTCATGGCCACACAGACATCGAGCATGTGCGAGCCACTATCGACCTGTTCGCGGGCTACTTCGAGCACGCCATCGTAATCGTCGGCCAGCAACAGTTTTTTGACTTTGCGTGAACCAAGGGTGTTGACTCGCTCGCCGATCATCGTCAAAGTGCCGTCTTGTTGCATGGCCGCCGCCCGGATGCCCGACGAAATACTGGGGATGTATTCGATTTCACGGGGTGCCGGCACAGGGTTTTCACCGATTTGGGCGCGCAGTTTGGCGATATGGGCGGGGCGAGAGCCACAGCAGCCCCCCACCACATTCACACCGTACTGCGTAACAAATTCGCCGAGAATTTTGGCGAAGGGATCTGGTTCCATCGGGAATACCGTGGCGCCGTCCACTTCGATAGGCAAGCCGGCATTGGGGATACACGAAATCGGTTTACGTGAATGGGTCGTCAAATATTGAATCGCCTCGCGCATGTGCTCGGGGCCGGTGCTACAGTTGAGGCCAATCACATCCACCGGCATCGCTTCCATGGTGGCGATATAGGCAGGGATGTCGGTACCGAGCAACATGCGCCCACTCATGTCAAGGAAGATTTGGGCTTGTACCGCCACATCGGGGCGGTTGAGATCGGCTTTGGCGCGCCGCAAGCCATCGAGGGCGGCTTTGACTTCGAGGATGTCGACGCTAGTTTCGACCAACAACAAATCCACCCCGCCTTGAATCAAGGCCGTGGCTTGCTCATAAAAGGTATCGCTGAGCTGTTGGAAGGTCACATCGCTCAAGGCGGGGTCATTGGAGGACGGCAACTTGCCGGTCGGTCCAATCGAGCCGGCCACATAGCGAGCCCGACCATCTTTGGCTTCGTACTCGTCGGCCACACCACGGGCCAAACGGGCCGCAGCGATATTGACTTCGGCGACCCGTTCGCCGAGGCCCCATTCTTCGAGACGGGGGCGCGTGCTCTGGAAGGTACAGGTTTCGAGCACATCGCTCCCTGCCTCCATAAAGCTGCGGTGAATGTTGCCGATGACGTCGGGGCGTGTGATGACTAAATAATCGCGGCTGCCAAAGGTGCTTTCGCCGCCGTAATCTTCGGCAGTCAAATCATAATCATCGATGCTGGTGCCCATGGCGCCGTCATATATCAACACGCGACTTTTCAATGCGTCGAGGTAACTAAGTCGTTTCATCATCTTCCTTTACTGCAGAATTATGCTCACTATCAGCATTTACCATACATTATGTAATCATACTACGTACCCTAGCATTTGCGCAACACTTTTTGTAAAAAAAACCAATTCTTCATTGAATTTCATGTATTCCACTATTGAAAAATGCGTGGGGCGCGACGTGAACCGCCAGATTACCCGCGCGCAGGGTCACATCACCACTGATGGTCACGTCAGCGGCAAAGGTAATATCGCCGTCGACCTGCAAGGCGGTACAGTCGTGCAGGCGGGGGATGCCAGGCGCAAACCGGGCTTCGAAGTCGGCGATGACGCGGTAGAAACGTTGGTCAAGGTGGATGGTAGGCAGGGGGCGGTCGTCGACGGCCACCACATGGTAGTGCTCATTGACCATAAAGCGGTCAGAGCGGAGCAACAACAAATCCTGGCAGTTTTTGACGGGCATAAAGCGCTGACGGGGCACGGCGACGGCTTGGGCACCGGCGATGAGTCCGATGGCAGCCCCCATGGCGCTTTCGAGTTGGATGACGGCGGGAGAGGCGGCGTCACGCACATCGACCGTTTTGCGATTGACGATGATGGGCAACGGCAAAAAGCCGCCGTAGTGGGCCAACAAGTCACGCAACGGGCGCAACGCCAACCAGACATTGTTGGTATTGAAGTAGCGGTGGCGGCTAATGTCTTGGAAGGCCTGCATATCGTCACTGGGGCACTGGGCACTTTCGCGCAAAACCAAGCGCCCATCGCTGGTTTTGGCCAAATGGCCCCCTTTGCGATCGGCATCAGTGCGGGCGGTGACTTCCATCAAAAAGGGAATCTGGTGGCTGGCAATATAGCCGAGGATGCGCAAATCGGGGGTGGCACCGAGGTTATCGATATTGGCCGAAAAGAGGTATTCGTAGCCGTCGGCCAGCAATTGGTCGAGGGCGCCGCTACTCCAGAGCACGCGGTAGAGTTCGCCATGGCCGGGGGGGCACCATTCGAGGGCGGGGTGGTCGGGCCAGTCGATAGGTTGCAAGTTATCGGCGCGCACTTTGGGGACGCGGCCTTGGAGCAGGTAGTGGCCGGCAATATCGGGGTAGTTGGCCAGCAGGGCGCGGGTATCGGCGTCGGTGGCGAAGCTATTCATAAACAGCAACGGCAATGGGATGCCGGTTTGGCGCATCAGCTGGCGGTGTTGTTTGGCGACGATATCGAGGAAGGTGTCGTCATCACGTACCAGTAGGAGTGATTTGGCCTGCTCGAGGCCCATACCGGTACCGAGGCCGCCATTCAGGCGGAGCACGACAGTGCGGGCCAGAGCTTGTTGGCCGGCAGGCAGGTAGTGGTCGAGGTCGGCGAGCTGGGGCAAATCGGTAACGGGGGCGATGGATGCTTCGGGCATCATGCCGGTGGCGCCGCTGGCCAATTGGGCATAGGCATCACGGAAGGCCGCAATTGCGGCGGGGTCAAGGTGGTCGGCCTGCATTTTGGCCACAAAATCGGTAATCGACATACCGGCAATACTCCAAATAGTGCATTATTATGCAGTATAGCATGTGCGATTTCATCTCGCCCCTTTGGGACGTAAGCCCATTCATAATATGCTCAGCCCCAAAGGGGCGTTTATGCTATAACCCAGGGCGATCTCTATAATCGAATACCCAGGGCGTTGCCCTGGGCGATCTCAGCGCGCCCCTTCAGGGCTGAACTCATTAATCGAATACCCAGGGCCTTGCCCCGGGCGATCTCAGCGCGCCCCTTCAGGGCTTAATAATCTATAAACCCGGGGCGTTNNCCTGAAGGGGCGCCATGCGACAGCACAGGGCATCGCCCTTGCGCATATAACAAACCCCGGTCTCGTCGTCGCACCACCACGTTGATGTGCGTTCCCCATTGCCCCAAAGGGTCGGCATACAAAAGTATCCACCCAATTTCCGTACCAATTTCGGTATCAATTTCGGTATTAATTTCGGTATTAGTGAAAAGAAAGGATATAACCGTATGCCGCAATCACTCGCACAAATTTTAGTACATCTGGTCTTCGCAACAAAGTACCGTGAGGCAATTCTTGCCGACGATATCCGGGATGAGCTCCATGCGTACATTGGCGGAATTGTTGAAAACCAAAAAGGAACGCTGCTCAAGGCTGGCTCGGTCGCCGATCACATCCATCTCCTGATTGTCCACCCGCGCACGTGTACACCGGCAGAGTTGGTACAGGAGATCAAATCGGGATCTTCCAAATGGCTCAAGACCAAAGGCACGCGCTATGCTAATTTCCATTGGCAAGGTGGATATGGGATTTTTTCGGTCAACCCCAGAGATCGGGGTATAGTGGAGCACTACATCGCCAACCAGGCTGAACATCACCGCAAGAAAAAGTTTCAAAATGAATATCGCCGTATGTTGAAGAAATACGACATCCAATACGATGAACGCTATGTGTGGGATTGAACCATGCGTCGCCCTACTCATTTCGCCCCTTCAGGGCTATCTCATTTCGCCCCTTCAGGGCGAGCACATGCCATGCACGATAAATCGTAGTAAAATACCCCACAGACCATTCGTCAAGAGCATTGGGGAATCCATGTCAAGCACCACCCGTACGGGCTACCTGTTGTGTGTTGTGGCCGCCATCGTCTGGGCCGGCACCGCGCCCGGCATCAAATATTTGCTCGACATCTATCACGTGCCCGGCGTCACCTTGGCGTTGTGGCGCGATGTTTTTGTGACCATCGTGGCCGGCGCCGTGGTCTTTGTCCGCTATCCCCAGGCCTTCCGGCTCAAACGCAGCGAACTCATCCCACTCATCATCCTCGGCGTCGTCTCAATCGGCATTTATCACGCCTTGTGGATCTGGTCGGTCAGCCTTAATGGCGCCGCCATCGCCGTGGTACTCATCTACCTCTTCCCTACCTTTGTGACCATCGGCGCCCGCTTCATGTTTGGCGAACAACTACGCTGGCCACAAATGGTCGGACTACTACTATCACTCATCGGCATGGTGCTCCTAGTCAAACTCTATGACCCGGCCCAAATCAAACTCAACTGGTTGGGCATTACCGTGGGGCTGACCACCGCCGTGCTCCAAGCGTTTTATGTGCTCTATACCCAGCGCGCCGTCCAGACCGTTAATCCGTGGGCCTCACTGACGATTACCATGGCCAGTGGCTCGGTGGCGCTACTCGTGATTTTGCTGTGTGCACCCCTCACCGGCATCGCCAATCCCCCCGGACTCTTCCAGGTAGGCAATTACATGGCCTGGTTGATTTTGTTGGCGCTGGCCATCGGTCCTACCCTCGGCGGCTATGCCTTGTTTAATTTGTCGTTGCAACACATCCCCGCCAGCATTGGTGGCTTGATTTTGGTGCTCGAAGCTCCTACCGCCAGCGCCATTGCGATTATTTTCCTTGGCGAACGCTTGGCGGCGCTCCAATTTGTGGGGGTAGCCCTCGTACTCGTGTCGATTGTGTTGCCGACCCTGCTCACCCGGCGCCCGCCCGAACTCATCCACGCCCACGAATAACCCGCCCGTGCGACAATGACCATAGACCCTGATTACCCACAAGCGAGAACTTATATGCGTATTAGTGACATGAATTGGATGCAGGTCGAAGCCTACCTCGCCCACGACGATCGCGCCGTGTTGCCCCTTGGCAGCACCGAGCAACATGCCTACCTCAGCTTGAGCGTCGATAGTATTTTGGCCGAAAAATGTGCCAACGACGCTGCCGCCCCCCTAGGCATCCCCGTTTTTCCGGTGGTGAGTTACGGCATGGCGCCCTACTTCCAAGCCTACCCGGGCACCATCACGTTGCGCATCGACACCTATATCAGCCTCGTGCGCGATATTTTGAATAGCATGTACAACAGCGGCTTCCGGCGCATTACCATCGTCAATGGCCACGGCGGCAACAGCCCCGTCGATGGGCTGGTCACCGAATGGATGGCCGACCACCCTGGCAGCCAAGTCAAGTTCCACAATTGGTGGCGCGCCCCCCAAACTTGGGCCAAAGTCAAAGCCATCGATCCGGTCAGTAGCCATGCCTCGTGGATGGAAAACTTCCCGTGGACCCGTTTGCCCGGCATCGACCTCCCCACTACCCAAAAAATCGTCCCCGATCGTGCTGGCATGATTAATTTGGTGGGTGAAAAAATGCGAGCCTTTTATGGCGACGGCAATTACGAAGGCTACTACCAACGCAGCGACGCCGAAATGCTGGCGCTGTGGGACGTCGCTGTCGCCGAAACCCGCGCACTCATGAGCACCGGCTGGGATACACCCTGAGCCAGTACTGTTTTCAACACAGAAAGACTACCCCCATGCATATTGAATTTGCCCACAAAACTGTCATCGTCACCGGCGCCGCCCACGGCTTTGGGCGGGCCATCGCCGTGGCCTTTGCCCTGCGCGGTGCCCATGTCTGGGCCTGCGATTTGATTGCCAGTGAGCTCGGCGAAACCCAACAACGCTGTGCTGACGCCGGAGGTCAATGTAGCGTACGCACCGTCGATGTTACCGACGTGGCCCAAGTCAAAGCCTTTGTGGCCGAAGCCAGCGCCAGTGCCCCTAGCGGCACCGTCGACATTTTGGTCAACAACGCCGGGGGCGTGCTCGGTCAAGTGGGTCAACCCATCGAAAACGTGACTATTACGCAGTGGAACGACATCATCGCCGTCAATATGAGCGCGGCCTTTTATTTTGCCCAAGCAGTGGCGCCGGGCATGAAGGCCGCCCGCGCTGGCCGGATTATCAACATTTCGAGTGGCGCCGGCCTTGGCCCCAGCCTGACCGGCATCCAAGCCTATGCCACCGCCAAAGCGGGCCAAATCAATTTGACGCGCCAGCTTTGTCACGAACTAGGGCCATTCAACATTACCGTCAACAACATTGCCCCTGGGTTTGTGTTGTCGAACGCCAATACCCAGCGCCAATGGGAAGCCTACGGCCCCGAGGTGCAACAATCACTGGTGGCCAGTATCGCCTTGCAACGCCTCGGCCAGCCCGACGACATCGCCAACGGCGTGCTCTTTTTGGCGTCGGATTATGCCAGCTGGATTAGTGGCCAAGTACTCTCGATCGACGGCGGCAAATAGCCGACCCGCACCCACAAAGGATGATTTTTATGCCCAAAACAATTCGGATTGCCTTGGCTGGCCTCGGCAACGTCAACCTCAACTTGCTACGGATTTTGCGCTCACAAGCCACACTGCTGGCTGACACCTACGGCTTGCGCTTTAGCGTGGTGGCCGTCTGTGATTCGAGTGGCGGTGCCGCCGCTGCCGAGGGTCTCGACATCGACACCCTGATCGCCACCAAAGAAGCCAAGCGCGGCGTGGCCAGTTTGCCCCAAGGCAGCCCCAGCCTCGTCGCCCAAACCATCGTCGAAACCATTGCTGCCGATGTCTTTGTCGAGGCGACCCCCGTCAACCTGCAAACCGGCGAGCCAGGTTTGAGCGCCGTACGCACCGCTTTGCAAAAAGGGATGCACGTCGTGCTCGCCAACAAAGGTCCGTTGGCGTTGGCCTACCCTTCCTTGGCCCTACTCAGCGACATGGGTGGCGACGTGACCCTGCCCAAAATGCGCTTTTCGGCCTGTGTGGGGGGCGCCTTGCCCACCATCAACCTCGGCCGTCGCGATTTGGCCGGCACCGTGATTGAATCAGTCGAAGGGGTGCTCAACGGCACCACCCAGTATATTTTGCGCTCGATGGAGCAGGGTGGTAGCTACGCCGAAGCCCTCAAAGAAGCCCAAGAGCGCGGCTTGGCCGAAACCGACCCCACCCTCGATGTCGAAGGTTGGGATGCCGCCAACAAACTGACCATCGTCGCCAATGCGGTGCTCAATCAGCCCACCAACGTGCGCGACTTTGCCGTCACCGGCATCACCCACCTCACCGCCGCCGACCTGCAAGCCGCCGTCGCCAACGGCGAACGCATCGTATTGTTGTGCCGCGGCGTGCGCAATGCCCAAGGCAGCTATGATTTGAGCGTGGCCCCCACTGCGTTGCCCAGCGACCATCCCTTGGCGCGCATGAGCGGCTGGGAAATGGGCGTGGTCTACCACACCGACATTTCGGGGCGTGCCAGTGCCACCTCAGCCGAACGCGGACCCATGCCTACCGCCGCCGCCATGTTGCGCGATTTGATTGACGTCGGTCGCTAAAAACTGATTGCTGAGGGATGTGCCGTCATCACCGACGGTGCATCCCCTTTTTTATGATTCGGCCAAAAATGCCTGTACCTCGGCCACAAATAGTGCCTCTTTAGCGACCGGCACAAAAAAGAAATTGTTGAGATAGCGCCCAAAATCATGGGCGGCAATGGCGTGGGGGTCTTGGTCGCGCGCCACTACAAAGTCCCGCACCGGTGCCAACGTGGCCGTGTGCGGATTGACGTAGTAGCCTCGGTAACCCAGCGCTTCCAGCCGTGCAAAAATCGTTTCAATCGGGAATTGATGGTGGCGTGCTTCGATTTCGATGAGCACCAGTGGTTGACGGGCAGTCAGAAACTGCGCTGCACCGTTGATGACGGCCAATTCATGCCCTTCTACATCGATTTTAATCAACCCCACCGG
>DBCF01000156.1:3068-3303 GCA_002292925.1 Roseiflexaceae bacterium UBA965 | reverse complement strand
GAGTCCGACGTATTTTGCCCAAACCCGCACCGCCACCTGGTTTGCCATACGCGCCACCCAAACGAGTGCAGCAGTCACCCAAACGGCTATTCCGACCGCCACCTATCGTGCCCGCTTGACCCAGACCGCTGCCATCATCCAAACCTTGACCGCCTACCCGGTACCGGCTAGCCCGACCCGTACACCCTAATTGAAGTATGAAGTATGAAGTATGAAATTGTAGAGACGCAGTCGA
>DBCF01000156.1:0-2964 GCA_002292925.1 Roseiflexaceae bacterium UBA965 | reverse complement strand
CCGCAGCACGCTGCGTCGTACTGCGGCTCCACCATGCAACGCATGGTGATATGAAGTAGAAAGTATGAAGTAGAAAGTATGAAGTGAAGACTGCCGCTCTGCGTTCTCTGTGTCCTCTGCGCGAGATAAAATAATTACCTATGGAATAAGTCCAATAGCTGTTTTTAATTGGGGATCACGGCATTGCGTGGCCGTCCCAACCGGTTTACGGTCAACCACACACGGTGCATTCACCGTCGCTGTGGCATCGTCATTGACCACGATATCGGGGGTCAAACCGATGCTATGAATGGCAATTTTATTGGGGGTCAACCACTGACTAATAGTGAGGCGAATCGTGCCGCCATTACTGAGAGGATAGATGTTTTGCACGATACCTTTGCCAAAGCTCTGTGTGCCAACAATTTGTACATCGGTGTAGCGATCGCGCAATGCACCAGCCACGATCTCGCTGGCGCTGGCTGAATTTTCATTGATTAACACAACCAAACGGGTAGTAGGCAGTGGCACCGGTGTCGCAGGCGCCGTAGTAGTGAACTCTTTGAGTACACCGGTGGCACGTTGCTCGTACAGTGCCGTACCCTCATAAAACAAGCCCAATACTCCTTGGGCGCTATCGAGTAACCCACCACGATTGCCACGCAAATCAAGAATATAGCCACGTGGTTTGGTATCTGCAAATGTACGCATCCCTGTTACCAAAATCTCAGGAGTATTGCTTTTGAATTCACTGATATGAATGTAGGCAATATTACCATCGAGCGTTTGCCATTCAACACTTGGCAACACAAATTCAGCGCGGGTAATCACAAGGGTAAACTGAGGGTCGTTGCCTCGTTGTAATGTCAAAGTGACCGCTGTGCCTGCTTCACCACGAACGAGGGCTGCAATAGCGACTGCCGCCTCATCAACGCTTTTGCCCACAATTAGCGCGGCGATTTGCACCGTATCAACGGCAATGATTTGATCGTCGTGGCGCACCCCAGCCTTGGTGGCAGGGGCATCGGCAATCGGCTTCCAGACATAGGCTTTGCCATCAGTAATTCGCAAATAAATGCCAATGCCGACGGTTTTGCCTTTCATATCATCACTGGTTTGTTTGGCTTTTTCGGGTTCTTGATAAAAGGTATATTTATCGCCGAGGCTGGCGAGCATGCCTTCGATGGCACCTTTAATCATGCGGGTATGGTCGATTTTTTCACGGGCATAAAACACCGCATCAACCACCTGCCATGCTTCCCAAAACGGCGCAAAAGCCAACCGCACCCCCCATGGGGTTTGCAGTTGCGCAATAGTCCCTGGCCCGACTACTTGAGCAATATCGCCGCCATAGGGGGTGGCAGCGAGTGTCATCGCCAATACCCACCCTGCGACAAATGCCGCCACCGTATGGTACCAACGCATGGGATTTATCCTTCCCCATCGAAATCACCGGCCTGCGTCAAAAGTATCGTCGCAGCGACGAGCGGCGCTGTCTCGGCCCGCAAAATCCGCGTCCCTAGCCCGGCAGCCTGCCACGTCGCTTGGCGACCCAACCACGCTAATTCGTTGGGACTAAAGCTCCCCTCGGGGCCACTAATCAGCCACGCCGGGCGGGTTGCATCGCACGGCAATTGCCGTAGCGGCCGCGTCCCGGCACCTTCGTGACACCAATAGACCTGTGCCTCTGCAGGAACACGCAAATCGGTCAATGCCACTGCTGGGGCTAATTGGGGCAATACGCCACGGCACGCTTGCTCAGCAGCCTCACGGATAATACGTTGCCAGCGCTCGCGTTTGGTGGGCGATACGCCACCATCACTGACACTACGGTCGGCAATGATAGGCACAATCGCGCACACCCCAATCTCGGTGGCTTTTTGCAATAACCACTCAAAACGCTCCGCACGAATCAGTGATACGGCGAGTGTTATCTGCAGACGCGGTTCACCTGTAGCCACAAATCTCTCAACGACCTGCCAACTCGCACGTTTGGGGGTTAATTCGCTGATACGCACCACTGCAGCCTGCCCCACGCCATCAAGGAGCATGAGATGTTGATCCACCCGTAAGCGTAATACCCGCGACCACTGATGCACCAAATTGGCATCAGTGGTCGTACCTGTGGCAAATGTATCTGCATCCACAAAAAAACGATGCGTATTGGCGATAGGGGTGCCCATCGCGCTAGGCATCCCGTTGATGCACGAGCGCTACCCAGTCACCTTCGCTCCGGCGATTGATGCGGGTGAGCCCGGCAGCGGCAAATGCCACGGCGACTTCGTCTTCGCGGTCGGCAATAATCCCCGAGCTAATCAAAATTCCACCCGGCTTGAGGGCGGCTTTCATATCATCGGCCAAAAAGACCAACACTTTGGCAATCAGATTGGCGGCAATCAAATCGCACTGCAATGATTCGGGGTCAATCGCCACACCGGGGGGGACGTCTGGCAAATCCCAGCTCAGCCAATGCCCGAGGGTATTGCCTTTGCCGAGGCTGCCTTCGATGATTTTCATGCGGTCCAGCACGCCATTGGCTTCGGCATTGATGCGGGTGGCATCGACGGCGATACCGTCGGTGTCAATGGCGATGATTTCACGGGCACCGAGGTGAGCGGACTCAATCGCCAAAATCCCCGACCCACAGCCCAAGTCCATCACACGGGTATCGGGCGCTTGGTAGTCTTCGAGGAATTGGCAACACATGCGGGTGGTGGGGTGCAAGCCCGTACCAAAGGCCATACCGGGGTCGAGCTTGAGCACAATATCATCGGGTAACGGTGTGTATTCGTGCCATGAGGGTACAATCACGGTGCGGCGCCCAATCCGTTGCACGGTATAGTGGCGCTTCCAGGCTTCGGCCCAGACCTGTTCTTCGAGTTGGGTCACCTTGAGCGGCCCCACTTGGCGCAACAGACTGAGGTGCCACAAGGCTTGTTCGAGGCGCACGCGGGTTTCTTCGCTATGCTCATCGACGGCAATCCA
>DBCF01000147.1:6483-10464 GCA_002292925.1 Roseiflexaceae bacterium UBA965 | reverse complement strand
GATTTTTCACCGCACGGAGAACAACTAATAATGCAGCGTTCACTCCGAAGTCCCGAAGCCAAACGGGGCTTTTGGTTAATGACCTTGACCACCGTCCTAGCGAGTTTCGCCATGTTTGGGCAGCAAGCCATAGTCACTAATTTTTTTGAAAACGAGCTCCACCTACAAGGCTCGCAGTTTGGCTATATCACCGCCATCCGCGAGATTCCTGGGTTTTTGATTATCTTTTTGACGGCGCTGTTTTATCGCTTGTCGCTACCACGACTGACGACGTTGGCGTTGATGACACTGGCAGTAGGCTATGCCTTGTTTAGCATTGCTACTGATTTTGCTACCGTCACTCCGTGGGTCATTTTGAGCTCGATGGGGTATCACACCTGGTTGCAAACCCAACACGCCATGGCCATGAGTATCACTACCGAAGACAAATCGGGGGGTATTTTGGGGCATGTCGGTGCCTGGGGGAACTTGGGCGGGTTGGTAGCGATGGTGTTGATGGCGGTCGGGTTTTATCTCAAAATTCTCAACTTTGCCTCGGCGTTTTGGTTGACCGGGTTGGCAGCGGCGGGGGCAGGGATTGCGATTTTCAACTTCCCGAGTTTGCGTGATGGCTTGCCGCATACCGTCACCGCCAAACGCGAACCGTTGGTCTACAACAAAGATTATCGGTTTTATTACATGCTTAATTTGCTCGATGGTGGCCGTCAGCAGATTTTCTTTTCGTTTGGCTTGTGGGTGCTGGCGCACAAATACAGCCTCGATGTCACCCAACTGACGATAATTTTGATTGCCGTCAATTTGATCAGCACCTTGATTGGGCAACAAGTTGGTGATTTGATCGATCGCATTGGCGAGCGTCCCATGCTGGCGGCGGCAAATGTGTTGTATGTGGTGGCACTAATCGGTTATTCCTTTGTCGACAATTTGTGGGTTTTGGTGGGCTGTTATACTATTTACAGCATCATTTTCCCCATTTCATGGATGGGCGCAAACACCTACCTCGGCAAAATCGCTTCGCATATCGACATCGCTCCTACGATTGCCATGGGATTGACGATGCAACACGTGGCGGCGATTGCGGTGCCCCTCGCCACCGGGTATATTCTCAATTTCTACGGCTACCAGATTCCCTTCATGATTGCCGCGGGATTTGCCATTGTTACAATGGTATCGACGCGTTTCATAGATCCCGCCAATCAAAAATCCGCAGCGCGCATCGCTGAAGATGCCGCCAAACTCGTTGCTTAGCAAAGGAGCCACGCACTATGTCTTTTGCCCCTAATCTCATCATCCACAACGCCAAAATCATCACCCTCGACCCCACCAAGCCCATCGTCGAGGCCATCGCCTGTCTGCACGGTCGCGTCGTCGCCACCGGCAGTAATCTCGAGATTTTGCCGTTAGCCGGTATCGGCACCAAAATAATCAACCTCAACGGTGCAATGGTCATCCCAGGCTTCAACGATTCGCACAATCACATGCTCGAAGTGGGTATCAAAATGACCCGCATTTCGCTCGACGATTGTAAATCGCTGGGTGAAATGCGTGATTTGGTGGCTGCTGCCGCCAAAAACACCCCACCAGGACAGTGGATTATCGGCGAAGGCTGGAATGAATCATTCCTCGCCGAAAACCGGGTGCCGACCCGGGCCGATATCGATGCCGCCACCGATCAACACCCCGTGTTGCTCAAACGGTTTTTCAATATGGATACCGTCAACAGCGTGGCCTTGCGCCTCGCCGGCGTCGATGCCACCACCGCCGACCCCGCCGGTGGCTCGATTGAGCGCTACCCAGACGGCACCCCCAACGGGATTTTGCGGGCTGCCGCCAAATTGTTGGTACGCAACCTGCTCCCCGCCGTCACCGAAGATCAAGCGGTGGCCGGTATCGAAAAAGCCAGCACCACCTATTTGTCATACGGTATCACCAGCATCCAAGAGCCCGGCTTGTACCCGTGGGAAATGCGGGCCTACATGGCAGCCCATCGCTACGGCAAAATGCACGTCCGGACATCGTTGATGCCCTCGTGGCACGGCTTCCGTGAAGAAGAAATCGAAGCCGAACTCGACGATCGTGCCGCCAATTTGGGGCTATGGAGTGGACTCGGCGACGAAATGCTTCGCCTGACCGCTCTCAAAATGGCTGTCGACGGTGGTACCACCAGCCGCACCGCCTGGATGTTTAAGCCGTTTGTGGGCGAGAGTGTGGTACGGGATTTCAACCGCCTCGACCCCGCCGATTTGCGCCGCTACTTCCGACGTGGCCACGATTTGGGCTGGGACATCGGCATTCATGCTATCGGTGACCGCGCCCACCACGAGTCGGCCTTGGCCTTTGCCGATGCCGTGGCCGCCAATCCCCGCGACCACCGCCACAACATCATCCATGCCTACTTCGCCAGCGAAGAGTCACTGGTTGCCATGGCCAAATACAAAATCGGCGCAGTGATTCAACCGACCTTCATTTACTTCGAAGGCGACGATTTGTTCCGTGATGTGGGTGAAGAGTTAGCGCACGAATACAAGCCGGCTAACACCTACCTCAAACGGGGCATCCCGATGATTGCTTCGAGCGACATCCCCAGCACCTTCCATTACAACCCGTTTATCAGTTTGTATAGCCTCGTCACCCGCAAAACCCACAAGGGCACGGTTATCGCGCCCCAAGAAGCGATTAGCCGCATGGAAGCGTTGCGGTCGTACACGTCCAGCCCCACTTGGTTGACTCGTGAAGAGCACATCAAGGGCGTATTGATGCCGGGCATGTTGGCCGACATGGCGGTATTTGATCGTGACTACTTGACCTGTAGCGACGACGATATCCTCAACATCAAGGTCACCATGACCATCCTCGGTGGCAACGTGGTCTACGAGCGCGCCTAACTCGTGCGGCATCCCAACCAACGGTGTGCGATGCTACGGGCGTCGCGCACCGTTGGTTTTTTTGTGGTAGTTTCGGTCTGCCCATAGTAACCAAAAAATGGTATACTTCATGGTGCAACAGGTCTAACTTGTTGCCCACACAAGGAGTAAAAAATATGCCAATTGTACCAAGTGTTGTCGAACGCACTTCCCGCGGCGAACGCGGTTGGGATTTGTTTTCACGGTTGCTCCAAGAGCGCGTCATCATGCTCGGTAGCGAAATCGACGATGATGTTGCATCGTCAATCGTAGCCCAATTGTTGTACCTGCAACACCAAGATCCCGCCCGTGACATCTGGTTTTATATCAACAGCCCAGGTGGTAGCGTGCGTGACGGTTTGGCCATTTATGACACCATGCATATCATCAGCCCCGACGTCAATACGGTGTGTATCGGGCGGGCAGGGAGTATGGCGACGATTTTGTTGGCGGGTGGCACCAAAGGCAAGCGCTATGCCTTGCCCCATTCCACCATCCACTTCCACCCCGCCGGTGGCGGTGCCCAAGGCTATGCTCCTGACGTCGAGCGCATGGTCCAAGAGCTGTTGCGCATCCAGAGCGTGGGCAATGGGTTGTTGGCGCACGACACCGGCCGTACTCCCGAAGAAATCACCCGTGATTTTAGCCGGGATCGCTTCATGACCCCCCAAGAAGCCAAAGACTACGGCTTCATCGATGAGATCCTGCAAATGCCCGTTCGTTAACCGCATACCAGGTGCGCACCATGCGTACCTGGTAGCGTGCATATGTCTGCATGTTTTTGCAACAGAGGAGTAATCACTATGGGTTTATTGACTGGCAAACGCGCCCTAATCATGGGCTTAGCCAACGACAATTCCATCGCCTGGGGCATTTCAAAAGCCCTACATGCCGAAGGAGCTGAGCTCTGCTTTACCTTTGTCGGTGAAGCCCTCGAAAAGCGCGTGCGCCCGTTGGCAGCCAGCCTCGGCACCACCTTTGTGGAGCCGTGTGATGTCGCCAGTGATAGTGACATCACCAATTTGTTTGCCCGCATCAAAGAAGTGTGGGGCACGTTTGACATCTTGATCCATGCCGT
>DBCF01000147.1:1797-6385 GCA_002292925.1 Roseiflexaceae bacterium UBA965 | reverse complement strand
TGACCGGCGTCATCAAAGCCGCTCGCCCCCTCATCAACAGCGGTGGCTCGATTATCACGTTGACCTACCACGGCTCACAACAAGTTGCCCAAAACTACAACGTGATGGGTGTGGCCAAGGCGGCCCTCGAAGCCAGCGTACGCTATTTGGCCAGTGACCTCGGTCCGCAGAATATCCGCGTCAACGCCATCAGCGCCGGCCCCATCCGCACCTTGGCCGCCAGCGGCATCGCCGGCTTCAAGGATTTGCTCAAGTCATTTGCCGGTGTGGCGCCGTTGCGGCGCAACGTCACCCAAGAAGATGTCGGCAACACGGCGCTCTTTTTGGCCAGCGACTTGTCGTCAGCCACCACTGGCGAAATCATCTATGTCGATGCAGGCTTCCGCAATATCAGCATCAAAACCGAGTAATCACTCAATCAAAATCCCCCGTCGGCAATTGCCGGCGGGGGATTTTTTGTGTGGGTGCGCCTGCATCAGCATCAGTGTTTCGTCGGTTGCGCAGTAGGCAAGATGGGGTCATCTGTCAATTTAGCATACAGCCAGCGCAACAGGTATTGCAAGACCGAAGTCACAGGAATGGCCAGGAAGAGCCCTAATATGCCACCAACTGCCGCCCCTGCCAAAATAGCGGCAATCACAAGGATCGGATGTAGATGAACGGCCGGACCAACCACTGCCGGGATAATCACGTAGTCTTCGAACATGCGCAATCCCAGATAAAGTCCACCAATGGTGCCTGCCACAATTACCACAGAGTCACTAATCGGCATAGGGTTTTGGAATATCGCCATCGTCACTGCAAATGCAGCGGCCGACCATGGACCCACAATCGGCAAAATCTCAACAACGCCACTCACAATCCCAATTACAATGGCATAATCGACACCGAGGAACCACAATGATATGCTTGTCAGCACTGCCATGATGGGGATGAGCAATAACGTGCCGCGGATATACCCACTCATAATTGTATGCACTTGCAACACCACAAAGCGCACTTCATCACGATGCACGGCAGGAACGAGTTGGGCGATTTGATGTACCAAACGTCGCCCGTGAAGCAACAAATAAAACGTGGTAATCATAAACGCCAACGTGTGCAAAAACCCTTCGATGAAGCCCACAAACAAATGCGGTCCTTCTTCGGGTAGTGTAGATACTACACCACTCAGGGCTTTTTTGATTTCGCTGCTCACATCGATAGGCATTCCTAGCACTACCACTGGTTGGGCTTCGAGTTGGGCCATAATTTGAGGCAAATCTTGGCGGAACGATTCAATTTGCAGGGCTAGACGCGTTGCGAAATTTTGCATTGCAAGCGTTAAAAGCACCCCAACAACCCCGAATACAATTACGGTTGCCCACATCCGTGAACCACGCAGATACCCGGCTAGCCAAGTTATCACCGGATAAAAGATGTATGCAATAACCATTGCCCCAAAAAAGACAATTGCCACATCATGCACAACCGTATAGAGCACATACGCAAACAGACAGACGAGAATCACCGCTAGCCATTTAACGCGGGACGAAAAATGAATCGTCACAGGAGGTATCTGCATTCGAGTCTCAAACTAGGATTGTTCATCAATCAATAAATTACATTATCCGTTGCGACCACGCCCCAACGGGAACCGGGTTTCGAGTTGATCGGTGTTATTGTCTGTTTGTGTGACCGAAATATCGATGGTGGCAGGATCAATCGACGGCACATAGCGCCGGATAACCTCACACAATTCGATTTTGAGGCGCTCGATCATTTCAGGCGTCAGTTTGACGCGGTCATGCAACAACACTGTCAACAAGCGATTGCGGGCAACGCTAGCTGACCCTTTATTGTTCCGATTAAAAAAGCTCATAGTACCAATCCTTTCGACACATCCGTAAATGTTTAACGCCCCCCGCGAAACATGTTGGATATGCGTTCAATCAAACTTGGTGTGTCTTCAATGGGGTCAATGGCAACTTCTTCGCCATTAATTCGGCGGGCGATATCGGTGTAGTATTTACCAGTCTTTGAGCTCTTATCGAGCACAAGTACCTCGCCTTTGTTGGTAGCAGTGATAACATCTTCGTCTTCGGGAATGATGCCAATCAAATCGATTGCCAGAATTTGCAATACGTCTTCAACGCTCATCATTTCACCACTGCGCACCATCTTGGGGCGCAAACGATTAAGGATTAGGCGTGGTTGGCCTTTTTCGTAGGCTTCACACAACCCAATAATCCGATCGGCGTCACGGACCGCCGATACTTCGGGCGTGGTGACGATGATGATTTCGTCGGCGCCGGCAATGGCGTTTTTGAAGCCACTTTCGATGCCGGCCGGACTATCAATCAACACAAAATCAAATTCCTCACGAAGTTGGTCGACCAGCTCGATCATTTCTTCTTGGGTGACTGCATCTTTGTCACGGGTTTGGGCTGCCGGGAGCAGATACAACTCAGCTTCGTGCTTGTCTTTGATGAGCGCTTGCCGCAAACGACAATTGCCTTCGATGACATCGACCAAATCATAGACGATGCGGTTTTCGAGGCCCATCACCACATCCAAATTACGCAACCCAATATCTGCATCAACCACCACCACTTTATTACCGAGGCCGGCCAATGCCGTACCAAGATTGGCGGTTGATGTCGTTTTGCCTACCCCACCTTTACCCGACGTAATTGTAATGACTTTAGCCATACCAGAATCCTCTCACAGAGATAGTACAATTTTATCGGCACGGAATCAACGACGGTATTCTTCCCACGAATGGACCACAATCTGTCCATCCTCGATACAGGCTATTTCGGGGTTGCGCTGGGCGTCTTGCTCAGGAGCACGAGCCCGGATGTCGGCAATCCGAATCTGCGTCGCTGCCAATTCAATGGCACAAATAATCGCATTACGATCACCCAACGCACCAGCATGCACAAACCCGCGCACCCGCCCAAATACCACGAGGCTCCCCGAAACAATCAATTCGGCTCCCGCATTGACATCCCCAAGTAACGTCAAATCACCATGCAAATGCTTGTGCACTTGCCCCGAACGGAGATTTTTGATCAAAATCGGTGCTGGTGCGACCGGCGTAACTGCGTTAATGTGAGCAATACTACGTGGTTTAGCCGTTAAGCCTACGGCTCGGGCAAACTGGCGTACTTCACTCGAATCTGCTTGGATGTCTGCGGTGGTCAATTGATATGATTGGAGCACCGTGTACAACGACTGCATCTCGGTGCTGTCAATGGCACGTGCACCCATATCAAACGAAACAGTCATCCCCTGAAAGAGATTTGCCCCATGTGATAATTGGTGTTGAATCGCCGCAAACGCGTCATCCCATGAACAGGTATCGTCTACGACTACACGGAGCCCACCACGAGCCCCTTTGATTGCGACGTGCTCGGCCATAGGCATCCCTCAACACTTCCAGCAGCATATTATGTGCAGTAATTATACCATGGACGCTGGCACTGTATTTACAATTATCCTTGACAAAGAATGGTGGTAGCAGCACCGAATACCGCTACAACAATACCATTATTCTTCAGGGAACTGCGTCGTCAATGATTCGGATGGAGTAAGCGTTGCCTCGTCAATAGCCGGGTGGGCCACACGTGCGCTGTCAATGCGGGCACGAACCGCGGCAAGTTGCTCTTGCAACTGCTGCAATACGTCGGCTTCATCACCATGATATTGCGTCGATGTCTCTACCCATGTTTCGAGTTGTAATTGCATTGCATGCACCCGTTCGCCCAGCTGACGTACGCCAATCAACACTCCATCATCGACCAACGTGGCCGTGTCGCGGAGCTGGATTTGCATAGCATCAAGCCGTGTCAATATTTCATTGACAGTGGCACGCATGGCATCACCATCAAGCGGACTGGCATGCGCAACATCACGCTGCGCTGCCCATGTCTGCAATGTATGTTGCAATTGATTGACCCGGTCAATCATCCCAATCGTATCGTTCCCTAATGGCGCAACCACATCGAACCGTGCTTGCAACTGCGCAATTGCAGCACCAAGTTGGGTCTGCCGAATCGTCACCGCTTCTTGTTCGCTCAATAAATCAAGCAACATTTCGCGCAGTTGTGCAGACTCATCCGAAACACGCACCGCTTGCTGCTGAAGCAGTCGTGGCACAAACCACAACAACAACGCTAACAATGCTAATACCATGATTCCGAGGGCAACAAACAGTGCGGTCATGCGATTCCCTTCCAATGTATATCGTACTTGATTATATGTGAAATTCAGCTCTATCGTCAATTATGTAAAATTAATTTATTTTTTTTCATACTTCAAACAAATTACACACATTGATCTGACTATAGATGAAAAACAGCGCAATAATCACCGAGGAACAAAGAATGCATGAACCATAGGACAATTTGCATAAACACAATACCATGGCAATGGCACCATGTACTCTACGTGAGCAGTCAATAACCAGCTTAAAGATATTGCAAACCAATTATAATACACAATTGTTCTGTAAAAAAGTTACCTACTCAAAAAAATTCCTATCCGATTAACGCGTAATTGCATCACCAGCTACGAATACGTGTCTCGCTCGTCATTGTTTACACAA
>DBCF01000147.1:0-1731 GCA_002292925.1 Roseiflexaceae bacterium UBA965 | reverse complement strand
AGAATAATTATTCGTTAATGAGGTTCCGCATGGTTGTACGTTTTCGCCGCATCATGGTATTCATCACACTTCTTACGCTCATCACAAGCTGTGGACTACTTGGCGACAATACACTACACATCGCCGATGTGACCGCAGCCTACGATAAGTACGTTGGCAAAGATATCACTGTAGCCGGAGCATATTTAGCAAAACCAGGCGAAAAACCACTGTCGATTTTGGCAGCTGGCGTAAGCACCTTGGATAACGGACTCGATGCCCAAGCATTGGGTGATGCGGTCTGGGTCGACAAGATTCCCGAAGATATTGCGATCAACTTACATCGCCCCGGTGACGCCACCTACGGATTTGTCAAAATCACGGGGAAGCTCGAAGCAGGTACGTTTGGTCCTGACAACGACTACAAATACCAACTTGTCGTCAGCAACGCCGAAGTCATCGAGCAGATCAAGCGCAACGAACAGCGCATCACCAATGAAGCCCTCGGCGACGGCAAAGTTTCCATGTTTGACTTGCTCGATAAGTCGGGCGACTACAACGGCAAAAAAATCACCACCCAAGGATATTATTTCTGGAATTCGGCAATTTATGTACTAGCCGAGGGTATTTCGACCGAAGAAGATGGATCAAGCCCACAACCCGTCGGCAAAATCATCTGGATGGAAGGCTTCCCACCCGACAAATCAGCCGAGCTCAACGTCGGGCCCAACAATAGTTTTGTGTGGGGTAAGGTTGAAGTCACTGGTACATTCCAAAGTGGCGGTAATTTCGGTCGCGACGGCGCATACAAAGAATTTATCCAAGCCGAATCGGCCACTGTCATCAAATAACCGGCGTGTTTTGACACACACCAGCGCCACATGGTGCTGGTGTGTGTTTTTTTTGTGAGCTTGGTATAATCACAGCAATACCCCCAACAATGGAGTAGCCACGGTGTATTTTTTTATTGATCATATGCACGTCGACGATTTACCAGAGGTTCATCGCATCGATGCCCAGAGCTTCCCCTATCAATGGTCAACAGCCACCTACATCAACGAATTGAGTGCACCCCAGCACAGCCGGTATGTAGTGGTACGGGTGTCACCACATTTGCCAGGCTCAAGCGTTAGCAACGCACCAGTGTCGCGACTCCAACGCTTCCTCAATCGCTGGCGTACCCCTGTGGTGGCACCGACCCCACGATTCCCGATTGCAGGGCACGCCGGGATTTGGTTGAGTCTCGATGATGGGCACATTACCACCATCGCCGTCCACCCCGATTATCGCCGCCAAGGAGTGGGTGAATTGTTGATGCTCGGCCTGATTGACCAAGCATATGATCTCAATGCACAACAGCTGACACTCGAAGTACGCGTATCAAATATTGCCGCCCAAAATTTATATGTAAAATTTGGATTCCGCCATCAAGGTGAACGCAAACGCTACTACACCGATAACGGTGAAGATGCGTCGATTATGTGGACGGATGGTATACATTCGGCAGACTTCCGCGAACGGGTCCGCCAGCTCCGGCAACAACTCTATCGTCGCCTACAAACGACACCTGTGGTACTTGCTGCTACCCCTCCTGCGCCAGTAACACCACAATAAAAAAGCGGAGGCGGTGCCGAGTGGCACCGCCTCCGCTCTATTGTCACCTATACTTCGGTGACAATTGGCAACACCACCGGGCGCCGGCGCGTTTGTTCAAACAAATGATCGCCGACTGCATCTTTGATTTTGCGAATG
>DBCF01000151.1 GCA_002292925.1 Roseiflexaceae bacterium UBA965 | reverse complement strand
CGCGGATGTTTCTTGGGCATGATGTCACTCCTTATTTGTATACTACAAGTATAACTAGTGTCCATCAAACTCAGTATATTTCACTCCTTTATTTCACGCTTCCGACTTTACTTCCGACTTCCTCATTTATACTTCCTGCTTCGTAGCGCGTATTGTAATCACTCATCCCCCCAGGCGTAATTACCCCCGCCACCGTATGTCCATTGTGGAGCAGATACGATGCGCTAATGGTGGCACGTTGACCACTTTCGCAGACCACATACCACGCCACCGCCGGCAACGAGGCAGCAACCTGTGCCAAGGTCAAATGTGGTGCGAGGAACGCACCATCGATTACCCCTTTGGCATGCTCGTGGGTATCACGCACATCCAACACACGGGCACCATGGAGCACTGCCTCATGCAATTCATCTATCGTCATTACTGGCAACTGCACCACGCTAGTCAATTTGGCATTGCTTACCCCCAACACGTGGTACCCTGACTGACGCGCAACATCGGCGGCGGCTTCGGCAGTGGCTACCGTATCGGCATACACAATCACTTGTGCCCCTGCCACCACTAACGCGGTCAAACGGACCACCATTGCTTCACGTTGGTAAGGGATATTGATGGCGCCGGCAACATAGCCTTTGGCAAACAACCCCGGGGCGCGCACATCAATCACGACTGCACCTTGAGCACTCGCAGTACTGATTTGTTGTTCGCTGAGGCTTTGGGCATGTTGGCCATAATACCCCAACGGAAGCGGCAATTCACCACGGTTGGTATTGCGATGGATCAAAATAGATTCGACCGCTTCGCGGACATCGCGACGCATCCATGTATCAAACGTGGCATAGTCTGGTGCTTGCAAAGCCCAATTATGCCTGCGCTCAAAGCCAATCGTGCTGGCTACTTTGCCGCTCATGGCACGCCCGCCGCAGGCTGAGCCGCCAAAATGCCCGGGATAGACTTCGACATCATCGGCCAAGGCCATTATTTTTTGTAAACTGGCATACAACACATCAGTGCCCGTGCCGGCTAAACTGACCAAATCAACCCGCGCCACATCTCCCACAAACAATGAATCACCGGTCAAGATAAACCAAGGCTCGTTGCTCCGCGGCGTATCACTCACCGCATATGCCGTATGCTCGGGGGTATGACCTGGGGTGTGAACTGCCCGTATCACCAAATTGCCGATATTGACGACATCACCATCATCGATGGGCTGATGGGGGAACTGCACGTCTGCCAAGCGCGGCGCATAAATCGTCGCCCCTGTCAATGCCGCAATCGCTCGCCCCGTTGAAAAAAAATCGGCGTGCATATGCGTCTCAAACACCGCCACAATCTGCAAGCCTTTTTCGGCGGCTAACGCGGTGTAGGTTTCAGCACTTAACGACGGATCAACTACCGCTGCCTCTCCTTTCGCCACACACCCAATCAGGTACGATGCCGCTGCGAGACCTTCGTGTAATAATTGTCGAAAAATCATCTCAACCCTCCTACGCTACCCTACTTACTTGTGTGCCATCATGCTACTAAAATTCTACATAATCAATAGGATTTTAGAGGTATCTAAAAAATCGCCTTTATCCTCAATGATTTTGACACCGTAAGATAAAGGCAATAACAATCAGCGATTAAAATTCTGTTGGTAAATTTGCTTCACGCCAGCTTTTGATGCCACCGAGCACATTCGACACATTGGCATAGCCATTGTTGCGGAGCAAATCGGCGGCGACTTGGCTACGGTTGCCCGAACGACAAAAGCAGGCAATCGGGCGGTTAGTGGGGACTTCGTTGAGGCGCATTGCGAGGTCAGGCAATGGGATCAAAGTAGCGCCCCGAACGTGGCCATCTTGGACGAATTCTTCGGGCGAGCGCACATCAAGTACGAGCAAGTCATCGCCACGATCGAGGCGGGTCGCAAGGTCATTTACAGTCATGTTCATTGGTAATTGCTCCTGTTTGCCCGTTTGGGCAGCGGGTTTTGGAGTACTAGCACCACACGCAGACAAGCCAAGGACTATTGGTGCCAACAATAACATCCGTCGATTACGATTCATTTCACTCTCCCTGTTACGGCATGCTATGCATGCCACCGTGATCTTGTTCCATAGCCTTGCCCCATTGGTGTAACAATTCCACCACATCTGATTTGGGGCTGGCAAACTGTAACGCCGCACCGACCGGGGTATCGTGATACGTGATGGTAATATCTGCCGCCAAGGGGGTGAGCTGGCTGGCGATTGTAGCGCTGGTTGGGCTCATCGAATCACTAAAATCACCGGTTTGATGGCGGGTCAATTCAGCTTGCATATGGTTACGAATAGTAGCGATGATGGTCTGATCATCTGGTTTGAGGGTAGTCAGACGGACCTCAATGCCGTTGGGCATCTCAATGAAATCATGCCCAGCGTCATTCATCAGTACGTCGTGGTCCATACCTGACATATCAGCCATGCCTGCATGTTCGGTATGCCCACCGGTAATCCCATAATAGGGAATCAACAACACAATTGCCACGGCCACAATCACTGATGCAATCACAGCAAACCACGCGGTACGACTCATCGACTTCATAGGTGCTACTTTCTGGTGGTGGGCAGGTTTGCCCGATTCCATCCCATCATACCACCAGACAAATTGCGAATATTCGTAAAACCCGCCTGTGCTAATTGGCTCAATGCCGCACTGCTACGCGCCCCTGACCGACATACACATACCACCATGCGGTCACGGGGAACCTGAGCGAGCTTGGCTGGCAAATCACCCAGCGGAATCAAATGGGCGCCGGCAATATGCCCATCTTGTTTAAATTCTGATGCTGAACGGACATCGAGGAGATAAATTGGTGTCTTGGCAGTGAGCGCCGCGTGTAGTTCAGCTGGATCGATACGGGTTGTTGCTCCAGATGCCGTTTGCCACCACTGGTTAATTTGTTGCCATAGAGTCATCACTCACCGCCTCTGCTAATATCATCATCGCATCAACGACTTGTTGACGCCGACTTGGCTCGATTCGCCCTAATAATTCTCCAAAACGCTGATTGCGGGCCTGCACAATCGCATCACTGGCCGTTACACCCGCCGGAGTGCGCCGCATCAACTGCACCCGCGCATCGTGGGTATCACGCTCACGCACCACCCACCCACGATCGATTAATTCCACTACCATGCGACTGACCGTGCTCTTTTCGAGATTCAAGGCCTGCACCAATTCGCGTTGCGACAACGGCTCGTTGTGTGTGAGTGCCACCAATGCACATGCCTCGGCCAGTGACACTGGGAAGCCACATGGCGTCGCATCACTACGATGCAACCCTAACCCGCGCACAAATTGCATCAACTGCTCTTGAAAAAGCTGTGCCTGTACTTCGTTTCGTGTCATTAGTTGCTCCATACAACCATTTAATAGTTGTATTATACAACTATATAACGATTTGTCAAATCCAATCATGCCATAGCCCCAACGGGGCGACATGCATCGTATGGCACGCCTCGGAGATTCCACGCTACGGGTGCCCGCACCCGGCATGGAATGACGTTGGG
>DBCF01000001.1:4344-4560 GCA_002292925.1 Roseiflexaceae bacterium UBA965 | reverse complement strand
CATCAACGCCACATCGGCCACATTGCGGGCCATCGGGCCATCGACGGCCAATGGCGACCACGAATCAGGGTTGGCCACCACCCCTGGTGAGGGGCGAAAGCCGACCACGCCACAAAAGGCGGCTGGGTTGCGCAGTGAGCCACCCATGTCGCTGCCATCGGCGAGGGGCACCATGCCACATGCCAAGGCCGCTGCCGCTCCGCCGCTACTGCCACC
>DBCF01000001.1:0-4274 GCA_002292925.1 Roseiflexaceae bacterium UBA965 | reverse complement strand
GCGCCAAACTCGGGCACGTTGCTTTTGCCGATGGTGACACAGCCGGCGGCTTTGAGGTTGTGCACCACCACCGAGTCGTGCTCGGCGATGCGGTCGGCATAAATGGGCGAACCACTGGTAAAGCGCAAGCCTTTGGCGGCGGTGAGGTCTTTGTGGACGATGGGGATACCGGCCAGCGGCCCCAAATCGACCCCACGGGCCAACAAGGCATCGATATGACCGGCATGCGCCATGGCTCCCTCGGCATCGAGGGTAATGATGGCGTTGACGGCCGGGTTGGTGCGGGCGATTTGGTCAAGGTGGGCGCTGAGCAACTCTTGGGCCGAAATTTGGCCGCTGGCAATCGCGGCTCGTTGGTGACGCGCCGTGGCAAAGACTATTTCGTGCATTACACATCCCCTACAAATCGCTGAGCGGCGTCGAATTCGCGGCGGGCTTGAGCCCGCATGTCGTCGTCACACAGCACATCGATGGCCGTCATCGCCATGGCGACGGCACCGTCGACAATGGCTTGATGACCTTTGGCGGTAATCGTGGCATCGGCGACCGCAGTAGAATGCCAACCCGCTTCGGTGCCACAAATCTCGAGGTAGGCACAAATCGCTGGCACATGATGACTCACGTTGCCCAAATCGGTCGAGCCGGCACCGGAGCGGGCTTGAGGCTTATTCACGTCGCGCCCCACGCTTTTCAAATTATTAGCAAATGCCTGCCCCAAGGCCTGATTGGGCACCATATTGAGGTAGGCTGGCATATATTCGTGCCATTCGACGGTACAGCCCGTCGCCAAGGCACCGGCTTCGGCACAGGCGATGACCCGTTTGAACAACTCTTCGGCGTAGGCGATATCGGCGGCCCGGATGCGGAAACGAGCGGCCGTCATGGCCGGAATCACGTTGGGGGCGGTACCACCGTGGGTAATGATGCCATGGATGCGGGCATCGCCACGAATCTGCTGGCGGAGCAAGCCCACACTCGAAAACATCACAATTAAGGCGTCAAGGGCATTGACCCCTTCGTGGGGGTTGGCGGCAGCATGGGCTGATTTGCCGCGGAAGGTCAGTTCGAGGCCTTTGGCGACGAGTGACGAATCATAATCGATACGGTCTTCGGTCATGGGGTGAATCATGATGGCGGCATCGAGGTTGTCAAAGTGACCAGCCCGAATCATGTGGATTTTGCCGCCGGCATTGGGCACGGCTGATTCTTCGGCGGGGGTACCGAGCAACACCACGCTACCGGGTAAACGGTGGGTGACGCGGGCCAGCCCCATGGCGGCGCCGAGCGCAGCAGTGGCAATGATGTTGTGGCCACAGCCTTGGCCTACCTCGGGCAAGGCGTCGTATTCGGCAATAATAGCGATGCGCGGGCCCGGTTTGCCACCGGGCAGATCGGCCACAAAGGCGGTAGGCATACCAGCGACGCCCCGTTGGATGGTGGCACCGTATTCGGCCATCACATCGGTGAGTTTTTCGGAGGCTTGGAACTCTTGCAGGCCGATTTCGGGGTTGTGGTACATCCAATCGCTGATACCGATGAGGGTAGCGAGGTTCTGTTCGATTTCACGGCGGACGAGATCTTTGAGTTCGGTGCGCAAATCTGTCATGACATCCCCTCAGATAAACGGTGTTAGTAATATATTACCGTGAAAACAGCACCAATCGCATGGTTTTGCGGAGTCATCACCACATATTTGTTATTTATCTGATAAAAACAGGTGCTGGCAATGGCGAAGTGCCCATTCGCCCACCAAAATCGCCTCGGCAGCATCATGCCGGAGCTGATTAAAGTGATTGGGGGCTTGGGCGTCGGCGATGGTTTGGGCGGCGTGTTGTTGGGCGGCACGTTTGGCTTGGCTGCCACTGCGTTGCTCACGGTCATAGAGCAAATCTTGGCGCCAGCGCTCGGCGGGGATTTGGCAGTAGGGGATACGGTGGAAGTCGGCGGCTTTTTGCCATGGCTCAGCCACCGAGCCACCTCCTTCGACCACTACCAATGCCAAGTCGGGTTGTGACGCAATCAAGGTGGCGGCGCCACGGCGTAACCGCGCTAATGCGCCATAGTTGTGGGAACGGTACCACTGTAATGTGGCAGTGGGGATGTCAAATAAGGCATAGCCGACGCGTAAACCGGCATCTATGGCAAGGATGTACATATATCAGGTGCTTTTCAGAAATAACTGACACAAATCACGACAAAACCAACCCATCTATGCTATACTATAACAGAATGTTCGGCACGGCTCGTACGTGCCCGTCTTCGATAGGTTTTGTTTGTCAAAGTGGGTATCCCCCACTTTTCGTATTCTTAAACGGATTCACGAGGGTGACCAGATGAGAACTGAATTTTTTGCAGCCATCTCTGCCATAGCAGCCGAGCGCGGGATTCCCCGCGAACGCATCATCGAGCAAGTCGAAAAAGCCCTTGCGGCTGCCTATCGACGTTCGCTCGGTGACCGTCCACCAATCATGGAAGTGCGGGTCGAAATCGACTCAGTCAAAGGCGACCCACACGTTTATTCCGAATTACTTGTGGTCGACGAAGTCGAAGACCCGCGGTTCGAAATTAGCATCGATGATGCGTGCAAAATCAACCCGAGCATTCAATTGCTCGACAAAATCATGGTCGAAACCACTCCCCGCGATTTCGGGCGGATTGCCGCCCAAACCGCCAAACAAGTGATTTTGCAAGGGATCCGCGACGTCGAACGCGACAACGTCTATGTCGAATTCAACGAACGCCGCGGCGAACTGATGATTGGCCAAGTACAACGCAATGTCAATGGCAACATTATCATTGATTTGGGCAAGGCTGAGGCGATTTTGCCCAAAGATCAACAAGTAGCGAGTGACAACTATCGCCCAGGCACACGCCTCAAGGTGATTTTGAAAGACATTCGCCGCGAAGACCGCGGTACCCGCTTGGTGGTGTCACGCACCGAAGTCGATTTGATTCGGCGGATTTTCGAGATGGAAGTCCCCGAAATTTTGGCCGGTACGGTCGAAATCAAAAGCATTTCACGCGAGCCTGGGATTCGCACCAAGTGTGCCGTGGCAGCCCGCCAAGAGGGCATCGACCCGGTCGGTGCCTGTGTGGGCATCCGTGGTGTGCGCATCCAAAACATCGTCAACGAATTGAACGGTGAAAAAATCGACGTCGTGCAATGGTCACCCGACATCAAAGAGTTTATTGCCAATGCCTTGTCGCCGGCCCAAGTGGTCGAAGTACGCATTCTCGAACTCGAAAAAGCCGTGGTGATTGTGCCCGACAAGCAATTGTCATTGGCCATCGGCAAAGAAGGCCAAAACGTCCGTTTGGCGGCTAAACTGACCAAATGGAAGATTGACATCAAGAGTTCAAGCACGCTGATGGATGAAGTGCGTGAGGCGAGCGATGCCCGCCAGGCCGCCGACACCGAAAGCATGCTCCTCGATATTGCCCTTACCAACGCCAAAGTCGAAGATCGTTTGGTGTCAGCCAAAGCGATGATTGTCTATGGTGATGTAGAGTATGGGCCGGTTGGGCATGAGTACATTGGACAGATGCTCCAAATCCGGGCCACCCCCTACAAGTTATTTTTGTATGCCAATGACCGCTTGATTGCTTCATATATGATTCCTGATGACGATGACATCGATTATTCCGTTGGCAATGAATGAGTCATACCGTGACACGTCCAAAGCACATCCCCCAACGTATCTGCATCGTCTGTCGTAGTGTCAATCCCAAACGGGGTTTGGTACGACTCGTACGCACTGCCACGGGGGGAGTTCACATCGACGTCACCGGGAAGCAAAATGGTCGTGGGGCGTATGTTTGTCAGCAGGCTAGCTGCTGGCAAACCTTGGTTGAGCGCAACATTGTTGTCAGCGCATTGCGTCTCAGTTTACTAACAGAAGAGGATCGGGCAGCACTTGTGTCCTTTGCACGGACAATCGATACATCAGCGTAATGTCGCCGCATACGCCATTACCTGTCGCTACGCCCTGATGGAGGATACACATGCAAAAATTCGCCCGTTCACTATTCTTGTTCCATTTTTTTGCGAGCAGTGACGAAAAAGCCCAAGGTGGCGCTGCCGGTGACGAAAAGGAACCAATCAAACGTGCCCCCGCCGACCCGGCACAGGCACGACCTGCTGGTGATCGCCCTCAAGGCGACCGCCCACCCCGTCCTGCCGGCGATCGTCCCTACACCCCACGTCCCCAAGGTGACCGCCCTGCTGGCGACCGTCCCTATACCCCACGTCCTCAAGGCGACCGCCCTCCCGGCGA
>DBCF01000244.1:10617-33962 GCA_002292925.1 Roseiflexaceae bacterium UBA965 | reverse complement strand
GCCCGCCCAAATTCAGGGAAGATGCTCATAATCGTGATTACGCCAATGGGAATTTGGGTGACGGCATCACAGACCACATGCATCAACGGGTCAGTTTTGCCGGCAAAATTGCGTACATATGCGTCCATTGCCGTCACGTCGGTAAACGGGCCGTACGGTAAATATTGCCACGTATATAAATGTGCAGATGTGCGATGCCCTGCCGCAAAGAGCGCGGCGCCGTCATTGGCCACATCAGCAGCGCGGAGCACGACATGCGTGCCGGTATGGGTAATCAATTGCGGTGTCTGCCACATACAGTTGGCTCCTTTAGCCACGAGACAAGAGTTTGAGTGTTGTGCTCATCATAGCACGGGTTGTGGGCAGTAATGAGTCGAGATCGAGCCACTCATTGGCCTCGCAGGTGTTGCCCCCTTGCGGCCCACAAATAACGGTTGGGATGTGGCCATGGAAGGCGAAATGACTGGTGTCGGCCACACTGCGTCCGAGGACGTAGTGGATTGGTTGCTGGTATTCGTGTGCTAATTCGGCTGTCATGATTTGCACCAAAGGGTCACTCGTGGGCACGAGATATGGGCCAGGTGCGGGGGTTGGTCGCTCATCCCAGGTCAATTCCCAGCGGCTATGGCGCGTATAACGAGTAACAACGTCGCGGATTTGAGCGGTGGCATGCTCCAATGTTTCGCCGGGCAGAATATGGCGATCTATCCAGACATCGGCGACTTCGGGCACCAAAATAAAGGTGCCACCACTGTGGATACCGATGACGTTGAGGGTACCGGCGAGCTGGAATTGCTCATCCCAACCCAAATCGACCAAGCCCGGTTCTTCGAGGGCGGCCACGACGCGGGCTGCGTCGGCGGCGGCGTTGATACCGCCCCCAAAGGCAGCATGGACTGTTTTGCCAAAAAAACGGATGCGAAAGACATGCCGACCCCGTTGGCCGATGGTCAGTGTGCCGGCATTGGACGGCTCAGGCACAATGGCTGCTTGGCACCCCTCGAGAAATCCGCCGTTGATGATGGCGTGTGCTCCCCGTGACCAGTTTTCTTCGTCACTCGTGGCAGTAATCAGTACCCGGCCAGGGAGTAACTCGGGGTGGGCGCCGAGTGCTTCAGCGATGGCGAGCACACAGGCCGCGCCGCCCTTCATGTCGTGGGAGCCCAGACCATAGAGGCGATTGTCGATTTGAGTAGGGGTAAAGGGATCGGTCTGCCAGCCGGCAAACACGTCAAAGGTGTCAAGGTGGAAGTTGAGCATGACGCTGGTCTCACCATGACCAATACTTGCCACAATAGTGTCGCCCGATTCGGGTACGGCGAGGCGGGTTACCGCAAAGCCACAGCGAGTGAGAAATGTGGCAGTATAGTCGCTCATGGCGCCTTCGTTGTTGGTGACCGAGGGGATGGCGACAATGGTATGGGCGATTTCGCACAAGCGTTGATGCGAAATGAGGGAAAGAAAGGTGTCAATCATTGCGTAATTCCTTCTTGTATCAATAATTGTTCGATGCCATGTGCAATAGCCACGAGGGTCGCATCGCTCCAAGCGGTGCCCATCAGGGTTAATCCAATTGGGAGATGATTGATTTTACCCATCGGGATGGTAATAAGTGGGTATGCGGCACATGCGGCAGCAGTCGTGCTATCACCCCGCATGTTAGGGTCACCATTGATTTGGTCAATAGGCCACGCAGGCGTTCCCGACGGCACGATGATGCAATCGAGATTGTGGCGTTGCAGGGTCGCATCGATGCCTTCGTGTTGTGATTTACGTTTGCACCAGGCTGCCGCCTTGCGATAGGCCGCTTTGTCGGCGCTTGTGGTCTGTTCGGCCCGCAAAAACACTGCTTGGTCAAAGGCGAATCCGGGATTGGGATGGGCGTTGTTAAAGGCAATTAGATCACTCAGTGTGCGGGGTACATCGGCTTCACTAAAACCCGGTAACACGTTGCGGGTGGCCAAATAGGCGGCGATGGCGTGCTTGAATTCGTAGCACATCACCATATATTCGTTTTCGCTACTGCGCAGTTCGTTGACGGTGGTGATTGCGACGTTGTCAACGATAGTGATGCCATGGCGGGCCAGCATTGTGACGACGGCGTCGAAACGGTCATCGACACCGGCATGATAGCCACTAAAATCGGTACGTGCCACGCCGATGCGTACTTGTCCAATGGTTTGGGCGTTAATCGGGCTACGCAACGTTACGAGGGTGGCAGCGGGGATGTGGTGTGTCGCAGCATCGCTCGCGTCATACCCTGCCAGTACCCCAAGCAAGAGCGCGGCATCGGCGACACTGCGGGCATGCGTACCGAGGGTGTCTTGGGTGGTCGAAATAGGGATAACGCCACTACGACTAATCAACCCTACGGTGGGTTTGATGCCCACCACGCCGCAGCGAGCAGAGGGGGAAATAATCGAGCCATCGGTTTCGCTGCCAACTGCCAGTGGTACGAGGCCAGCGGCAACGGCAGCAGCAGACCCCGAACTTGAACCGCTCGGGCAACGGTTATGGTCGTAGGGGTTGAGGCATTGGCCGCCGCGACCGCTGTAGCCACTACTTGAGTGGGCGGCGCGGAAGTTGGCCCATTCACTCATGTTGGCTTTGGCCACTGGGATGGCGCCGGATTGGCGTAGCTGGGTAATGGCAAAGGCATCGCGGCGGGCGCGGCTGGTGAGTAATGCGGGCGAGCCTGCAGTGGTTTGCATGCGGTCGCCCGTGTCAATGTTGTCTTTGAGGGCTATGGGGATGCCTGCGAGGGGATGTGGGTTGCCGCTTGTTTGGGCGTACTCAGCGAGGAGCATGGCATCGGGGTTGACTTCGATGATGGCGCGGTTGCGGTCAGCGGCGATGCGCCCTAGTACATCACGCATAAGCGTGGTGGGCGATTCGGCTGAGTCAGCAATCGTGGTGAGATCAATCCGTGGTTGCATGTGACTCATGCGTGGGTCTCCTCTTTGTTGGTGAGTGTACTCCCCAGTGATGCGATGGTGATGCCAACGATGGCAATTACGGCATTGGTGTTGAGTGATTCATGGAGGATGAGCCAGCCAATCAGGGCCCCAACCACCGGCTCACTACAGACCAATACGCCATAGGTCCGGGCGGGTAAGCGTTGCAACGCATTGTATTCAAAGGTAAATGGGATGATGGCGGCGGCGATGCCCATCACAAAACTCTGCCAAAGGATATTGGGGTTGAGTAGTTGCCAGCCCCCTTGGATGACACCGGGGACAGACATGATGACAAGCGCGACAATCAATCCCCCGATGAGTCCGTCGTATGCCGAGGCCACAGCTGCCACTCGTGGTGAGGTGACGATATACAGCCCCCAAAATACGGCGGCGATGAGTGCGGCAACAACACCCCAAATATCAAGGTTTACGCCGATATCGGGTATGAGCAAGGCGATGCTAAGGGCGGCGATACCGATCCACAGGCGGTCGAGCCAGGTACGGCTGTTGCGTACGGCGACGACGAGTGGTCCGATGAATTCAATCGCAATGGCAATCCCGAGGGGGATGCGCTGGACTGCCAAGTAAAAAAAGAGGGTTGATAGCGCAATACAAACGCCAAACAAGGACATTATACGAAAATGTTGCCGATAAAGTGTGATGATATTAGGGCGAAACAACGCAAATAGACATAACACTGCCATCAATAAACGTAAAAAAACTGTCCCACCCGCACCAATAATAGGGAAGAGATCACGGGCAAGCGCTGCACCGTATTGGACTGATACCACCGCAGTGAGTACGAGGAATGGTGCCGGCAGGCGTGAAAGAGCGCTTGCGGAAATTTGTGTTGACATAGACGTCCAATGCTATTATGCGTATGATGTATATTATAGTTTCTTCAAAGGAGACGCAACATCATGGAAGCTGTTATTGCTATTCGCTACCGCAACGCCACTGCGTGTCAGGGCGACGAGCGTAGTGTCGACGCCCTGCTCAATTCGCACGCCTTGCACACCGATGGAATCGCCCCACTTGTGGTGACGCCGACCACTGACGGGTTGCCGTTGGGGAGCGATATACCCGCCAATATCGGCATGTTTTGTCAGCGTATCGCCGATGCCACCGCCACCGCCCGCCGGGCTGGCCAAAAGGTACTGATGATTGGCGGCGATTGTTCGCATGTTACCGGCGTTTATTCGGGGCTTGTGGCAGCCCACGGTCCGCATGCGGCGATTGGCCTGGTGTGGTTCGATGCCCATGGCGACTTCAATACCACCAAAACGACCCTGTCCGGAATGCTTGGGGGGATGCCCGTGGCGGTCTGTGCCGGGTTGACCTTGCCACAGTGGCGCATCAATGCCGGAATCAACGTAGCACTCCCCACCAACCGGATTGTGATGGTTGATGTACGCAACCTTGATCCCGCCGAAGCCCAATTAATTGCCGCCACTGACGTGACCGTTGTGCCATGTGCCACGGATCCATTGCGGGCGGCGATGGAACGCTTGGTGGCTGAGTGTGACTACATTTATTTGCACATCGACGAAGATATTTTGGACAAACGCTATGTGCCCAATCACGGTACGGCTGAGCCCAATGGTCCTTCGATGGACGAAGTTGTGGCGGCGATTCATACGGTGGCCGATGTGGCTGGCGACAAATTGATCGCCCAAGCCTTGGTGTCGGTTTATAACGTGGGCGAAGGGGCCGCCACGAGTGTGGCCAGTGGCATTGAATTGTTGCACCATATGCACGCCGTGTGGAAGTAGGGGCGTGATTGTATGGCGCCGTGATTGTATGGCGCCGTGATTGCATGGCGCCGTGATTGCATCGTGATTGCATGGTGCCACGACAATGACGCTTCCATTTTTTCATTCTCAATCCAAAATAACTTTACATGCGTATACACAATTACGTACTCGCTTCGTTTTAAAGGATACATATGAATCGTGATGTTTTGCGGCAAATCAGCGTGATACTGATTACCATTGTGACATTAATTGTCAATGGTTTGGCCACCTCCCTGCCACTCAATGGTGTTACCACGGCCAAATTGTCCGATAGTTATTGGATTCGGTTTGTGCCGGCAGGGTATGTCTTTAGTGTGTGGGGGATTATCTACACGTTTTTGATTGCCTTTTGTGTCTATCAAGCCCTCCCCTCCAAACGCGAAGACCCACGGTTGCGGGCCATCGGTTGGTGGTTTGTAATCGGCAGTACTGCCAATACGTTGTGGCTCGTGTTTTGGCATTATTATCAGGTCGAAATCACCTTGGTTATGATGCTTACCTTGCTGGCAACCTTGATTTATACCGTTACCACGCTCGTACGTATCCCAGCCCGTACAATTACCGAGCGCATCTGTGTCGATTTGCCGTTCCACATCTATACCGGCTGGATTAGTGTGGCGACAGTCGTCAACGTGTCGGTAGTGATTTTTCGTCGTGGCACCTTTAGCGACGAGACGGCGATTTTTTGGACATTGTTGTTGATTGGGGTGGCAGTTGTACTTGCCATTTCACAACGCATCTTGCGTAAAGATACTGCTTACGGCATGGTGATTGCCTGGGCCTTGTACGGCTTAGGGGTCAAGCAAATCCAATATGTCACCAATGAAGCCCAACTGCCTCCGGCGCCGCTGTTGGTCACTGTGGCGAGTACCACAGCGATTAGCTTGGCGAGTTTGTTGTTTGCGTGGTGGTTGCTCGACCGCGTGCGGATGATGATGCGCAAATCGGCCACCAAAGCCGCCGCATAATTCACGTTTGGTTTTGCAAAATCGTTTGGGCACAGCATTACTGTGTCCAAACGATTTTTTTGTAGAAAGTCCCGGAAATTTGCGGTATGATAGGGGTGTTCCGTTTTTACGACAATAGAACAGAGGAATTCATGGCAGAGCAACTCAGTGCGCATATTGCACTTGATCGTCGCCGCGTGGTTGGGCACATTTCACCCACCTTGTTTGGGGGATTCATCGAACACATGGGCCGTTGTGTCTACGAAGGCATTTATGACCCGGGTTCACCCCACGCCGACGCCAAAGGCATTCGTCTCGATGTGTTAGGCGCCCTGAATCAAATGGGTGTTACGATTATGCGTTACCCCGGCGGCAACATGCTGAGTGGCTACGATTGGCGCGATGGTGTGGGTCCGGTGTCACAACGCCCCCGCAAACGCGAGCTGGCCTGGAAGTCATTCGAAACTAACCACTTTGGTACCCATGAATTCCTCGATTATTGTGCTCGCCTCGGTGCCGAACCGATGTTGGGTGTCAACCTCGGCACCGGCGATATTGCGTTGGCTTCGGCATACGTCGAGTACGTCAATGCCCCCGCCGGTAGCTATTGGGCCGACAAGCGGGTTGCCAACGGTCAGGCCGATCCGTGGGGTGTCAAGTGGTGGTGTTTGGGGAACGAAATGGACGGCCCGTGGCAGATTGGTCACCTCGATGCCGTCGATTACGGCAAAAAAGCCCTCGAGGCCGCCAAGATGATGAAATGGCAAGACGAAACCATCAAACTGGTACTCGCCGGTTCATCGAGCAGTGGCATGGCCACCTACCCCCACTGGGACCGCACCATTCTCGAGCATTGTTATGACCATGTTGACGTGTTGTCGATGCACTATTATGCCGGCAACCGCAACGACGATACCCCTTCGTACCTCGCCATCGCCCGTGGTCTCGAAGACTACGTCGACACCTTGGCATCAACCGTCCGCTATGTCAAAGCGGTCAAACGTTCCAAGAAGACGGTCAAATTGTCATGGGACGAGTGGAATGTCTGGTACAAAAACATGCAAATGGACGGCAAGTGGACCGTTGCGCCGCATTTGATCGAAGAAGTCTACAACCTCGAAGACGCCCTCGTGGTTGGGCAGTGGTTGAATGTCTTCTTGCGCAAATGTGATGTCATCGAAGCGGCGTGTTTGGCGCAAATGGTCAACGTAATTGCGCCAATTTTGACTACCAAAGATGCCATGTTGATCCAGAGTATTTTCTATCCATTCATGATGATGGCCAAACGTGCCAAGGGTTCCTCACTCGACGCCGTGGTGCAAGCCCCGGTCTATTCCACCAAAACCGAAGCCGATGTGCCGATGATTGACGTATCTGCATCGTGGGACGCCACCACCAATCGGGGTGCCTGCTTTGTGGTCAATCGTAGTCTCGACCAAGCCATGACGGTAACGATTCGTTTCGACGATGGCTTGGCACCGGTCAAAGCCACTGCTGCCGAATCATTGTGGGGCACGGATCCCAAGTCCCACAACACCTTTGAGCAACCACAGTTGCTCACGAGCAAATCCCTCGCCACACCCGTGGTGCAAGACGGGGTGATTATCGTGACGGTACCACCGTTGTCCACCACCGCAATCGATTTGCACGCCTAATTCTGTTGCTTCCCCACCCTGTCGCCGCAGCGACAGGGTGGGGTGGTGTTTGTAACCAAAGGGTGGGTTGTATGCCACGATTTCGTTTTCAATGGGAAAATATCGACGCAAATTTACGTGAAATTCTCGCTACCGCATTTCAATTGCCAGGTGTTGAGACAGCGCATTTCGTCACCCGCTTTGGTAAGCGCCCCAATCAAGAATTTATCCAAACTGCCTGGCCGTTTTTACTCGATCATTGGCTCATCCTCGACAAAAACGCCGCCCACCGCATCGCCGAAGCCTTGCAGATGCGCGGTGTCGGTGATACCACGATTAGCGACGACCTAATTTATTTGCGCAGTTGTCGCAATAGCGCTGGGCTCAGAGATGTAGTATTAATAGAATTTATTGCCCTTGGGGAACGCAACGAAACAGGTGTGCGCTTACCAGAATCACCCGCTCCTATTCCCGCTGAAACGACGCCGGCAGTGACCGCTCCGGTAATTAGCAAAAACGACAATCCCGTCGATGTATTGCGCCAATTTGTGTTGCATACATTGGCGAGTCACTTTGAAAAAAACGTCATTACCATTGACGAAGATGGCGATATTATCATGCCGGCGGGGAGTGCGGTGATGTGCGTGACGGTGGCGCCCGAGCCCTTGATTGTACGTGTATATGCTATCCTGGTGAAAAAAATTGTCCGCAGTGGTGAATTATATGAAACGCTCAATCATATTAATGCAGGCCTGCAAATCGGCCGGATGTTTGAAAAAGATGGCCTGATTATTTTGGAGTCGAGTATTTTTCCCTATGCACTCAACGAGCAATCTCTGCTCAATGTCGTTACGCACGTGCAATTCCTCGCCGATCAATACGATAACCGCTTGCACGCCACGTTTGGAGGCGAATTAATTGGCAAATCGCCCAGCGTTGACATGATTGATGTATAGAGGAGTATGCCCTGATGGCTCAGCCGTTATTGCAATTTAATCAGCAAATTATCCAGTTGATTGCCCAAACGCGGCATAGCACCGCCACTATTGCAGGGATGACCATCGATATTGCGTCGGGGGGCTCAGGGTCGGGGTGGGTCTATGATGATCTCGGGCATGTAGTGACCAATTACCACGTCATCAAAACGCTCGAACGTAATTTGACGGTGCAATTTGTGGGACGTCGGGCTGTCGCTGCCCAAATCGTGGGGGTAGACCCAGCCAGTGATTTGGCGGTATTACGCTGTATTTCACCAATTACTCCTCCCCCACTGTTGCCACTCCGTACTACCCCTGTACAGCTCGGTGAAGTCTGTATTGCGATGGGGTCACCGTTGAGCTTCCGTGAGTCGATTAGTTTTGGGGTGGTGAGCGGTTTATCGCGCCAAGTTCCCAACGACTACGGCTTCATCGAAGAAAGCATCCAAATTGATGCCGCCATCAATCCCGGTAATTCGGGTGGTCCCCTCATCGACTGGCAAGGGCAAGTGATGGGAGTCAATGTGGCCAAACGGGTTGACGCCGACAATATCGGCTTTGCCATTGCTGCCGAAATCGTCGGCGATGTGGTGCCCGAAATCATTGCCCATGGCGCAGTGTTGCGGGGCACGCTGGGGATTTCGATTGGTGAACATTGGGCTGACGATGGCAGTGACCACCAAGTCATTACCGTCCAACGCATCCGCACGACGCCATCACAGTTTGAAATTGGTGACGTCATCGCACGTATCAACAACATCCCAATTGTGCGTCGCTACGATGTGCGCAAAATCTTGCGTCGTGATGCCATCGGTACGGTATTGACCGTTGAGGTGGTGCGGTCTGGTAAAACACTCCAATTGGCTATCCCCGTTACACCCCGCACGCATTAGATAATCGCTGGTATACAACATCGGGGTAGGGCATGCTGTGCCCTACCCCGCAGGATTGTGCGCCACCGGGCGATTTTTTGTGTCGTTGTCACGTTCGGCGCAGTATGTTTTTTTTACATTGAAAAATAATTCAGGCGCGGCGGTGAATTTGCACCATCACACCCCGTTTGGGGCGCAACGTAATCGCCGTTAGTGGCACCACCCGTTGCCACGGGATGAGTTGCCAGTCGCCATGCCGCACGACCATCGCCAAAATGAGGGTCGCTTCGATGAGGGCAAATTGTTGCCCGATACACAAGCGCGGCCCACCCCCAAATGGGAAGTAGGCGTATTTGGGCAGCTGCGCCTTGAATGACTCACTCCAACGCGTCGGGATGAATGCATCGGGTTGGTCGTACCAGCGCGGATCGCGGTGCATGGCGTATTGACTGAGGGTGACGTCTTTGCCGGCAGGGATGACATAATCACCAATCGTCACATCGGCAATACATGAGCGGGCAATGGTATAGGCGGGCGGGTAGAGGTGCATCGCTTCGCGGATGACTTGCTCGGTATAGACCAAATTAGGGATGTCGGCCATATTCGGCAGCCTGTCGCCAATGACTTGTGTGAGCTCGCGTTGCATGGTCTGTAGGCAATCAGGATGCCGCAAGAGTAGCCAAATGCTCCAAGTGAGCGTCAAGGCAGTAGTTTCGTGCCCTGCCAAAAAGAGCGTTTTGCACTCGTCGCGTAGTTGGGTGTGTGACATCGGCTGGTCGTCATCGTCGCGGGCTGCCAGAAACATCCCCAATAAATCGGTGGCGTCGCTAGGATGGGACATGCGGTCGGCGATAATTTCGTCAATCACCGTATCGAGTGCCTGAATTGCGGTCGCATAGGCTGCGTTTTTGGCGTCATGGAGCGGTAATTTGGTGATGCTGGCGGCGATATCACGTAGCGGATCATTGGCGAAGTATGCCATCGCATCGTGGAGTGCCTGCCCGATGGTGTGGAGTTGGCGGGGCGTGATTGCGCCAAATAAGGTTTCGGCAACGATGGTCAGCGTCAGTTCCATCATCGTCGCCAGGATGTCGACGGGTTGGTTGTGGGGCAGTGCGGCCAGTGCTACGGCAGTTTTGGCGATGATGATTTCGCTGTATTCGGTAATGCGTTGGCGATGAAACGCCGGCTGGGCCATACGGCGTTGGCGCAACCAAAAATCACCGTCGCTACTGAGCAACCCATTGCCAAATAGCGCACTAGCGTGGTGTTTCAAAAAGCCATCTTTATGAAAATGTTTTTGTTTGGTGACCAGCACTTCTTCGATTAAGGTGGGATCAGTCACCACAAAAAAAGTGTGGGGTGGCACCGCAACTTCGACAATCTGGGGGAATTGACGGTGCAACTGTTGCATGACGGCCATGGGGTCAATAGTAAGCCCAAGCATGTGTCCGATGCGCGGGAGACCGTGGGATTGGGGTATGGCAATTGGCATTAGAACTGTTTTTCTTTTGTTTCACGCCCGCAGTGACCGCAGTGTCACCACGAGCGTGAAGGGGGGGAGATTATTTAGCGTTGAGGTGTTCGCAGATCAGTCCATGGAAGTGATGGACGCCGTTTTCACGGGCCACCGAAAACCGGCCGGTGGTATATGAACGTGAGCGCAAGCGGCGTTGCACCGTTTCGCAAAGTTCGATGTCTTCTTGTTGCACCGAGTCACTAAAGGCAAATGATTTGGCGAAATCTTCGGCCACACCGGGACGATTGACGTCGCGCAAATACCATTCAAAGATGGTGACTGTACGTTCTGGCCCCAACGGCAAAACGATGTTGATTTGCACGTTGTCGGGGTAGATGTTGAGCATCAAATTAGGGAAGAGCCAGTAGTAGAGTGCTTGGGCGGGGGCGCCATCTTCGAGATTGCGGCGGTACAACGACTCATCTTTGGCGCGAATCGGGGCGTATTGTTTGGAATAATAGCGCTCGGGTTCGACCAAATATTGGTTGTAGTCGATTTCTTTGAACAACCCGGGATGGGCGATGGGGATGTGGTAGCCTTCGAGGTAATTGTCGACGTAGACCTTCCAATTGCAGTTGATTTCGTAATCGACGCGCTTGTAAAATCCCATATGCTCGATTTGCATGTGGACGGTTTCGGGGATGATCTTGGCGAGTACCTCGTGCAAATCAGGGGTTTGGTCGTCGAGGCAGACAAAGATAAAAGGTCCCCAGGTATCGACGCGTACCGGTTTGAGTCCGAATTCATTGCGGTCGAAGCATTCGACCCCTTCAAATTCGGGGGTATTGAGCAATTTGCCGTCGAGGCCATAGGTCCAGCCGTGGTACATGCACTGCAACGTCTTGCGATGACCGGCACCATTGGCAACGGCTCCGGCGCGGTGGCGACAGACGTTGTAGAAAGCATGGATTTTGCCGTAGCTATCACGAGTCAGTACCAACGGCTCGTCAACCACACTACAGGTGAAGTGATCACCGGGCAGTTTGAGTTGCTCGAGCCGCCCGACCAGCTGCCAGGTTTTGGCAAAGATCTGCTCTTTTTCTTGTGCAAGGAGCGCCGGATCACGATACCAATCGGAAGGGATGGTCGTGGCTTTGGCTAAATCTGGTTCAAATACAAATGGCGTGGCCATACAACACGTCCTTTAGACACTCAACAATTCAACATCGAATACGAGGGTGGCGTTGGGGGGGATGACGCCACCGGCGCCCCGGGCGCCGTAGCCGAGATCGGCAGGGATGGTCAGAATCCGGCGACCGCCGACCTTCATGCTGGCAACGCCTTCGTCCCAACCTTTGATGACTTGGCCAACGCCAATGATGAAGGTAAAGGGGTCATTGCGGTCACGTGAGCTGTCGAATTTTTTGCCATCAACGAGGGTGCCGGTGTAGTGCACGGTGACTTGCTTGCCGCGGACCGGGCTGGCACCAGTGCCGACGGTGATTTCTTGGTATTGCAAGCCTGAGGGAGTGGTAATGATGTCTGACATGGGATGAAATTCCTTTGTACTACAAAAACAGAAACACTTCTATCATACCCGAATTTGTGCGCCATGGGCAGTCAGGGGGGATTAACAAATCTTGCCACGTTTGCCGGCAGCGCCATGGCCAATCGGCTCATCACCAATCCAGCGCTCGTCGATGGGTTCGTCAGCGCGTTGATAGCGGGTGTCGGTCGATAAGCGCACACGGTTTGAGGCGTTGTCGAGGCTGGTATGAATGGTAAATACACTGAAAATGAGCACGTCGCCAGCTTCGTAATTGGCAGTCAGCCAGCGGCCACCGAGGGCGTTGCGGAGTTTGACGGGATTGTCTGATAACCAGCCGCCATCACGAATATTGCCACCACCACCCATTTTGGTATAGCCTTCGCCCACTTTGTTTTCACAAAATTCGTCGACATCTTTGCTGGCATAGCCGTTGTTGAGTTTGTCGTGCTGGTGTGAACGTTCGAGGACGAGCAATCCACCCATAGAAAGAGGAATGTCGCTAAGGGGAGTCCAGGCGGTATAGAGTTTTTTGGTGCCGCGCCCCATGTAGACGATATCCATATGGGGCGGTGTACCCCGTTTGGGGGCAACGGCTCGCACCCAGGTGAAATCGTAGTGGCGGACGGTGGATTCGAGCAGTAAGCCAAACACATCAATCATAGCGCCATCGTACAAGACGTCCATGAGGGGGGTGTTGTCTTTGGCGAGGTCGGGCATAAAGGCAACCTTGGTGTCTGGAGCGGCGATACATTCATCAATGGGATGATTCGTGTCGATGTGGCCTTGGGCTGCTAAACGTTCGGCCATAATGTGGCGGGCAGCAGCGATTTTGCTGGTGTCGAGGACACCCTTGAGGTAGATGTACCCTTCGTTGTCCATGTGTTGACGGAGTGCGACGGGATTATCCAACAGCGCAGTACAATCGGTGAGTGTGCCAAATACCGCTGGGTCGGTCGAAATTTCCTGTTTCATGCTGGTGAGATGCGGAAATGTAGTGGTCATTACTGCTCCCGGTATATTTGTACGAATCGTGTGTCTATCATAGCAAATAAACGCATAACTTTAATAGCAACACTAGCAACAAATAGATATACCACGATAAGTAATGGGGTGATTTAGGTTCTTAAATCAATAAAAACATGCTATAATTGCACGAACACAAGCTTGTCATAATAGAGGTTCGCCATGATTCCCAAAAAAGTAGTATTCCTACTATTGCTTTTAATTTTCCCGTTGCAACTATTTCGACTTGGGAATGAAGTGTTGCCAACATGGGTAGCATTACTCGGAGTGGTAAGTGCGCTAGGGATTTATTATTTTGCGGTTAATCGGCCGACGCCATTAGCCGTTGCAATTGCGATGATTGGCTATGACTATGTTATTTTTTCCAATGCGCAGTCATGGAATCCGCCGTATGCCGGCGAAATGGTTGTTGGCTGGATTGTCGCCATCGTGATGCTGATTTTGAGTTGTACGACACGGAAAGATGTATCAGGTATATTTGATTTCACCACGCGCGAAAATCAATATTATTATGGGGCAGTGCTTGCTGTCACGCTGATTGGTTTAGGGTTGCGGGTGTATCACATTACCGAGATTCCTGTGCTCAATGGTGATGAAGCATCAATAACCTTGTTTGGGATGACTTATTTTGATGGAACTTTTGCAAATCCATTTATCTCGGGGTGGCTTGAGCTTCCCTCAATGATGTCGTATTTACCAGGTCTGATGGTGCAGTTTTTTGGGCAGTCGATTTGGGCCATGCGCATCCCGGCACTCTTTTTTGGTGTCCTTACTATTCCATTGACAATTTGGATGGTGCGACCTATGCTCGATCGCCCATATGCAATTGGAGCGGGTTTTGTGGTTGCAACACTCGGAATTTTGATTAATTTTTCGCGGTTGTATTACATCATGATATTTGACTTGATGTGTGTATTAGGCATTATCGGATTAATATTGCGCAGTGAAAAAGGATTCAATAATCGGGCAATTGTGATTATTGGTGTGTTGAGTGGGATAGGGTTGTTTGGCTATGCAAGCGCCCGTATTCTTTCATTATTACTTATCATTTGGACCATTGTTCAGTTGATTCGCTTAACGGCACAATGGAAATCAATTATTACGCATATGGTGTTATATGGTGTTGTGACCGCTGCAGTGGCTGGCCCATTGTTACTTCACTACTATCAGTATCCAAACAACTTCCGGGCCCCGTTGCAACGGGCGTCATTATTTTTACCCGATGCAACAGATGGGTCATCAGTGTTGACTCGTCAAATGGCAGAGAAACAAATGACTGCCTTTGAAATTATCAGCAATAACTTCAAAGGATCGTTTAATGCAATTATTTCAGGACCGGTCGATGGCTGGTATCGTTCGAATGGGGCTATTTTGCCATCAATTTATGCGTACTTGTTTTTGCTTGGATTAGTGGTAATGATTACGCGGTGGCGTTCACCAAACAGTTATATTGTGGTCTTTAATATTTTCTTTGTGTGTTTAGCTGCATCGTTGGCATATCCAGTTGCTGCTGGTCACCGCATGGTAAGCATGATGGGGAGTGTGGCGTTATTGATTGGGTTTGGCGCCCAATCAATAGATCGCTTACGGCAACGTTTCTTTACGCAAAAAATAGCGCAATACATCAGCCAGGGAGTATTAGCCGTTGTACTCTGTTTTGGTGCCTATCAAAGTATCGAATATTATTTCAATACTTTTGTGGTGAAAGAAGATGGTGCAGGCGATATCGCCATGCAGAGCTGTGCGCTCCTTGGGCAATTTGCGCTAAAACTTCCTGAGGGGACAAAAATCGACGTCTACGAAACAAACTTTCTCAATCGTAATGCTAGTGGGGTGGTGCCGTTTCTTACCAAACATCTTGATTATCTTGCGATTACCGAAGGAGTTGCGCCGCGGAATGATGCCGAAGTCCTCGTTATCCCGACGATACGACTCGCTCAAGTGCAAATCCCGGCTGGCTACCGTACCGTCGACGCAACGTCGAGTATGGGCGAATCATTGATTACATTCGCCATAGCCCCAACAGTGACGCTTGCTCCCTGATTCGCCTAAATACCGCAATGGTATTTGACATTCAGTTCGATTCATTCTATAATCCCCTTAGGTCCAACACAAACGAGGATTTACTGTGTTTCAACGCCGTCAGGTCAACCTAGTAGTAATTACTGAAGCTCTAGTCGTACTAACGATTAAGAGCACATGATACTATAGGGAGCGGCCAAACCGCACGTGAAGTACAGTTCACCTCTCCCGTAGCACTACGGGAGAGGTTTTTGTTTATGCAATCTATTGGAGGACGTATGAGTGACAAGCGCACTGGCGCACAGATTCTGTGTGAGGCACTGATCCAAAATGGTGTCGACACGATGTTCGGTTTACCGGGCGGCGCCATCATGCCGTTCTACCATGCTATGTGGGAATACCGTAGCGAATTACGCCATATTTTGTGCCGCCACGAACAAGGCGCCGGCCACGCTGCCGAAGGATTCGCCCGCTCAACTGGTCGCATTGGTGTCTGTATCGGCACAAGCGGCCCCGGAACCACTAATTTGGTGACCCCAATTGCCGATGCCTGGATGGACAGCACGCCGATGTTGGCAATCTGTGGCCAAGTCAGTAGTGCCGTGTTGGGCAAAGATGCCTTCCAAGAAACCGACATCACCGGCATCACGATGCCCATCACCAAACACAACTACCTGATTAAACGGGTCGAAGACATTGCCTATGCCGTCAAAGAAGCAATTTTTATTGCCACGACCGGCCGCCCAGGCCCTGTACTTATCGACATCACCAAAGACGCATTGCAGGCGTCAATCGTCCCTGATTACAGCAAAAAAATCTTTTTGCCTGGTTATCGGCCCACCTACCAAGGCAGCAAAAAGCAAGTCAAGGCAGCCCTTGATTTGATGCTCCAGAGCAAAAAACCAGTCATGATGATTGGTAACGGCGTTATGATGGCCAATGCCAGTGACGAAGTCATGGCTTTTGCCGAACGTTATCAAATCCCCGTGATTACGACGTTGCACGGCCTTGGCGCCTTCCCCCAGGATCACCCGTTGTCATTGGGGATGCCAGGGATGCACGGCTGGGTACACGCCAACCGCGCCATCCAAGAAAGCGACTTTTTGCTCAATATCGGCGGGCGCTTCGATGACCGTGTCACCGGCAAGGCCTCAACCTTTGCCCCCAATGCATCGATTGTGCATGTCGACATTGATCCCTCCGAAATCGGCAAAAACATCGAAGTCGATGTGCCGATTGTTGGCGATGCCAAATTGGTGCTCTTGTCGTTGCTCGAAGAAGAACCCGAAGAAGCCAAAGTAACTCAATTCCATCAGGTGGCGGCAGATTGGCTGGTATATGTGCGCGAATTACAAGCCAAACACCAACACAAACAGCAGTACCTCAATCGCCCCGATACGTCAGTGATGATGCCCCACGATGTCTATGCCGTCCTCACCAAAGAAATGAACGAGCGGGGCAATTACCGCGTTGTAACCGACGTCGGCCAGCATCAAATGTGGGCTGCCCAGTTGCTCGATTGGTATCGCCCACGGACGCACATCACCAGTGGTGGCGCCGGTACCATGGGGTTTGCCATGCCGGCAGCCTTGGGTGTGGCGGTTGCGCATCCCGAAGACACTGTGTGGGTGGTGTGTGGTGATGGTGGTTTCCAGATGACCAATCAAGAAATGATTGTGGTTGTGCAAGAAAACATCAAGAACATCAAGATTGCCATCATCAACAATGGCTTCCTCGGCATGGTACGGCAATGGCAAGAGTTGTTTGAGGGTAAGCGCTATAGCGGCACACCGTTGACCAGCCCCAACTTCCAAAAACTTGCCGAAGCCTATGGTTGGACGGGGATTACCGTTGAGTCAGGGGATCAAATCGAAGCGGCAGTGCAGCAGGCTTACGCCACTGATGGTCCAGTATTAATCGACTTCCGTGTCGAACGCGAAGTCAACGTCTTCCCCATGGTGCCCCAGAACAAGAGCATCGGCGAAATGATTACGGAGTAAGCGATGAAGACCCACATTTTGGTCGTGTTAATGCAAGACCACCCCGGCGTGTTGAATCGCGCCGTCAGCATGTTTCGCCGACGGGGATACAATATTGCGAGTCTGGCCGTTGGCCACACCGAAACTGCCGGCGTCAGTCGCATGACCGTCGTGGTAGAATCTGACCATGTCGAACAAGTGGTCAAGCAATTGTATCGGTTAGTCGAGGTGCTCAAAGTCAGCGACGTCACCGATGACCCGACGGTTGAACGCGAGATGGCCTTGGTGAAACTGCATGTCCCGAGTCAGCAACGTGCCGAGATTGTGGCACTTGCCGAAGTGTTTGGTGCCAAGATTGTCGATGTATCGGTAACGGCTATGGTCATCGAAATGACCGGCGGCCCTGCCAAGGTCGACAATTTTATTGATATGGTGCGTCCGTTTGGCATCAAAGAAATGATGCGTACTGGGCGTATCGCCATGGTCCGTGGCGCACGGGGACATAGTGGTGCCGATTTAGTTGACACTGGTTGGCAAAATGACGTAGCGGGTGCCGCAAGTGCGGCAGCCCAATAACAAGGAGTATCAGTAGATCATGGCAAAGTTGTATTACGACAATCAGGCTGATTTGGGCCGCCTAAAGGGCCGCACTGTCGCCATCATTGGCTTTGGCAGCCAAGGTCACGCCCACGCCCTCAACCTCAAAGAGAGTGGCGTCGATGTGGTAGTTGGTTTGTACCCCGGCTCCAAAAGCTGGGCCAAAGCAGAAGCCGCCGGCCTCAAGGTGATGTCCGTGGCCGATGCCTCAAAAGCCGCTCAAATCATCATGAATTTGACCCCCGACACCGTCCAAGCCAAGGTATATCGCGAAGATATTGCCCCAAATATTGCACCAGGCAAAACCTTGATGTTTGCCCACGGCTTCAACATCCGCTACGGCCAAATCGTTCCGCCCGCCGGCATCGATGTGAGCATGGTCGCCCCCAAGGCCCCCGGCCACCGCGTCCGTGAAGTCTATACCCAAGGTGGCGGCGTGCCAGCCTTGGTCGCCGTGCACCAAGACGCTAGTGGCAATGCCTTGGCTGACGCCTTGGCCTATGCCAAAGGTATGGGCAACACCCGTGCCGGCGTACTCGAAACCACCTTTGCCGAAGAAACCGAAACCGACTTGTTCGGCGAACAAGCCGTGTTGTGTGGTGGTGTATCAGCCTTGGTCAAAGCTGGCTTTGAAACCTTGGTTGATGCCGGCTACCAACCCGAAGTGGCCTACTTCGAATGTATGCACGAGCTCAAGCTCATCGTTGACCTCTTCTACCAAGGTGGTATGAACTACATGCGCTTCTCGGTATCAGACACCGCTGAGTGGGGCGATTATGTGGCCGGCTCACAAATCATCAACGAACAAACGCGGGCTGCAATGAAGCAATTGCTCACCAACATCCAAGACGGCACCTTTGCCGAAGACTGGATTGATGAGAATGCCAACAACCGCCCCCGCTTCAACAAAATGCGCGCTGCCGATGTTGATCACAAAATCGAAGTGGTCGGCCGCGATTTGCGCCGCATGATGCCGTTCGTAAACCCCCGCGAAGTCATTCCTGGCCAAGGCGGCTCGTAAGCCACACCCGCTGGCTGGGGTGCTTACCCCAGCCAGCATTTACAACATTAAGGGGAATTATCATGCAGGATAGTCACGTACGAATTTTTGATACCACCTTGCGCGATGGCGAGCAGGCTCCTGGGTGCACCATGTCACTCGAAGAAAAGCTCGAAATCGCTCGTCAGCTTCACCGCCTCGGTGTAGACATAATCGAAGCGGGCTTCCCTGCTGCATCCCCCGGTGACTGGGCTGCCGTCCATCAAATAGCCAAAGAAGTGGGTACCAGCGATGGTCCCGTGATTGCCGCCTTGGCCCGAGCCATCAAAGAAGATATCGACAAAGCCTGGACCGCTATCCAACCGGCTGCCAAAAAACGCATCCACACCTTTTTGTCGACATCAGACATTCACATCGAACATCAATTCAAATCGACGCGCGCCAAAATGTTGGAACGCGCCCGTGAGATGGTACGTTATGCCCGCTCACTCTGCGACGATATTGAATTTTCGCCGATGGATGCCACCCGTTCAGAACCCGCCTATCTCTATGAGGTATTGACTGCTGTGGTTGCCGAAGGCGCCACCACCCTCAATATCCCCGATACGGTCGGGTTTACCACCAGCGAAGAATATGCCGACTTGATCCGCGGGATTTTGGCGAATGTGGTGGGCATCGAAAAGTGCATCATCTCGACCCATTGTCACGACGATTTGGGTATGGCCACCGCCAATAGTTTGGCCGGTGTGCGTGCCGGTGCCCGTCAAGTCGAATGTACACTCAATGGGATTGGCGAGCGGGCCGGTAATGCCTCACTCGAAGAAGTAGTGATGGCCTTGCATACCCGTCAGTCGTTTTATCAAGCCAACACCAAAATCAATACTACCGAGTTGACCCGCTCGAGCCGTTTGCTCAGTTCGTTTATCGGCATCCCGGTGCCCCCCAACAAAGCCATCGTGGGCGGTAATGCCTTTGCCCACGAGTCGGGCATCCACCAAGACGGGGTGATGAAAAACCGTTTGACCTACGAAATCATGAGTGCCGAGACCGTTGGGCTCGATGGCAACATGTTAGTGTTGGGCAAGCACTCAGGGCGCCACGCCTTCCGCGCCAAGTTGGTGGCGATGGGCTATGAAGCCGAAAGCGAAGAAGAGTTTCAGGCCGTATTTGAGCGCTTCAAAGAGCTCTGCGATCGCAAAAAGAAAATCGATGACCGTGACATTGAAGCCTTGATTGCCGGCGAACAACAACGCACCGTCGAAGTCTACAAACTCGAGCATGTCCAAGTTATCACAGGCACCAGTTTGACCCCTGTCGCTACCGTGCGTTTGGTCGATCAACAAGGCCAAACCCACCTCGAAGCGGCTCACGGTACTGGCCCTGTCGATGCCATCTACAAGGCCATTGACAAAGTGGTGGGGCGGCCCGTCGAGTTGTTGGAGTTTGCGATTAATTCGGTCACCGAGGGCATCGACGCCGTCGCCGAGGTCTCGGTACGGATTCGCGACACCACGGCCGCCCAACAAGCCAGTACCAAACCTGGGATTGATTTGTACAATGGCTACGGCGTGCATACCGACACCATGGTAGCTGCGGCCGAGGCCTATATGGGTGCATTGAACAAGTTGTTGCAAAACCGTGAACACTTGATCCAAGCCGAAAAATCAGCCTATGCAGATGGCTACGATTCAAACAATCCAGGCTATGCCGTCGACAGTTTCGCCAATACGCAACGCTAGTTGTGTGCTCAGGCCACACGTGTGGTAGTAGGGTCTTATGCGCATTAGTTATCTTGGCCCGGCAGGCACCTATAGTGAAATTGCGGCATTGACCTATGCCACACGTGATGATACGTTTGTGCCCCACGCAACCTTTCCGGCTGCGGTACGGGCGGTCGAGCAAGGCGATGCTGATGTGGCCATGTTACCAATTGAAAACGTCCTCGAGGGAAGTGTGACGACCACACTTGACCTGCTCGTCCATGACACACAATTGATGATTGCAGCGGAACTTGTCATTCCGATTAATCATCAACTGTTGGGGAAGCCCGGTACCGATTTGGCGCAGGTCGAAATTTTGTACGGTCATCCCCAATCCCTTGGTCAATGTCGCCATTATATTGACACCCATTTGCCCCACGTTACCACTATCGCTTCGCTTTCAAATAGTGCTGCCCCCGCCGAGGCACTCGCTTCGGCGCGCGTGGCAGTAGCCATTGGCACCACACGGGCAGCCGAGCTGACTGGTGCGGTGATTTTGGTGCCAGACATCCAAGACCGCGCCAGTAATGTCACGCGGTTTGTGGTGCTCGCCGCCAGCGACCATGCCCCTACGGGGGACGACAAAACGAGTCTCTGTTTTGGGTTTGACCGTGAAGACCGCTCAGGCCAAATTGTCAAACCACTCCAAATTTTGGCCGATGCCGGCATAAATATTACCAAATTTGAATCGCGCCCATCCAAAGCAGTATTGGGTGAATACGTATTTTTTGTTGATTTGAATGGCCATCGTCTCGATCCACACATTGCCGTTACCTTAGACCAGATGCGTGCCCAAACCGGTTTTTTGAAAATATTTGGGAGCTATCCGCGCTGGCATAAGGGTTAAAAAAAGGACGCGTTAAATGACCATGTTGCTCAAAATCTATGACACCACGTTGCGTGATGGCACCCAACGTGAAGGAATTTCGCTGTCGGTTGAAGACAAAATCAAAATCACCCATGTCCTTGATGAATTAGGCGTGCATTACATCGAAGGTGGTTGGCCCGGCTCAAATCCCAAAGACGCCGAATTTTTTCGGCGTATGCAATCCACGGTGCTCCAACATGCTAAAATTGCCGCCTTCGGCAGTACCCGCCACGCCAAATCGACGTGTGATAGTGATGCCAACACCCAAGCCTTGCTAGCCGCCAATACCCCGGTAGTTACCTTAGTGGGCAAAAGTTCAGTATTGCACGTCGAACACGTACTCGAAACCACCCGCGACGAAAACATCCGTATGATTGCCGATAGCGTGGCGTATTTTGTAGGCCATGGCAAGGAAGTCGTCTACGACGCCGAACATTTTTTTGATGGCTATACACTTGACGCCGACTATACCCTCGCCACAATTACCGCCGCCGCCCAGGCAGGGGCAACAGTGATTGTGCTGTGTGACACCAATGGCGGCGCACTGCCCCACGATGTGACGCGGATTGTGACCCGGGTGATTGCCCATTTTGCTCACCTGCAATTGGCCGTACAGGTGGGTATCCACACCCACAACGATGGTGCATTAGCCGTGGCCAATGCCTTGGCAGCCATCGACGCCGGTGCGCGGCATGTGCAAGGCACGATCAATGGTATCGGTGAGCGCTGTGGCAATATGGATCTCATCGCCTTGATTGCCAATACTCATCTTAAGTTGGGATATCACGGTATCGCTCCGGCCCAAATTCAACGGTTGAGTGTAGTGTCACATATGGTGGCTGATATCTGTAATCTTAACCCCGACCACCATGCACCTTTTGTGGGGCGCAGTGCTTTTGCCCATAAAGGGGGGATTCACGCCCAGGCGGTGGCTAAATTCGCCGATAGTTATCAGCATATCGACCCCAATTTGGTGGGTAACGAAATGCGCATTGTGGTCAGTGAATTGTCTGGGCGCAACAATATCCGCATGCGCGCAACCAATTTGGGGCTCGATATCGACGGCAATGAGCGGGTGATTTTGCAAAAAATCAAAGAACTCGAACAACAAGGCTTGCAGTTCGAAGCGGCCGAAGGGTCTTTTGAAATGCTTATCCGGCGCAACGCGCCCGGCTATGTGGCCCCGTTCGAGTTACTTGATTTCACCGTACTTGTCGATGCCAAAAACGAACACGACATCCGTTCGCAAGCAATGGTCAAATTGCGGGTCAAAGGGCATGACATGCATACCGCCGCCGAAGGTGATGGCCCTGTCAATGCCCTCGACCAAGCGATTCGCAAAGCGTTAGCGCCGTTTTACCCGCAACTGGCTAATGTGGCGTTGGTTGACTACAAAGTGCGTATCGTTGATGAGCATTTGGGGACGGCAGCCCGCCCCCGCGTCATTATCGAATCGGCCCGCGGTGATGCACGCTGGACCACGGTGGGGTGTTCAGAAAACATCCTCGCGGCCAGTTGGCAGGCACTTTGGGATGCGTTGGAATTGCCGTTAGCACGCTACGGCTACTAGTTCGGTTCAACTGACAATTGTTGTCAAGTGAATGATATATAATACCCATGAAATCCATCGCCAACAAAGGAGTATCCCCCATGACGACTGAGAAGCAGATTTGGTTCAAAGGACAGATGATTCCCTGGTCACAAGCTAATGTGCATGTTATGACTCATGCCTTGCATTACGGGTCATCGATTTTTGAAGGAATTCGCTCATACCCCACCAAAAATGGACCGGCCATCTTTCGTCTAGGGTTGCATATGCGCCGCCTGTGGGATTCATGCAAGATATATCGCATGGAGATCCCATTTTCGGTGGCAGAAATCACCCAAGCCTGTAAAGATGTGGTCACC
>DBCF01000244.1:10129-10599 GCA_002292925.1 Roseiflexaceae bacterium UBA965 | reverse complement strand
ACAATTACGCCAATTGTTACATCCGCCCACTGGTGTGGCGCGGTGAGGGGCCGTTGGGCCTCGACGGCAAAGCCAACCCCATCGAAGCTATGGTCGCTGCGGTGGAATGGGGCGCCTATCTCGGACCCGAAGGTCTCAAGAACGGCGTCGATGTGATGGTATCATCATGGAACCGCCCTGCGGCTAACACCATCCCCACCATGGCCAAGGCCGGCGGTAACTACTTGTCATCAAACTTGATCAAAAACGAAGCCTTGCGCAACGGTTATTCCGAAGGCATCGCTATGGACATCAATGGCAACATCGCCGAAGGCTCGGGCATGAATTTGTTCATTGTGCGTGACGGCGTCATCTACACGCCCCCCACCACGGCCAGCATTTTGCCCGGCATCACCCGTGATTCAATCATGACGGTGGCCAAAGAACTCAAGATGCCAGTCGTTGAAACCAACATGCAACGCGAAATGTTG
>DBCF01000244.1:265-10105 GCA_002292925.1 Roseiflexaceae bacterium UBA965 | reverse complement strand
GTTGTACTTGGCCGACGAAATCTTCTTCACCGGTACCGCCGCCGAAGTCACCCCTGTCCGCTCGGTGGACAAAGTGGTCATCGGTACCGGTATGCGCGGTGAACTCACCGAAGCCATCCAAGAGCGCTTCTTTGGCTTGTTTGACGGCTCGGTCGAAGACCGCCACGGCTGGTTGGATTACGTCTAAATCTGCGTTGGCGAACCAATGCGCTCACGCCATGCCCACTATATATGGGCATGGCGTGGGTTACCGTTACAGTAATGTAGCGTTTCTCGCCATGAACCTAATCGGTAAATAATCTGGCAACGCCACGAATTGCATCATCTCTATCACGGAGGACGCTGGTGAGTACCGAAAATCAGATTTGGTTCAACGGCACCATGGTGCCATGGTCACAGGCCAACGTCCACGTCATGACGCATGCTTTGCATTACGGGTCGTCGATTTTTGAAGGTATGCGCGCGTATTCCACCCCAAACGGCCCGGCTATTTTTCGCCTTGGGGTGCATTTGCGCCGCCTGTGGGAGTCATGCGCAATCTATCGCATGGAAATACCCTTTCCGCTGGCAGAATACACTCAAGCCTGTAAAGATGTGGTCACCGTCAACAACTACGCAAAATGCTTTCTGCGGCCGTTGGTATGGCGCGGCGAAGGACCACTCGGCCTCGATGGCCACGCAAATCCCATTAATGCCATGGTGCTTGCCATGCAATGGGATGCCTACCTCGGCCCCGATGGCCTCAAAAACGGCGTTGATGTAATGGTGTCGTCGTGGAGTCGCCCCGCCGCCAATACCATCCCCACCATGGCCAAGGCAGGGGGTAATTACTTGTCGTCGACGCTCATCAAAAGTGAAGCCTTGCGCAATGGCTATGCCGAAGGCATCGCCATGGATATCCACGGCAACATCGCCGAAGGCTCGGGTATGAATCTGTTTGTCGTGCGCGATGGCGTCATCTATACGCCCCCTACCACGGCGAGTATTTTGCCCGGTATCACCCGCGATTCGATAATCACGTTAGCCAAAGAACTCAAAATGCCGGTGATTGAGACCAACATGCAACGCGAAATGTTGTACTTGGCCGACGAAATCTTTTTCACTGGTACCGCCGCCGAAATCACCCCCGTACGTTCTGTTGACAAGGTCATCATTGGCACCGGGATGCGTGGCGAACTCACCGAAGCGCTTCAAGAACGTTTCTTTGGCTTGTTTGATGGCTCGGTCGCAGACAACCATGGTTGGTTGGATTACGTCTAAATTCCGCGCTGGATAGCCCACGCGGCCATGATCTGTCAAATACTTGGTGATAGATCGTGGGTCACCTAATTGAAGGTATGAGGAGTTGGCATGGCAACCACACCACAAACATTATTCGAAAAAATCTGGAATCGCCACTTAGTGCGCCCCGAAACCAGCGAAACCCCCGCAGTGTTGTATGTCGACCTGCATTTGGTGCACGAAGTGACCTCACCCCAAGCATTTACGGAATTACGCCAACGGGGTTTGACGGTGCGTCGCCCAGGCCAAACCATCGCAACCATGGACCACTCAACGCCCACCACGCCTCGCAACGCACAGGGCATTATCCCGGTACTTGATACTCAGGCTCAAGCCCAACTCACCCAGCTCGAATCAAATTGCCGTGACTTTGGCATTCCCTTGTTTGCCTTGGGTAGCGAAAACCAAGGAATTGTGCATGTTATTGGACCGGAACAAGGTCTCACCCAACCCGGTATGACCATTGTCTGTGGTGACAGTCATACCAGCACTCACGGTGCCTTTGGCGCACTCGCATTTGGTATTGGTACGTCCGAAGTCGGGCACGTACTAGCCACCCAGTGTTTGCTCCAGAGCCGCCCCAAAACGATGGAAATTCGCATCAATGGACGTCTCTCAAAAGGCGTCGGTGCCAAAGATATTATCCTCGCCATCATCGCCAAAATCGGCGTCGGTGGTGGCACTGGCTATGTCCTCGAGTACACCGGCGAGGCCATTCGCGCCCTCAGCATGGAAGAGCGCATGACGGTATGTAACATGTCGATCGAAGGTGGCGCCCGAGCTGGCTTGATTGCCCCTGACCAAACCACGTTTGACTACATCAAAGGCCGCCCTCGTGCCCCCCAAGGCGCAGCCTGGGACGCAGCAGTAGCCGACTGGCAAACCCTCGTGTCTGATGAAGGTGCGGTTTATGACGCCGTCGTCGTGCTCCACGCCGACGAATTGGCTCCGATGATTACCTACGGCACCAATCCAGGCATGGGTATTCCAATTAACGGGAATGTGCCTACTGCCGGCGATATGGCCGATGAATCTGCCCGGGCTGGCCTCGCCAAAGCCTTGGCTTACATGGATCTCGAACCCGGCCAATCATTGATTGGCAAAAAAGTCGATGTGGTCTTTATCGGTAGTTGCACCAATTCACGTATTTCTGACTTGCGCTTGGCCGCCCAAGTCATGCAAGATCGCAAAGTGGCCAGTGGCGTGCGTATGATGGTGGTCCCTGGCTCACAGCAAGTCAAAAAACAAGCCGAAGCCGAAGGTCTCGACGAAATATTTAAGGCAGCTGGAGCCGAATGGCGCGAAGCAGGCTGCTCGATGTGTATCGCCATGAATGGCGATCAACTCAAGCCCGGTCAATATGCCGTTTCTACCAGTAATCGGAATTTCGAAGGACGCCAAGGCAAGGGTGGCCGGACCTTTTTGGCCAGCCCACTGACTGCTGCCGCGACTGCTATTGCAGGAGTAATTTGTGACCCCCGTGAAATTTTGGGATAACCACCATTATCTGCAATGGGCCAAAAAAGCCCCACTCGGGCTACTCCTCGTGGGGCTCGGCCTCAGTGTGATCGGCCATGCCATCAGCCAAAAAAGTCACGGCAAACCGTGGTTTTGGTGGGGCACTGTCGGACTCGTAATTGTCAATAGCGGAATTAGTGTGGTCGGTGATGCCGTACGCCATCGCACCTTGATGGATATTGCGCCCGTACCAAGTAAGAATGAGGTTTCCGTTGAATAAATTCATCCCCTATACTGCACGATTTGCAGTGCTCCCCATGGAAAACGTCGATACCGACCAAATCATCCCTGCCCGATTCCTCAAGACCACCGACAAAGTGGGTTTGGGCGATAACCTTTTTTCGGATTGGCGCTACGACAGCAATGGCCAGCCCAAGCCCGAGTTTTTGTTGAATAAACCCTTTGCCAAAGGGGTCGAAGTATTGGTTGCCGGCACCAATTTTGGTTGTGGCTCGTCACGCGAGCATGCGCCATGGGCACTCCAAGGATTTGGCTTCAAAGCGGTGTTGAGCACCTATTTCGCTGACATTTTTCAAAACAACTCGCTGAAAAACGGCTTGTTGCCCATCGTGATTTCCCCTGAAACGTATCAGCTCCTCGTCGCAAGTGACGCCCCTAACCCCGGTCATGCCACCCTATCGGTTGATTTGGCCAGCCAAACGGTCACCTTGCCTGACGGCAGCACCATGTGGTTCCCCATTGAGCCATTCGCCAAATACTGTGTGCTCAATGGTGTCGATCAACTGGGATTTTTGGCGAATGCTGACAGCGATATCAGTGCCTATGAACAGACCCACGCCACGCGGGTAGATACGGTTGGTTTGTAATGAATGCCACGATTACCACCTTACCTGGTGATGGGATTGGACCTGATGTCGTGGCCCAAGGGGTTGCAGTACTGAATCGGGTTGCCGCCGTCTTTGGCCACACCTTTACCATTAATACCGCATTGCTCGGTGGTTGTGCCATCGATGCAACCGGTACCGCACTGCCCGAGGCAACGTTGGTTGCCTGTCAGGCATCTGACGCCGTGTTACTTGGTGCCGTGGGTGGCCCCAAATGGGACAACCCCGCCGCCAAAGTACGTCCTGAACAAGGCTTGCTCGGCATCCGCAAAGCACTTGGCCTGTATGCCAATCTACGCCCGGTCACGATTCACCCCCGCTTGATTGCCGCATCGCCCTTGCGTGCCGATTTGTTGCATGGCGTCGATATGGTGGTGGTGCGTGAATTAACCGGCGGGATTTATTTTGGTGAAAAAAAGCGTGAACCGCATGCGAGTGGCGAACAAGCCATCGACACCTGTGTCTATACCACCGGTGAAATCGAGCGGATTATCCGCACTGCTGCCGTCACTGCCCGGGGCCGCAAAAAGAAGCTGGTGTCTGTCGATAAAGCCAACGTGCTTGAAACATCACGCTTGTGGCGCAGTACCACCACCCGCATCATGCAAGCCGAATTCCCCGACGTGACACTCGAACATATGTTGGTCGATTCCTGTGCCATGCATTTGATTCGCCGCCCCGCTGATTTCGATGTCATTGTCACCGAAAACATGTTCGGAGATATTTTGACCGACGAAGCCTCGATGCTGGCCGGCTCGATGGGGATGCTCCCCTCGGCGTCACTCGGTGCTGAAAGCAATGGCCCCACCCGTATGGGTTTGTATGAGCCGATTCATGGCTCTGCCCCTGACATCGCCGGTAAAGGGATTGCCAACCCTATGGCGACAATCCTCAGTGTGGCCATGCTGTTACGCTACTCGCTCAACCTTGAAGCCGAAGCCCAGGCCGTCGAACGTGCCGTCTATGCCACCCTTGATGCAGGTATCGTGACAAAAGATGTCGCGGCTCCCGGTGAAGTAACGTCACATACCGATGTTGTGGGCGCCGCTATCGTTGATCGGATTCAGGTAGCCTAATATGACTGCAAGCCGTAAATCACATTCAGGAACCGTACCGTTAGTCCCATTACGGGTCTCTATATTGGGAGTAACGGTCGACGATGTCACCGAAGACGAAGCTGTGCGCGTCATTGACGGGTTGATTCGCAATGGTGGGGTACATCAAGTGGTAACGATTAACCCTGAATTCGTGATGGAAGCACTCCGAGATTCGCAAGTCCGCAAAGTACTCAACAGTGCGTCTTTGGCCACCCCTGATGGTGTTGGTATTTTGTGGGCTTCACGAGTACTCAGAGGAATGCCTATCCGTGAGCGGGTCACTGGGGTAGCCCTTGTTGAACGTTTGGCCAAACAATCGGTGATTCGTGGCTGGCGGATATTTTTTCTTGGCTCAGCACCTGGTGTTGCCGAAAAAGCCGCCCAAACGCTCCGCCACCGCTATGCGGGTTTGCAAGTGGCTGGCTGTTACGCTGGGTCGCCGAGTATCATCGAAGAACCGTATGTGCGCTCGCAAATCATGGATGCAAATCCCGATATTTTGCTGGTGGCATACGGTCACCCTGCCCAAGACATGTGGATTGCCCGCAATCAACCGTTCCTCAACGTGCCCGTAGCCATCGGTATTGGCGGGACATTCGATGAAATCGCTGGCATTGTCCCATTGGCCCCAAACTGGATGCATAAATTGGGGTTGAAGTGGTTGTTTCGCTTGATTGTGCAACCGCAACGCATCAATCGTATCATCACGGCCGTGATACGCTTCCCAATCAGAGTCTTACGCGAACGTATCTTTGGACCGACGCAGACGATTACTAAGTCGCTCTAACAGAAATCCAGGTTGCATGACCATCACGCGATTGACGGTAATTTGTCTTTTCTTTGTAACGTGGGAATTGCTGGTGCAGAGCCTGCAAATCCCACGTTATTTGTTGCCAGCTCCTAGTGTGATTGCGCTTCGCTTTGTAAGCGAGCTCAGCACCCCACAGCTCTGGCATCATGTCCAAGCGACCAGTAGTGTGGCGTTGACGGGTGTGTTGATTGCCTATGTACTAGGGTCGTTGTTTGGCTGGCTTTTATACCAATTCCCTCTGCTTCACGCCGGCCTCAATTGGTTTTTGACAGCAAGCCAATCTATCCCCATCCTGGCCATTGCCCCACTGATTTTGATTTGGATTAATGACCTCTTTTGGGCACGTACGGTGGTGGCCGTGTTGATTACATTCTTTCCGGTCTTTTCGGCCACTCATACGGGGTTACAACTCATATCCCCCGATTTACGCGAAGTCGCGGTACTGTATGGCGCCACACGCGCACAACGGGTATGGTTTATCGAGTTCCCCCTAACGCTCCCCGTTTTGTTTAGTGGCTTGCGTACGAGTGTGGTGCTTGCCACTACCGGCGCCGTGGTCGGTGAATACCTCGGCGGCCGTGATGGCCTCGGTGCCTTGATCAACATCGCCCGTGGGCTGTTTGATACCCCACTCGTGTTTGTGGCAATTGTCTGGTTGATTACCATTACTCTCGGATTAAGTGCACTTTTGACGCTCGTCGAACGTCGGTGTTTGCGTTACATAATGTAATGCTTCGCGATTCAGTGCAAAACATATACAAAAAGTGTGCAATTCCTACAGAAATTGTTATAATGCTCACGGGTTACTGATTTATGAATTGGAGCGAACAAATGATTCGTCGGGTAGTGAGTATTGTAGTGGCACTTTTCGTTTTGGTCGCATGTGCAGGGCAATCAGCCCCTGTGACACGGCGCGCAATCATCGTCGGCATGCCCTACATTCCTAATGTGCAATTTGCCCATTTTTATGTGGCAGCAGAAAAGGGCTATTTTGCTGAAGAAGGGCTCGACGTCACATTTGATTACAATTTTGAAAACGATGTGGTGCAACGGATTGCCACCAAAAACAAAATTGAGTTTGCCTTGGCCAGTGCAGATTCAATTTTGCTGGCACGCGCCCAAGGAATTCCAATCAAGGCAGTGATGAGTACCTCACAAGAATTCCCCGTGGCGTTCATGAGTAAATCGACATTGCCGCTTGCCACCCCAGCCGATCTCAAGGGCAAAGTGATTGGTATCCCCGGTCGTTTTGGCGCTAGTTACATTGGGCTGCAGGCATTGTTATCTGCTGGTGGCTTGACCGAAGCGGATGTCACCATCCAAGAAATTGGCTTTAGTCAGGTGCCGGCCTTGCTGTCTGACAAAGTCCAAATCATTAGCGGCTACGCCAACAATGAACCGATTCAATTGGCCGCTCAAGGGACGACGGTCAACGTGTTGCGTGTCGCCGATTTCTACCCGATGGCCTCAGATCAATTGATTGTCAATGAATCATTGATTACCAGCGAAAAAGACATCGTGACCAAGTTTACCCGTGCCTTGCAAAAAGGGATGCAGACCGTCAGCGATGACCCGGCTGCTGCCTATACCATTGCACTGAAATACATCCCGGAAGCCAAGCCAGCCGACCAAGCCGTCACCACCGATGTCCTCAAGGCGACGGTGGCTATGTGGCAGGCTGATACCACCACGTTGGGGTTGATACAGCCAGCAAAATGGACCAAAACCCATGAATTACTGCGCTCGGTTGATGCCCTCAAACAAGACGTCGATGTTACCACCGCCTACGATATGAGTTTTGTGGTAGCCAAGTAACCATACGTTCATCCGCTGAGCATGTTGCGCCGTGGGGATTCCTACGGCGCACAGAAATGAACTTCCATGCGCGCAAATGCGTTTTTGTTTGACCTCGACAACACCCTCTATCCTGCCAATTCCGGGGTTACCGAAGCGCTCGAAGCGCGCATGAATGACTACGTGCAACAGGTTAGTGGACTTCCCAATGCAGAGGCTTTGGCGCTCCGTCAGCATTATTTTGTCACCTATGGCACCACATTGCGTGGCTTGCAACTGCATCACAAAGTCAATATCGAGGACTATTTGTACACTGTCCACGATTTCGATATGCCCCTCTATGTGAAACCCAATCCCGTCTTGGCAACACTTATGGCGTCCATTACGGTGCCAAAGGCGATCTTTACGAATTCACCCCGTGAGCATGCCCAACGCGCCCTTGATGCCATGGGTATGGCACATATCGTCATGCCAGTTATTGATATTCGGCGGCTCAATTTTTTACCAAAACCGCACCCAGCTGCCTATACCGTCGCCTTAAACACAATCGAATGCCCCGCAACGGGCACCGTTTTTATGGAAGACACCTTACATAATCTTGAGTACGCCAAAAGCATCGGCATGACGACGGTATATATTCCGCATCATGCCGATCTGCCAGTGCCGGCCTACGTTGATTACTGCTTCCCCGATGCAGAGACTGCCATTATGGCCTTTTTGTAGCAAATAACCGTGTGAGTTGCAACTGCAGCGTTGCATCATCGCTCACCGGCAACTCACAATGATTGTTCACACAAATATAAAGTGTTTCACCGCCATTTATGGCGGTTTTGTTTTGACATAATGAAAGGTGCGCATTTCCCTGCGCATATACCACTACTGCATCCAATGGCATCGCTACCATAGTGTGGGTGAGCAATTTCCCGGCGGTACCAGCCACTACAATTTGCACCACTGGGTTGGTGAACCACTCGAGGCCACTCAGTGTTTTGCCAAAGCCTTGTGGCCACCGTTGCATCAGTGTGGCTGAATGCCCGAGTAATTGTTCTGCAACCAACGTGAAATAGGGTTCGCTAATGATGGCATCAAGGCGGAGCAATAAATCTATCGTCAAGGCATTGCCACTTGGCACTGCATTATCGGTGCGGTCGTTGGGCCGTACGATTAATTGTTCGTGGGTATCAGATGTATCGTAGACAATCTGCGTCTCGGCATCATAAAACCGTTGCAAGATAGTGTTGGCCATTTGCGTGGCAAATTGGAGGTGCATAGGGTTGGCACTTGACGTATAGAGCTCAAGGGCTGCATTGGCCAGCGCCGCATAATCATCGAGAAATGCGGGAGTGTTACCGCACACCCCATCCTTCCAGATGCGCACCAATTGACCATTGGGCATCATCTGGGTGCATATAAAGTCAAAAGCCTTGGTCGCACACGCAACCCACGCTGGTTTGCCAAGAATCCGTCCTGCTTGCGCGAGTGCCCGAATCATCAGCCCGTTCCACGCCACAATGATTTTGTCGTCGCGTTGTGGGGCGACGCGGGTCTGCCGTACGCTGAGCAGTATGGCGACACACCGTTCGATGCAATCAGCCAACATTGCCGGCGTAATCCCCAGTGCACCACAGAATGCTGTTTCGTTGATACGGCGATGCAAGACATATGCACCTTCGAAGTTTGGGGTTTGGTCAGCGCGCATGGCCGCACGGAACAACGGTGCATCGCTCCCGAGTAATTCATCGAGTTCGCTGGCACTCCAGGCGTAATAGCGTCCTTCTTCGCCTTCGCTATCAGCATCAAGGGCCGAAAAGAATCCACCGTCTGGGTGAATCATTTCACGACTGAGCCAGGTCACGATTTCGTGGCAGATTTGGGCATAGCGGTGGTTGCGTGTCACTTGAAACGCTTCGCTATAGGCAGTGAGCAACAACGCATTGTCATAGAGCATTTTTTCGAAATGGGGAATTTCCCAATGATCATCGACACTATAGCGGGCAAATCCGCCACCGACGTGGTCATACATCCCCCCTGCAGCCATCCCGGCGAGGGTCACTTCTGCCATCGTCAACGCATCAGCGCTGTGGGTACGTTGATAGTGCCGGAATAAAAAACTGATGACCATGGCTGGGGGGAATTTAGGTGCGCCGCCAAATCCGCCATGCGTGCTGTCGAAATCTTGTTGGAGCGTTGGCATAATGGTAGTGAGTGATTGAATAGACAAGGCACCATCACTGACATGGGGCTTAAGCAATTGGGCTAGTTCATCACGTAGTTGCCCTGCAGCAGTGCGTAATTGCTCTGGCCGATCGACCCACGCCGTATGCACACTCTGCAACACCCGCGTAAATCCAGGGAATTGGCCACGATCGTGGGGTGGGTAGTAGGTACCGCCATAGAACGGCTCCCCTTCTGGTGTGAGAAACAGCGTCATCGGCCAGCCCCCTTGCCCCGTCATACGTTGCACCGCCGCCATATAGATGGCATCGATGTCGGG
>DBCF01000244.1:0-122 GCA_002292925.1 Roseiflexaceae bacterium UBA965 | reverse complement strand
GTTCGGCTTTGGCCCGGCTTAGGGATTCACTCCCCCACGGATACCAATCGACGGGATTGTGGGCGTGCTGGAGCAAGTATGGCGATTGTTCGTTGATTAGTCGGTTAGGGGTAGTCATGTGG
>DBCF01000014.1:28376-29650 GCA_002292925.1 Roseiflexaceae bacterium UBA965 | reverse complement strand
AACGTGTATTGGTCAATGCAACCACTCAGGAGGCGCCCCAATGACCGCTCCCACATGGATTTTGCACGCTAGCGGGCTCAACAAACAGTACGGACCTGGATGCCCCCGCTGCCAACAATTTACGGGCCCTGCCCACAACAATAGTCAATGTCCCGTCTGCAACACCGTCTACGCCTGTGTCGATGCCGGATTTACCCTGCACCAAGGCGAAGTATTGGGGATTGTGGGCGAGAGTGGCAGTGGCAAAAGCACTTTGCTCCAGATGGTCAACCTTGCCACCGCTGCCGATAGTGGTCATATTTGGTACCGTGAACCGCGCACACCCGACGCCGAACCCGTCGACTTGTTGCAAATGGACGCCTACCGCAGCCGCCACTTCCGCAACGACCGCCTCGGCATCGTCTATCAACGCCCCGAATTGGGCCTCAATATGCGCTTTACGGTGGGGGGCAATGTCGCCGAAAAGCTACTACTCGCCAATTGGCGCCACGTCGGCAACATCCGTACCCGCATCCGCGAGCTGATGGAACAGACCGAACTCCCCCCCGAGCGTATCGACGACGACCCGCACACTTTTAGTGGGGGCATGCTCCAGCGCGTCCAAATAGCTAAAGCACTATCGAGTAGCCCCAGCTTGCTGTTGCTCGACGAAGTCACCAGCGGCCTCGATTTGTCGGTACAAGCCCGCGTGCTCGACCTAATCCGGCGCATCCAATGGGAGCAGCAGATGACCATGTTGCTGGTGTCCCACGATTTGGGTGTCATCAAACAGCTCGCTCGCCGCACCATTGTCATGAAAAACGGACATATTGTGGAAAGTGGGTTGACTGACCAAATCCTCGAAGACCCACAACATCCCTATACGCAACTGCTCGTTTCTTCGGCGCTATAAGGACATACACCATGACTGTTCCACTATTGCACGTAAAAAATTTGCATAAATCATTTGTGCTCCATCTCATCGATGGTCGCACCATTGATCCCATCCAAGACGTCAGCTTTACCGTCGACAGCAATCAACATTTTTTGTTGTGGGGCCGTAGCGGTATCGGCAAAACCAGCATCCTCAAGTGCATTTATCGTTCGTATTTGGCCAGCAGTGGCGAGATTTGGTTCAATTCCGACCAATTCGGCAGTGTCGACATGATCCAAGCCGATGACAGCATGGTGCTCAAATTACGCCACCGCGAAATCGGCTACTGCTCGCAATTCCTCAAAGTATTGCCCCGTGTGGCTGCCCTCGATGTCATCACCGAGCCGTTGGTACGCCAAGG
>DBCF01000014.1:23113-28320 GCA_002292925.1 Roseiflexaceae bacterium UBA965 | reverse complement strand
GGCATCGCCCAACGTTTGTGGCATGCCAGCCCAGTCACGTTTAGCGGTGGCGAACAACAACGCATCAACCTCGGTCGGGCGTTTATTGCCTCGCCACGTCTGTTGTTGCTCGATGAGCCTACGGCCAGCCTCGACGCTGGCTCGAAGCAAATCGTCGTTGAGATGATTCAACGCGCCCAACAGCGCGGCACCGCCGTCTTGACCGTTTCGCACGACCTCGATACCCTCGCCAAGCTCGCCGATGGCCAGCTTGCACTATAGCCAGAGGAAGTCATGTCGATATTACTTACCAATGCCACTATCGTTTTGCGTGACGCAGTCATCACCAATGGCTGGTTACTAATCGAGGCAGATCTCATCGCCGGCGTTGGCGCAATGCCTCACGCCCCCTCCATTCATGGGACGACGGTACGCGATCTGGGTGGGGCATTGCTGATGCCAGGGGTGATTGATTTGCATTGCGATACCATTGAAAAAATGGTGCAGCCCCGCCCAGGTGTCGAAATCGACGGCGCCGTCGCCTTGCACATCACCGATCGGCTGTTGGTCAACAGCGGCGTGACCTGCGAGTTCCATTCGCTGTCACTCGACGACGCCGAATTTGGCGTGCGCAACGAAGATTTCATCCAAAATTTCATCAACGAAGTCAATCGCGCCGACCACGCCAGTGTGCGGCACTACATCCATGCGCGTGTCGAAGTCAGTAGTGCCCGTGGTGCCTATGCCCTCAGTAATATTATCGACCAACCATTGGTCAAGCTGGTGTCGATTATGGACCACAGCCCTGGGCAAGGGCAATATGTGACCGACGAGGCATTCCGTTATTACGTCGCCAAAACAACCGGACGAACGGATAGCGAAATCGACGAAATCATCCGCACCAAAGCTCAACTCAAAGCGGGCATCCCCGATCGCATCGACTACGTCGTGCAACTCTGTCGCAACGCCCACATCCCCCTCGCCACCCACGACGACGACACCATTGAAAAAATCGCTAGCTGGGTCGAAATGGGCATCGGCATTAGTGAATTCCCCACCACCGTGGAGGCTGCCGCCGCCGCCCATCAGCACGGCATGTTGGTGGGTATGGGTGCCCCCAACGTGTTGCGTGGACGTTCGAGTGGCGGCAATCTGAGTGCCATCGACGCCATCCGGGCCGGGCATGTGGATTGGCTGTGTGCCGATTATTACCCCGCCGCCATGATTCCGGCAGCATTTGCTCTCGTCGACCACGGCATCCTCGACCTGCCTAGCGCTATCGCACTGATTACCGCCAACCCGGCCCAAGCCATCGGCATGGAGCATCACATCGGCCACATCGCCGTGGGGATGAGTGCCGATCTAGTCGTGGTAGCCCGCACCCCGCAGCCCATCGTGCGCGATGTGTATGTGGCTGGCGTGCAGGTGCTCGCCAGCCAAGCCGCACCCCGCTAGTCAGCTAGCGGTGCAATTCGGCCAACACTTGGGGTTCGATGTTGCCACCACACAATATCACCCCAAGTTTGCGCACGCCGCTAGGGAGTTTGCCGGCGAGGAGCGCGCCAGGACCGGTGCCGGCACTGGGCTCGATAACTTGTTTGAGATAGGCCATGATATAGCGCGTGCCGGCGGCGATTTCGGCTTCGCTGACGGTGATAATCGCCTCGACATGCTGTTGTACCAACGGGAAGGTAATCCGACCGGGTGTGGTAATCCGCAAGCCGTCAGCCATGGTATCAGGTGGCGCAATGGTCACTCGCGTGCCTTGGCGCAACGATTCGTAGGTGTCGGCAGCATTGGCTGGCTCGACCCCAAACACCCGCAGGGCTGGGTTGAGGCCGTGGGCCGCCAAGGCCGACCCCGAAATCAAGCCACCACCCCCCACCGGCACCAACAAGGCGTCGAGGTCAGGGATTTCTTGGCACAATTCCAAGGCTGCAGTCCCTTGACCAGCGATGATGTCGGGGTGGTCGTAGGGCGGGATGAGTGTCAATCCCCGGGCGTCAGCGATGCTCCGGGCCACCGCTTCACGGTCTTGGGTCAAACGGTCGTAGCGCACGATTTCGGCACCATACCCTGCAGTGGCATCGACTTTGACTTGGGGGGCATCGGTAGGCATACAAATCACCGCTGGAATCCCTAGGAGCCGGGCGGCTAAGGCCACCCCTTGGGCATGATTCCCCGACGAAAAAGCAATCACGCCCCGCTGTTGTGCCGCGGCATCGAGACGACTCAGGGCATTGTAGGCCCCGCGAAACTTGAATGAACCAGTGCGTTGCAAATGTTCCCCTTTGAAAAAAACCTCAATCCCGAGCTGGGTATTCAGCATACGTGATGTAAATACGGGGGTGCGATTGGCTACCCCATTGATGCGCGTGGCGGCGGCTAATACATCGAGATAGCTGGGGGGAAGTGTCATTGTAGGCGCTCCTAGGTATACAGCAATAGATTGGCTGCGTGTATTATATGCAATTACGCCGTTGCACCCACATATTGCATCTACTTGACGCAAATCACACTCTCTATTACACTAACGCCATCCCACTCAGCGGTTGCCATTGCATTGTCGCGATGCGCAGAGGAGTTCCCCCCAATGGCCCCTTACTTCCATCATGTCAGTGTGCCCCGCCCGCCAGGTGCTGAGAGCGCTGCGCTCGCGCGCCGGTTTTATTGCGACATTATTGGCCTGCGTGAAATCCCCGTCCCCAGCACCCTCACCGCCTCAGATTTGGTCTGGTTTGCGGTAGGGGATGCAGAATTACACCTCTACTCCGAACCAGCCAGCATCGGCCACGGGCGCCATTTTTGTTTGCACGTCGATAACCAGGCGACGTTGCGCGAGCAATTAATCGACGCCGGTTATCCCTGTGGTGATACCATACCCATTCCGGGTCGGCCACGGTTTTTTACCACTGACCCGTTTGGCAATAGCATCGAAATCACGACTTTTACCAACCAATAACAAGGAGGTTACCAGATGAGCAAATCGATTGGTGTCGGTCTGGTCGGCTACAAATTCATGGGTAAATCCCATTCCAATGCCTACCGCCAAGTCAAACACTTCTTCCCTGATTGTGCCTTTACCCCCGAAATGACTGCCTTGTGTGGCCGCGACGAAGCCGCCGTCAAACAAGCTGCTATCGATATGGGCTGGAATGGCTACGAAACCGATTGGAAGAAATTGGTCACCCGCCAAGACATCGGCCTCGTCGACGTCTCGACCCCCGGTGACTCACATGCCGCCATCGCCATTGCCGCCGCCAACGAAGGCAAGCATGTTTTTTGTGAAAAACCTCTCGCCAACACCTTGACCGAAGCCCGTGCCATGGCTGAAGCGGTCAAGAAAAACGGTGTGGTGGGTATGGTCAACTTCAACTATCGCCGCGTCCCCGCCGTGCAACTCGCCAAGCGACTCATCCAAGAAGGCCGCATCGGCAAAATCTATCACTGGCGCTCCGTCTATCTGCAAGACTGGATCATGGACCCCAACTTCCCGTTGGTGTGGCGCTTGCAAAAAGACATCGCCGGTGCCGGCACCTTGGGCGACCTCGGTGCGCATAGCATCGACTTGGCCCGCATGTTGGTAGGCGAAATCAGCGAAGTCACCGGTATGACCGAGACTTTCATCAAACAACGCCCCAAGCTCGGTGGCACCACCACCAGTCTTGGAGCCGTCGGTACCGCCGAAATGGGCGAAGTTACCGTTGACGATGCCGCCTTGTTTATGACCCGCTTCGAAAACGGCGCCGTCGGCACCTTTGAAGCCACTCGCTTCGCCAATGGCCGCCGCAACTACAATTCATTCGAAATCAACGGATCAAAGGGCAGCATCGTATTCAATCTCGAACGGATGAACGAACTGCAAGTGCTGTTCAACGACGATGCCGCCGACGTGCAAGGCTTCCGCACCATCCTCGTCACCGAAGGGGTCCACCCCTACATGAGTGCCTGGTGGCCCGCCGGTCATATTATCGGCTGGGAACACACCTTCACCCATGGCGTCTATGACCTCATCAACGGTATCGCCAAAAACGTCTCGCCCGAGCCCACCTTTGACGACGGCGTACGCTGCCAAGCTGTGCTCGACGCCATCGAAACGTCTGCTAGCAACAAACAATGGATCACCCCCGAATATTAGGCATTGTGGGGGATAGTGGTATCGACCCACTATCCCCGTTTTATGAAAGGAATTACTTCCATGGCACGTCCTGTTACGTTGTTTACTGGTCAATGGGCCGATATGCCCTTTGAAGAATTATGCAAAAAGGCCAAGAGCTTCGGCTATGACGGCCTCGAATTGGCCTGCTGGGGTGATCATTTCGAAGTGGGCAAGGCCTTGACCGATTCGACCTACATCCCCCGCAAGCAAGAGACCTTGGCCAAGCACGGGCTGGTCTGCTATGCCATCAGCAATCACTTGGTCGGCCAAGCGGTGTGTGATAACATCGACGAGCGCCACAAGTCGATTTTGCCACCCCACATCTGGGGCGACGGTAACCCTGAGGGTGTGCGCCAGCGCGCCGCCGAAGAGATGAAAAATACCGCCCGCGCTGCCGCCAAGTTTGGCGTCAAAGTGGTCAACGGCTTCACCGGCTCTTCGATTTGGCACCTCATTTATTCATTCCCACCCAATAGCCCAGCCATGATTGATGCCGGCTATGCCGATTTCGCCAAACGCTGGAACCCCATCATCGACGTATTTGACGAAGTAGGCGTCAAATTCGCCCTCGAAGTCCACCCCACCGAAATCGCCTACGACATCTACACCACCCAAGCTGCCTTGGCAGCCATCGGCAATCGCCCCGGCTTCGGTATCAACTTTGACCCCAGCCACCTCTACCATCAATTCGTTGATTCGGTGGCCTTCATCGACGCCTTCAAAGATCGCATCTATCACGTGCACGTCAAAGAAAGCGCCCGCTACCTCGACGGCAAATCGAGCATCCTCGGCTCACACATCAACTTCGGCGACCCCCGGCGCGGCTGGGATTTCATTTCGCCAGGTCGCGGTGAGCAGATGCAATGGGGTCCCATCTTCCGGGCACTCAACCGCATCAACTACAGCGGGCCGTTGTCAGTCGAGTGGGAAGATAGCGGCATGGATCGTGAATACGGTGCCACCGACGCCTGTGCCTTCGTCCGTCGCAACGACTTCACCCCTTCCAATTTGGCATTTGACGCCGCATTCTCACGCGATTAATCCGACTATTACGACGGGGTGGCACTAC
>DBCF01000014.1:0-23106 GCA_002292925.1 Roseiflexaceae bacterium UBA965 | reverse complement strand
ATGATGGTGCCACCCCGTTTGTCTAGGTGTAACTATGGTCACTTTTGATTTTGCCGGCAAAGTAGTGATTGTCACCGGTATCAACCGCGAAATCGGCGCCAGTATCGCCATCGCCTTTGCCAACGCTGGTGCGCACGTGGTTGGCGTCTATTACGGCGAATACGAACGCGTTGCCCCGATTGTCGCCGCACATCCCACGATTGACGCCATCGAGGCTGATTTGCGCGCGGTCGCCGAAAATTACCGCGTCGTCGCTTATGCCACCGCCGCGTATGACGGTGTCGATGTCTTTATTGCCAATTCGGGTGTCACCGTGTTTGGCTCGATTGTCGACATGACCGAAGATCACTGGCATCAGGTGTTTGACCTCAACATGAAGGGCACCTACTTTGGTGTCCAAGCGGCGGTCAAACAGATGCTTGCCCAAGGGCGTGGCGGCAAAGTGGTGCTCTCATCATCGGTGACGGGTGTCGCAGCCATGGGTGGCGCATCGATTTATGGCACCAGCAAAGCCGCACTGCGCCACCTCGCTGCTATTTTGGGAGTCGAGCTGGGCCAAGATGGCATCAACGTCAACGCCGTGGCCATCGGCGCCACCCTCAATGACCGCAACCTCGTCGGCGATCCCGATTATGCGGCAAATTGGGCACAACTCTCACCCGTCGGCCGCGTCGGCCTGCCCGAGGATGTCGCTGACACCGTCCTCTACCTCTGCTCACCGATAGCCACCATGGTCAACGGCCAAACAATCACCATCGATGGTGGCTGGACGCATACCAGCCCCACACACGCCAAGGCACTATCACAATGATCGAAATCATCAACAGTCCCACTGCAGCGCCCCACCTGGCTGCCATAGATTTTGACGGCACCATGTCGCTAATCCGCATCGGCTGGCAACAGGTCATGCATGGGGTCATGCACGCCGCACTTTTGCCCCATTACCCCGACAGCGACCGCCTCGACAGTGAGATTTACACCTACATTGCCCGCTCTACCGGCCAACCCAGCATCATCCAAATGGCATGGGTCGACGAACAAGTTATTTTGCATGGCGGGCCAGCCCGGGGCGCCCAAGTCTATCTCGATTTGTTTAGTCATGCCATGCGCGACCGCATCGACCACAAAGTCGCAAGTATCCATGATGAAGCTAGTGCCGATGCCTTGATGGTGCCTGGCGCCCGGGCTTTTTTGCAGATGCTCGCATACTACAATGTCCACATCGCCTTGGTGAGTGGCACCGAACACATGCACTTGCTCCGTGAAAGTGCCGCCCTGCGCATCGATCATTTTTTTGATGCAGGGATCCATGGCCCCGGCCCCCACAATCCCGGTTTCACCAAAGGTGACGCCATGGCCGCACTGATTGATACCTACCAGATCACCCCTAAACGATTTTTGTCGGTAGGTGATGGTCCCGTCGAAATCATCGCTGGGAAATCATTGGGGGGCTATAGTGTGGCCGTCGCCTCGCACGAGGCCAGCGGCGGGCTCGACGAAGACAAACGCCGGCATTTGATTGCCGCCGGTGCCGACGCCGTCGTCGCCAATTTGACCAACATCCACGCCTTTCATACACTATTATTTAGCGAAGAATAATCCCATGCCACAACCCCGTTTCGACCGCAGCCAACTGCATGTATTGCCGTTAGCCGAGCGCATCCATGACATGCCGCTTAGTTATGTCATGTCGCTCAGCGACCCCATCCAACCGGCGCCCCAACCGCACTTGCCTACCGTCGCTCGCGCAATCGAGGTGGCGCATGCCAACCAGCGCCCAGTCATTTTTATCATGGGCGCCCATGTCATCAAACAAGGTGCCTCACGGTTTGTGATTGATTTGATGGAACGGGGGCTGATTACCCATGTGGCCATGAACGGCGCCGGACTCATCCACGACTACGAATTAGCCTTGATTGGGGCTACCACCGAAAGTGTGGCTGCTTATATTTCACAAGGGCAGTTCGGCTTATGGCACGAAACCGGGCAGCTCAACGACCTCATCAGTCAAGCTGCCCAGCATGATTTGGGGATTGGCGAGTATGTGGGCAGCGAAATCGAGCGCCAACAGCTCCCTTACCGTGAGTTGTCAATTGCCGCCGCTGGAGCGCGGCTGGGTATCCCGGTGACAGTGCACGTTAGCATTGGCCAAGACATCATCCACGAGCACCCCAATTGCGATGGAGCTGCCGTGGGCAAGGCGAGTTATACCGACTTCTTGATTTTGACCCATAGTGTCAGCCAGCTCGAAGGGGGCGTGATGCTCAATGTCGGTAGTGCGGTGATGGGTCCCGAAGTCTACCTCAAAGCCTTGGCGATGGCCCGCAATGTGGCCCATCAACATGGCCAACAGATTGCCCATTTCACCACGGCGGTATTCGATTTGGTGCCGTTGCCCGATGATTTGTCGACAGAAGCCAAAAAAAGTGACCCGGCTTATTATTACCGCCCGTTCAAAACGATTTTGGTGCGGACAGTGCGTGACGGTGGGCAGAGTTACTACATCAGCGGTGATCACCGCATCACCATCCCCGGATTATGGCAGTTGTTGACGCACGCTTGATCAATCAATAATCCCGAGAGGATGTTATGCAACAGCAACGACTCAGCGAAATAACCAGCGCCTTTGCTGGCAAACGAATTGTGGTGTGTGGCGATTTTTTTCTTGATCGCTATCTCTGGATCGACTCCAGTCGCGCCGAAATTTCGGTCGAAACAGGCTTGACCGCCAATCAAGTTACCAGCCAGACCTGTGCCCCTGGAGCAGCCGGCACGGTAGTGGCCAATCTGGCGGCCCTCGGCGCCCATGTGGTTTGCGTGGGGGTAGTGGGTAATGACGGCGACGGATTTATGCTCCGCCAAGGCTTAGAAGCGCTCGGTGCTAACGACAGCCTACTCATCACCACCGCCGATCGCCCTACCCCCACCTACACCAAACCGACGGTGCGCAACGTCGACGGTAGTTTGCGAGAGCTTGAGCGCCTCGATATTCGTAGTCGCGACCCACTTGCGCCGCAGATTACCAAGCAGATTGCCGATTCATTGCTGACACTCGCAGATACTTGTGATGCGATGATTTTTGCTGACCAGATGCCCGAAGCAGGCTGTGGCGTGATTGACAGCCACATCCACGCGGCGATTGCCCAAATCGCCCAGAGCCACCCCCACTTGCCATTGCTGGCTGATTCACGTCAGCGCATCGCTGATTTCAAACACGTCATCGTCAAACCCAACCTGCACGAAGCGTGTAGCGCCTGCGAAATCGACAAAACAACCGAAAACGCCCAAAGTGCCGCTGCCATGTTAAGCACGCGCACCGGTTGCCCCAGTGTTGTCACCCTTGGTGGTGATGGCGTGCTGGTTTATGCCAATGGCATCAGCGAAACCATTGCCGCCCTGCCAGTCGATGGACCCATCGACATCGTGGGTGCGGGGGACAGCGTGATGGCCGCATTGACCATGAGCCTCGTGAGTGGGGCTAGCCTCGCCGAAGCAGCTCAAATCGCGATGCTGGTGGCGGGGGTGACAATCCGCAAATTGGGCACGACGGGGAGCGCATCAGTGCAAGAAATCTTAGATATCTCTGTCCGTTACCAATAGCGCATACTCAATAGTCTGCATCACTACAGGCATAGCGTGATTGTCGTTGCGTGTTGAGATGACACAGCTGCCATGGGAGTGTGCATCTACGAGCACAAAACTCGGCGTTGACAGATAGCCGTATCCATGCTATAGTGAGCATTCCAAACGGGGATGTTTGGTCTTGACAGGGTAGGCTCCTGTTTAGCTGCACGTCGAGCCGCCCAGTCTCGTTAAAGGGGCACAAGGCATAACTGCCACAAACATCAGCGCTCCGTCGTTCGCCCGAACGACCGCGTTTGCTGCCTAGTTTTAGGTAGCACGTTTACCACTCTTCGCCCGGCCGAGTGAGTGAACGCAAACGCCGGGACGCATCTAGAGAGCCGCCTGCGTATCTAGATTAAGCACAGTGGGATCGTTGTAGCACTGCTTTGTTGCTGGTGTGGTGCTATGACTAGACAAAACAAGTAACTACACGTGTAGACGCTAGCAGTTCGCTTATTTTGGACGGGGGTTCGACTCCCCCCATCTCCACCACACGAAAACACCACACATTGCAGCAATTGCAATGTGTGGTGTTTTTTGTTGCCAATGTGCAAATTTCACATCAACGCCAAATATTCCCACAAAAACTACACAACGCATTACGCTCCACAAATGCATGGCCTATTAACGTAGGTATTGATGAATATTGGTGGTAAAATAGCGTTATTCCTACGAAGGACAAAAAGATGAATCCAATAATTCAACCAGCACGCAATACTCATCGTAATAGTTACAATGCGCCATGGTATGCAATACACTTAGATAACCAAGGTCACATTACATTTGCAAGTTTTTTAGCTGAAACACTATTACAACAACCCACCGCCGCGTTGCTTGGGCAACCGTTAAGCGCATACATTACAACGAATGATTTATCGCATGCCCTGCTCGATTCAATTATGGCCACCCGAGAAAATGAAACGAATTTTGAAACAACCTGGGAATTAACTTGTAATGAAATGACCGATTGTTATGATCTATTTGCACGCTATATCAGTGACTCCGATTCGTTTGTTTTCATGTTCACACCACACAAGAACGAACCAAAATCGCTCCAAATCAATACAACAGTTCAACAATTTGTAAACGACACACTCACTGAATCGCGCATCGATAATGTACTTACATTGCTCCAAACACAACTCGCGCGTACCAATATCGGGGTATTTTGCCTGTTATTGCAACAACCAATCAACATCAACCCATCAATCACCGCATCGAGCATGGATTTTACGGGATTGTGGATTTTTGGGAAACGAATCCCAACCGATATTTTTGCCTCACTCAAAGAACTTATTGCGTTTCTCTCAAGTCAAAGCACCAATTCTATTACCATGCAACAGGATCCTGCAAATTTTGGCGAATTACCACCCGAATTAAATGATCTCTTAGTAAAACGGTTTATGTCGACCGGGTTACGCGCCTATGTCACCATTCCATTGCAATCCAATAATTCCCAGTTAATCGGTATTATTGGGTTATTTAGTCCATTTAAGGAATGGATCGAGGCTATTCCGCAATCGACGTTATCGAGCATTCATATTGTTATCACACAGCTCTATGCACGCAATCACCTACAAGCACAAATCACACGACTGCAACGACTTAATCACGAAATCAGCACAATCACTAATATCGCCGTCAATCATGAATTTATCTCCCATATGTGCATGGCAGCACAACGTATTTTCGATGCTACACATGTCTTATTTGCACGCTACCAACCTGACACAAACAACTTTATCATTACTGATGCCAATAATCCCCAAAATGAAGTCATTCTCTGCGACACATACACATCAGCACTTTTCCAAACTCCACAGCGCTTCACCAATTTGCAATCACCATTGCCCGAAATTTTTACACAAATCAGCGCACATACCAATGCCACAGTAATCATCAGCGCACCACTTCAACGCAACAATATGTTGGTTGGGGTTTTGTTGATTACGCATATTCAACACGAATTTTTGACACAACAAGACGTGACGTATGCAGCACAATTTGCGGAGTTTGTAACATCACATTACCGCCAACAACAACTTAGCAATGCCCTCAACGAATCAGAACGCCGGTATCGATTTTTGATTAATGAATCAAGTAACCCAATATTTGTCGTCGACATCAACGATGTGGTAATTCATATGAACCACGCGGCCCGTAGGTTGATGGGGGTCGATAGCATGGATGTGTTGCTTTTTAAATCGTTTTTTTCTAGTGTATTGCAATCAGAATGGCAAGAAAAACGCCAGTTGCTTGAATCTGACACACAACATAAGCTGACGTGGCAAAGCGAGATAACCAATCAACTCAAAATGCAACAAATCCCCGTAGAAATCGAAGCACAAATCATCAAACATGAGCGCAATACCCCTGAAATCTTGATTTCTATCCGTGATATTGGTCAACAACGCGAGAGTGAACGCCGACAAACTTTACGCGAACAAGAACTAGCGATGTTTCAACACATTACATCGATTGTCAATAGCTCACTTGACCTCAATGTCTTGCTCGAACGCACCCTTGATATCTTTGATGAAATCCAATTTGGTCACATGCTAGGGATTATCCTCATCAATGAACACAATGTCCCTTTCATTGCTGCACATCGCCATGTACCGGCAGATTTAATTACCCAAATCATTAATTCCCCAAATATCATCCGTGGGGCAATTGATATGGTGTTAAGCAATTACGACTCACAAATGTCGATATACAATACGTCTCAAGAAAGCATCATGACGAGTCATTTAATCCAAAATTTTGGCAATATGATTGGTGCAGCACTCAGTGATAATGGAAAACACATCGGCATCATCCTCACTTCTCGTCCATTTCATGGAACAACACCGTTTACCCCGCGAGACATCCAAATCCTCCATACCGTCGCCAATCAATTATCACGTGCAATTACCAATGCCCGCCTACATCAATCGCTCCAAGTTGCCGCCGAACGATATATTAATCTATACGAAGACACCGAAGAAATTCGTTCGCATCTCTCATCAATCATCGAGAATTCCCCCGATATTTTGATTTTGTGCAATCGCACCACATTGACAATGAACATCCTCAACAAACGCCCAATAATTATGCTTGGCTATGATCCAATGCAAATCCAAAACCTTGATATCACGATACTTTGTCACGCCGATAACCAAGAACAATTTGCCTTACACATCGAACGATTCAAAGCCCAACCATCGTATAGTTTCGAATTTTCGTTATTACGCAGTGATAAACAACCATTTATTGGGCTTATTTCGACGAGCATCGTCAACAAACATGACATCCTCGTGGTCATCAAAGACATTACCCCGATGCGGCAACTCGAAAACCGTATCAAACAACGCGAAAAACTGGTGTCATTGGGACAAATGATTGCTGGTGTTGCCCATGAACTCAACAATCCAATCGCAGTAATTCGGGGGATTACTCAGCTTCAACTCATGCAATCACACGATGAGCAACTCCTCAAAGATTTACAAACCATCGATCACACATCACAGCGTGCAGGACGCATCCTCAAGCAGTTACGCTCGTTAGCACAACCGCAAATAAGTCAACACATAGCCGTTGACATTATCCAGCTAGTACACCATATTACGAGCCAATATCAAATGGTTTTTGCCGAAGCAGAAATCACCTGCACAGTTCATACGCATCCAAATGAAACATATATCATTAGTGGTCAAGATGCCCAAATCGAACAAGTATTTGTCAATTTAATTGACAATGCCATACACGCCATGCGCGGTGTCAATCATGCCCGTGAGCTCAATATTTCATTTATTGCAACCGCCAAAATCATTACTATTTTTGTAGATGATACCGGGAGTGGAATTGACAAAAGTGCCCGTGATTATATCTTTGATCCGTTTTATACCACCCGCAAAATCGGAGAAGGGCTTGGATTGGGACTCGCCATTGTGCATACCATCATCCAACAACACAACGGCACAATCATGTATCAACATCGCCAAGGTGTCGGTACCCGCTTCATCATCGAATTGCCCACAATTCACGCCCCGCGGATTCGAGTCGCCCAACAAACCATCGCCACCGAGTTCTATTACACAATTTGTAGTAAGATTCGTGAACTCACCACGACGCCACTCATTGAAGTTGAAAGTATTGTCGACCAACACGACTTACTCATCATTGACGAACAATTACTCGCATCACTACAAGATAGCCCCACAAACACGGTTATTTGTGTGATTAGTAGAACTACCGCTACAATGCCACTGCATAACCAACAAGGCATCATCAGAGCATCCGTCCAAATGAACGAATTGCAACTCAAACAACAGATGCAAGTACTCGTATCGCTCCTCAATCAAGTCACCACCAACAAGGAATAATATCGATGCAAATCATGCTCCAAGAAACGCCCGCAATCCGGCTCCACCCAGATGACAATGTCGCCATTGCCCTCGTACCATTAAGCGCTGGCCGTCAATTAACCATTGCCGGCACCACCATCACCCTTACCAGTAATGTTGGCGCTGGTCACAAAATAGCGTTATACCCCGTTGATATCGCAGCACCGATTCGTCGCTATGGCCAAATCATCGGTTTTGCTACTCAAACAATCGCCGCTGGCCAACACGTACATACCCACAACCTGAGTGTAGCAAGCATGCAACTCGACTACGCCACCGGTAGCGACATCCGCACCGTCATCACACCAGCAACTACGCGCACCTTTGACGGCTATGTACGGGCCGATGGCAGTGCTGGCACCCGCAACACGGTAGCAGTCATCGCCACCGTCAATTGTGCCTCGCACACCGTCCGCAAAATCGTCGAACGGGCCAAACGTGAGTTGCTCCCCCAATACCCCAACGTTACTGACATTATCGTCCTCAGTCACAAACATGGGTGTGCGACCCGCGACGGCAGCCCCGAACTGGGCATGCTCCAGCGCACTCTCGCTGGCTTTGCTCACAATCCCAATGTGGCCGGTTATTTGTTTGTGGGCTTGGGATGCGAAACCAACCAATTTGAGTCACTCTTCCAAGCCCACCGGGCCCGCTTTGGCGCCAACAACCTCCCTGCCTACCTAGCCATCCAAGACGAAGGCGGCGTAGCCGCCACCATCGAACTCGGCGTCAAAACCCTCGAGCCAGTACTGCAACTCGCCAACCAACATACCCGCCAACCAGTGCCATTGAGCAAACTCTCACTGGCATTGCAATGCGGTGGCAGTGACGGGTTTAGTGGCATCAGTGCCAACCCAGCTCTCGGCCATGCCGTCGATTTACTCGTCCAACACGGTGGGACGGCGGTACTGAGCGAAACCCCCGAAATCTATGGCGCCGAACATTTACTCACAAGTCGTGCCGTCAACCAGGCTGTGGCCGACAAACTCATCGAACGCATCCATTGGTGGGAAGAATACACCCAGCGCGAAGGCTTCGAAATCGATAACAACCCCAGCCACGGCAACAAAGCTGGTGGGCTGACCACCATCTACGAAAAATCCCTCGGCGCCGTCGCCAAGGGCGGGAGTATGCCGCTCCAAGCCGTCTACGAATACGCCGCCCCTATCACCAGCACCGGGTTTGTCTATATGGACACCCCTGGTTATGACCCCGTCTCTGCCACCGGTCAAGTCGCCGGCGGCTGCAACATCATTGCATTTACCACCGGGCGCGGCAGCTGTTTTGGATTCAAACCGGTTCCTAGTATCAAAATCGCCACTAATTCCACCACCTACGAACGTATGCGGGCCGATATGGACATCAACGCTGGCACCATCATCACTGGCCACGAATCGATTACCCAAGTAGGCGAACGTATTTTTGAACTCTTAATCGCAGTGGCCTCTGGTCAAGCCAGCCTCAGCGAAGCCCAAGATATCGGCGAAGAAGAATTCAACCCGTGGATGCTCGGCGCAACCATGTAATCTCGCCCAAGCCCAGCGTGTAGCCGTTACACGCTGGGCTGTTTGCTGCCAGGTGTCGGCGCCAAATGCCTGACATACAACCCAATCCCAGCACAGACAAACAATGGGATACTAAAAATATTAATTACGGGGAAGCTCACAAACGGCGTCACCATCAACGCAAATCCAATGGTTTCAGGTAAATGGTGCACAAACAACGCCGTGCGTTGACGCAACGTGAAGTTGCGCCGCCCCATCGACGCATCAGTATAATCGAGCAATGTGGTAAATCCACTCCCCACCAGTACCCACAATACTCCCGCAAATGACCCAATTACCGGCACAAATTGAATTACCACACCAATCACCCAAATTACTGCCAACAATACAATTTTGCGCATTTCAAACCAAATCGCCGTGATAATACTCCAGACAAATGACATATCAGGAGTGTCGTCATATGCCAAATACTTTCGATCAAAACGTTCGGCGATAATCGCATAAAACGGGCTGCCAATAATCGTCCCCAACCGCACCGCCATGAACGTGACAAATACAAATGCCACAATGTCAAGGATGCGACGAATGCCCGGTACAATCCAATGCCAATCTAGTGGCAAGCGGCTATCAATCAGCGTCGTAAATTGGGCAATCAAATACCCCGATAATCCATAGCGAAACAGCAAATAGACAAACGTAATATTCAGCATTACCGGTATCACAATATAGCGCCGTGCCTTGATTTGGCGCAATTCTTCCCATGCCTGCCACGGCAAAAGTACTCCTGCCCAAAAGCGTGCAATCATCGCCATTACTCTCCTGTTTATATTTGTTTTCATGCCACACGCACGACATATCTCAATACCTATAATCTTACGCTATATCGGCAACAACGCGACCACCTAGGCACTTCACAAAACAGTGTATATTTTCTTTTTTAAAAATTGAACAATTTTATCATATGTGACGTCTATATTTCGTATAATATTTTTAGTGTACTAGTTAATGCAATCACACAACCATCATTTGCTGTTGTGTCTTGTAAAAAAGGATTTTTATGTCTCGTAAACGTTCCATTTTCCTGATTCTGACACTAGTACTCGCCTTGAGTGGCAATTACACCAGTACAACGGCTCAAACAGCAACTGACACCGATGCAGTACAGCAACTTGCAACCGATACCCAAAATGGCGCCAAAATCTGGCAATCAGACACCAACAGTCCCGTCAAATTCATCACCATCCCACCCCAAAACGCCGTTCCCAAGCCACGGAGCCTTGCCGCAAACGCCAGCGATGAACAAGTCGCCCGAGCGTTTTTGGGTACCTACGGTCAAATCGTCGGCGTGCGTAGCCAACAAACCGAACTTACCTTACTCAAACAAGAACGCACCGCCAATGCTGATGGCTTTGTGCGTTTCCAGCAGGTCTATCGCACCATCCCCGTGATGGGCGGCGAACTCAACGTCCATGTCAACCAACAACGCAATGTCACCTCAGTCAATGGCGAAATTTTGCCAAATATCACGCTCAATACCACGCCCAGCATTGATAGCGACAACGCAAGCACCATTGCCCGCAACTACATCGCCAAACAATACGGTATAGCCGCCGACACACTGAGCGTAGCCAAATCGACATTGTGGATCTACAACCCGCAACTCCTCGGTGGCCCCGGCACCCAAATCACCACCCTCAATTGGCGTACCGAAGTGCGTGGCCAACGCGGCGCAGACCCAATTCGCGAACTCGTACTCGTCAACGCCAACAATGGTATTGTGACACTGCACTTCAATCAAATCGCATATGCCCTCAATCAACGGGTGTGCAATAGCAATAATGTGATGGATACCGATTATGATTCCAACAACAACTGCAACACCGATGCCAAAGCCGCACGACTCAATAGCAACACCCCAAGTAGTAACGCCGACGTCAATATTGCATGGGAATACACCAAAGCCACCTATGACTACTTTTTTCAAGTCCTTGGTCGCGACAGCATTGACAACAAAGGGATGCGCTTGATTTCGTTGGTCAATTACTGCCCCAAAGGCGAAGTATGCCCGTTTGAAAACGCCTACTGGAATGGCGTGCAAATGACCTATGGACCAGGATTTGCGTCAGCTGACGACGTGGTTGCACACGAATTAACCCATGGCATCACCGAACGGACTGCCTCCCTCTTTTATTACTTCCAATCAGGTGCCATCAACGAATCCATGTCCGACGTGTTTGGCGAATTAATTGACCTCGCCTATGCCGGCAGTAGCAACGATGCGAGCAATGTACGCTGGCAGTTGGGTGAAGATTTGCCTATCGGGGCGATCCGCTCAATGTCTACCCCTGCGGACTTCCTACACCCCGATAAAATGACTGATACTAGCTATTATGTCAATTTTACTACTCCTGATGATCCGAGCTACGGTGGTAGCAACGATTCAGGCGGTGTCCACACCAATAGCGGCGTCAACAATAAAGCCGCATATTTGATGGTCGATGGCGATACCTTCAACGGTCAAACCATCACCGGAATAGGCAGTACCAAAGTCGCCCAGCTCTATTACCGCGTCTTGACCACCTATTTAACCTCGGGCAGCGATTATTATGATCTCGGCGTGGCCCTCAACACGGCCTGTAGTGATTTGGTCACCTTAGGCATCGCCAGCATGAGCAGTGCAGACTGCACGCAAGTCGCCAATGCGGTCACCGCCACCGAAATGCTCACCACCCCCACCAACGCCCCAGCCACCGATGCGGTGCTTTGTAGTGCTGGGCAAACACCCGTCACAGTCTGGGCCGACAATTTCGAAATCGCTACCAGTGGGAATTGGGCCGCCCAAAAGCCCAAAGTAGTCTGGTACAACCCCGGCAGCCTCGACATCTATGGCAACGGCAAATACGCCACCAGTGGTGTCGGTAATTTGTGGGGCTATAATTTAGGCTCGACCACCGACAGCTCAATCAATATGGTCAAAAACTTGACTATTCCGGCCGGGGCATTTTTGACCTTCAAACATTCGTTTGAATTTGAAAGCTCCAACTATATTTCAACCACTGCAGAGTTTTATGATGGTGGTGTCTTAGAATACAGCATCAATAATTCCACGACGTGGACTGATGCGGGCTCACTCATCACCACCAACGGCTACAACGGAACTGTCACCGCTACTGGTACAGCCCCAGGGGTCAGTAGCACAAACATCCTCAAAACTCGCCAGGCATTTGTCAGTGCAAGTAGTGGCTATATATCGAGCAAAGTCGACTTGAGTACTCTGGCAGGCAGCCCAGTCCGATTCCGCTTCCGCATCGGCACTGATTCAGCTGGTGACAATTACGGCTGGTATATCGATGATGTGCGTCTATATAAATGTCTCAGTGATACTACCACCGCCAAGACTACCGCAGTAGGCGGCGATCACAGCTGTACCATCACCAACGACGGGAATGCTTGGTGCTGGGGCCGCAATCGCTTTGGCCAACTCGGTGACAACTCTGTAAGTGCCAAATCAACTCGCGCATCCCTCGTCACCAAACCATCGCTCACAGGTTTCACCTCGATTGCAACCAGCAATAGTCATACCTGCGCCCGTACCAGTGACGGTAGTGCTTGGTGCTGGGGTGACAACAGTAGCGGTCAGCTCGGTGATGGCACTACCACCGATTCGAGTGGTGCCGTACAAGTCACTACCGACAGTAGTGGAACATTCCTCACCAACGTCAGTGCCATCAGCGTCGGCACCAATGCCAGCTGTGCCCTCAAAAGCAATGGTACGGTGTGGTGTTGGGGCGATAACGGTGAAGGTCAATTAGGCGACCGCACCAGCGATAGTTCTAGTTTTGCCGTCCAAGTCGAAAAAGCATCCAAAACCACACTCAGCACCGTTACTGCCATTAGTGTGGGCACCGATCACGCCTGTGCAGTCCTCAGTGACAAAAGTGCCTGGTGCTGGGGTGACAACAGCGATGGCGCTACCGGTGCCGGCACCGCGGTTGCCAGAGAAGGCGCCGTACGGGTCACCAAAGCCGCAAATGCGGTGTTTACCAATGTTGTTGCCATTAGCGCTGGGAATGCGCATACCTGCGCCCTCCTTGGTGACAAAACCGTCTGGTGTTGGGGGCTCAATGCCTACGGCCAACTGGGCAATGGTTCAACCACCACCAGCTTGGTCGCAGTATCCGCCGGACTCACCAATATCGCAATCCTCGGCCAAAGTACCGGCAATCACACCTGTGCCGTCTCTGCAACCAACATCCTCTCCTGTTGGGGTGCCAACACATCCGGCCAACTCGGTGATGGTACTATCGCCGCCAAAACCCGCGCTGTGGCACTCAAAACCACCTATGCAGCCACCACCGGCACCATCACAGGTGTCAGTAGCGGGGGCAAACAAACCTGCCTAAGCAACACCATGGGCGAAGTATGGTGCTGGGGCCGCAATAGTAATGGGCAACTGGGCAACGACAGTTCACTAAGTTCACTCGCCCCCGTCAAAGTGCGTAATACCAGCGATGTCATGTTTGGTAACTAACTGAAACGCACCCGCATAATCACAAAAACTCCACCGGACACTTGCAGTCCCGTGGAGTTTTTGTTATAGTTATGCACAACAATTGCACACCTTCAGGGCGGGGCGAAATTCCCCACCGGCGGTAAGTCTGACGACAAGCCCGCGAGCGGTTACGGCCGCATGACACCGGTGCGACTCCGGGGCCGACGGTATAGTCCGGATGAAAGAAGGCTGCGTATATCTACCTGTACCTGCTTCACGTGCAACATCGTGAAGAGATACGTATGTATACCACCCGCCCTATACACGATAGACGGGTGGTTTTTTGGTGAATTTCGATCAACAAGCCATACAACAAGCATTTGACCTCGCCGCCAGTGTACAAGGCACCACCAGTCCCAATCCACCGGTAGGGGCGGTAGTCATACGTGCGGGGCAGGTGGTAGGATTTGGTGCCACCCAGCCTCCCGGCGGGCCACATGCCGAGCGGGTCGCCCTCGCCATGGCTGGAGCCGATGCGTGCGGCGCCGATTTGTATGTCACCCTCGAGCCCTGTACCTTCCAAGGGCGCACCCCAGCCTGCACCGATGCCATCATCGCCGCCGGTATCGCCCGGGTCTATTTTGTCTTTCGCGATGGCGATCCCCGCATGCCCCCCCACGGCGCGCAATCTATTCTCACTGCCCACGGCATCGACGTCATCCAAATCCCGCCACCCAACCAGAGTGACGCACTCACCATTGCGCCGTTTCGGTGGCGTCTACAATACCAACGCCCATTTGTGACGCTCAAATACGCCATGAGTCTTGATGGCAAAATCGCCACCCATACCGGCGTCAGCCAATGGATTAGTAGCCAACAGAGCCGGCACATCGTCCACCAAATCCGCAATCGTGTCGACGCCATCATCACTGGTAGTGGCACCGCAGTGCGTGACAATCCTCAATTAACGGTACGAGGCATCACGGCAGCCCATACACCCTGGCGCATACTCATCGACAGCCACGGCAGCACACCAGCCACCGCGCGCCTCTTTGATATCACTGATGCGCCCACGCTCGTGTTTACGAGTACGGCAGCCCCTGAATCGTGGCGCAATGCATTATGTCAGGCCGGGGTCGATGTCCACTGTAGTAGCAACACCCCGATTGCATTACCCGATGTACTGACACACCTGTATAGGCTTGGCATCAACCATCTCCTCATCGAAGCCGGTAGTGGCCTTGCAGGGGTGTTTAGTGATCATGATTGCATCGACGAAGTGCATGCCTTTATCGCGCCCGGCTTTATCGGCAATCCGCAGGCTCCTGGGCCAATCGGTGGTGAGGGCTTGGGCCAACTCGTTGACTGGCAACGTTTCACCATCATCGACGTGCAACAGATCGCATCTGATGTATATATTCACGCCTGTCGCCCCAGCATTTTTGCACACCCGCATTACCATACAAAGGAATAATCAATGTTTACTGGCATCGTCGAAGAACAAGGTATCGTCATCACAGCAAACACCGGGCTTGAACGCGACAACACGCTATTGATTCAGGCAAATACCGTGCTCCAGGGCACACAAATCGGCGATAGTATCAACGTGGCAGGCGTTTGCTTGACCGTCACCGCGCAGAGCGAAACGACGTTTTTGGTGGGGTTATCACCCGAAACCCTACGCCGTACCAATCTCGGCATACTCCGCAACGGCGACCCCGTCAACCTCGAGCGTGCCCTGACCTATGGTGGGCGCATGGGTGGGCACTCCGTGCAAGGCCATATCGACGGCATCGCCCATATCACAGCGATTCGCCACGAAGGCGAATCGAAATTCATCACCATTACCCCACCTGCCGATTTATTGAAATACATCGTCATGAAAGGGTATATCGCCGTCGACGGGGTCAGTTTGACCGTGGCTGCCCTCGACGATACCAGTTTTGGCATCGCCATGATTGCCCACACCCAAGCAGTCGTCACCATGGGGCATCAGTCCGTCGGCACCCCTGTCAACCTTGAAGTCGATATCATGGCCAAATATGTCGAACGGCTCACTAGCGCCTATGGAGTCAGCAATGTTACATAGTACCGAAACAGCGTTGGAAGCGCTCGCCCGCGGCCAAATGATAGTCGTGGTCGACGACGAAGATCGCGAAAACGAAGGTGATTTACTCATCCTTGCCGAATACGCCAATGCCCAAGCGATTGCCTTTATGGCGGTGCATGGGCGGGGGCTGATTTGCCTCGCACTCGCCGAAGAGATCTGTGATGCCTTAGCATTACCGCCGATGTGTCATGATAATCAGTCACGCACCGGTACCGCATTTACCGTGTCGATTGAAGCTACAACCGGGGTCACCACCGGCATTTCGGCAGCTGACCGGGCCCGCACCATTGCAGTCGCCATTGACCCACGCAGTACCCCGAGCGATTTGGCACGCCCCGGTCACGTCTTCCCGCTGCGGGCACGGCGCGGGGGGGTACTCGTACGCCGTGGTCACACCGAAGCAGGCGTTGATTATGCCGAACTCGTAGAGCGACGCCCGGCTGCGGTAATCTGCGAAATTATGAACGACGATGGCACCATGGCCCGCCGCCCGCAATTAGAACAATTTTGTCAACGCCATCAGCTCATCATGACCAGCGTGGCACAACTCGTTGCCTACCGCCATGCAATGATGAATCAACACAAAGCGGTAATGAATCAGTAGTTTTTTGTAAACAATAGGAGATACGCATGCCACAGTACACTGGACATTTCGTCGGCACTGGATTACGCATTGCCATCGTCGTCAGCCGCTGGAACGACATTATTACCCAACGCTTGCTTGACGGCGCCCTCGATGGGCTGGCCCGCCACGGCGTTGACACGGACACCGTAGATGTGGCCTGGGTACCCGGATCATTCGAAATCCCCGTGGTTGCCAAAAAAATGGCCCAAAGCAACCGCTATGATGCCATCATCACCCTCGGCTGTGTCATTCGGGGTGCGACGAGCCACTACGACCATGTCACCGCTGGCGTTACATCGGGAGTCGCCCAAATCAGCACCCTCACCGGTGTGCCATGTATTTTTGGGCTAGTCACCACCGAAACCATCGAACAAGCCATCGAACGCGCCGGCAGCAAAATGGGCAACAAAGGGTTTGAAGCCGCCACTGCCGCCATCGAAATGGCCACTCTGCTGAACGCATTGTCCGAAGCCCAATAAGCCACCATTTCCTTGCCGCGTGGCACTGCTGATGCATTGTGTATTCATGCATCAGCAGTTTGTTGCATTCCCCTGCCCCACACGTGGCATATAAGCAAGGTACAATGCTCACATAGTCTTTTATCGAGGCAGTATGGCCACCAAACGCTTGTATTTATATGGGTCACATGACTGGTCAATGATTGTGACCTTTTTGTTGTATATCCACACTGCCTTAATTTTTAGTGTCATCAATGTGGCCTGGATTGATTTAATCCGCGAGTTGGGCATTTCGTATACCTCTGTCGGATTAATTGCGGTGGTCGGCGCCGGACTCAGCATGGTATCGATGTTGTTTGGCGGGAATATTGTGGGGCGCTATGGTGCCCGCAAAACCCTCATTGTCACCGTGCCAATTTTGCTAATTTCGCACGCCTGTCTCGCACTCGCCCCATCGCAACTCATGTTGTTTGCCGTCAACGTCGGCTGGGGTGTGGGGTTCGGCGCCATGCTCGTCGCCTGTACGACCGTCATCATTGATTGGGAACGGGAACGGCGCAAACGCATCATTGACCCATTCCAAGCCTCATGGAATATCGCCTCTATCGTCGGCGCATTACTTGGTGGCTATCTACTGAGCATCGGCTGGACGTTTATTTCTGTTATGTGGTTGGCTAGCTTCACTAGTATTCCCATTTGGATATTGATTGTATTTGCCAAATTCCCTGGTTCGGGAATTGTCGAAGAGAGCGGCCATCCCTTTGAAGCTATCCGCGTGATTGGGCAACACCGCGAGTTAGCCCTGCTGGGATTTATGATTGTAGTGGTCACTTTCTCGTCGAACGTCGGCCAAACCTGGTCACCAATTTACCTCGACACGTTAGGCGCCAATCCATTGATTAGTGGTGCGGCGTTGGCAGGGTTCCAATCTGCCACCGCGTTATTTCGCCTCATCAACGGGATACTGGTCACCCGCCACGGAGCTCGTGCCGTGCTGATGGTGGCCGCATTCACCATGATTGGGGCGGCGAGTATGCTGTTGCTTAGTCGTGACCAATACGTCGTCTTTGCAGCGTTTATTTTGCTGGGCGCATCGGTTGCCGGTGCCACGCCGACTGCTATCACCTTGGGCGTGCAACTTGCTCCCAATCGTACCGCCGCAGTCAGTGCCGGGATTTTGACCCTCGGTGAGGTCGGGTTTACGATTAGTACGCCCATCCTCGGTTGGCTCGGTGACAAATTTAGTCTGCAATGGGCCCTCGTCACGGCGTTACCCTGTGGGCTCTTGATGTTGATTGCCGTACTTTTTTTGCCACGCAAACCAATCACACAAGTACCGAACCCAGCTAGCATATCGTAGTACAATACTCCTAACAGGGAGTAACGACGATGCGCACCATTTGGCACCAACACTATTTCAGCGCGATACTCGCCATTGCCGTCGCATTGGCGTTGCCGTGGCACTGTATCGTGCACTGTGCGCCACAAATGCAGCCATCACGCCACAGCCAATTCGTCTGTGATATGACCCAGACAACCCCAACCATTACCAGCAATCAGCACCAATTCACCAGTGCTACACCACTCCCTAGCGCTGTGCATGTCGCCATCTGGGGAGATGAATCGGTGAACGTATTGCATCTCTTTAGCCACCAGTATGCGCTAATCATCCCCATTCTATTCGGCATCTTCCCTCTGCCTGCACTCCATCCCCCCAATTTCACCCCCGCACATTTTCTTTTTGATAAAACACGTGGAGCACCAAGATGAATATAATCCGCACGCGCCAATTAGTAGTGGTGTGCCTGTTGCTATTGATTATCCTCAGCAGCTGTGGTTCGTATCAATTCAAAAACACCCAACTAACGCCACCTGACCCAGCGTATGAATTTGTATTGACCGACCAAAACAACCAACCCTTTGCGCTCAATAACCAACGTGGCAAAGTGGTAATGATCTTTTTTGGGTACACCAATTGCCCTGATATCTGCCCAGCCACCTTGTCCGACATGCAGATTCTGCGCAACCGCTTGGGGAGCCAACAAGACAGCGTCACCATGCTGTTTATCACCGTCGACCCCGAACGCGACACCGTCGCTCGCCTCAAACAATTCGTTGACCGCTTTGATAGTCAAATTGTGGCGCTCACCGGCGACCCCACCACCCTCGCCCAGGTCTACAAAGCCTACGGGGCCGGGGCGCAACGCCGTGAACTCCCTGATTCGGCACTCAAATACGCCATGGATCACACGTCTACGCTCACCGTGATTGACAAACAAGGCCAACGTCGACTTTTGATTGGCTTTGGCAGTGACCTGACCGATACCCAAAACGATATTACCGCACTCATCAATGAATAACATTTGGCATTAGCCACATGAAGGAATACACCAATGTTTGCACGTATTACCACACTCATCCTGATCGTTTACTTGTTGGTTGCCTGTGGCAACACAACCTCGATTGCACCAGCCAGCACGCCGGTGGCCAGCATCCAAACCCTCAGCATCAGCGATGCTTGGGTCCGCAGTAGCCCAAGTGGCGACAATAGCGCCGCCTATCTGACCATCACCAACAGCGGTGCCGCCGATACCCTCGTGGCTGCTACAGGCGATTTCGCGATGATGTTCGAATTACATACCGTGACCAACGATAACGGCATGATGAATATGCACCCTGCTGAAGGTGGCATCCCAATCCCCGCTAACGGCACCCAAATGCTGAAATCTGGCGGGTTCCATGTCATGATTATGGGACTCAGCAACGCACTCACCAAAGGCCAAACCGTCCCAGTCACACTCACCTTTGCCAATGCAGGGAGCGTCGTCGTCCCACTTGAGGTCCGTTGATGAGGCGGTGGCTAGTGGTTAGTGCACTCGCCATACTTGTGGTCAGTGGCTATGCCGTCTGGCATTACCTTGACACCCAGCGCACGTTCCGGATCACGATTACTGATACCAATACGACACTGCCAACCACTATCAATCTCGTGCGTGGTCAGCGTGATACATTGGTAATTGCGAACCAAAGCTCGCAACCGGTGACTGTGGCCGGCAGTGTGATTGCACCACACCAAGAGTTCCGCCAGTACTACCGGAGCGCCGGTGATTTTTCGTTTACGTGTAGTCTGCATGGTGGACAATCGTTACACGTTATTGTCCGCGACCCATAATTCTTCGCACTCCTCACCGTATGATCCGAAAAATCATACGGTGAGATCTTTTATCAAAAAAGTAAACATTAATTAGAATTTTGTGCATAATTACCTATTTTCATGCAATAAACATCCTATTTACACAGTTTTAGTCGTTTTTCGACGCAGTTATTCTGGTTTAAATGTAAATTTTAATGCTATATTTACATTATGAATATTTCTCATTTACAACTCAATTTTCGATTGATACGAAGTCATTGCATATTATATTGATCTGGCTCAATGTTGTGCAGGAATAGATATTAGCGGGTTGATTGCCCGAAACACACTTGACATTGAACAAATCGGAAGGGTACGACGTCGTTTACAGTAGTTACGTGTCTTCTGTTATTTCACAGTTATTTCAGGGATTTATCACGTAACCGCAATGCAACACTTTGACACGAAAGGCGCACCACAACGATGGCAAACGTAGTTCAATCCGGTATCCACATCAACCAAGTAAACGATCTGATGAGCCAGATCTCGATGACCGTCATTGCCGATGTACTCGAGGCGCTCCAAGATCACGACATGTCGATGTCACGGTTTGCAGTATTATATTTGCTCGATGTCGGCGAAGGAATGACGATTACCACCGTCGCAGCTGCCTTAAAATTATCAATCGGGAGTGCAAGTCAATTAATTGACCGTCTCGAAATCGACCGCTTTGTGATGCGCCAAGATGATGAAAACGACCGACGGATTCGCCGCATCTGGCTGACCGATCAAGGCGCCCACATGATTTCGCGCATGAAAAAAATCCACTTACGACGCATGACAACCCTGTTGCATGATGTGCCACCCCACATCATCGAACAGTTTTGCGCTACAATGCACCTCATGTTACCGTATTTATCGAAGGATTCATTGTGAGCACCTCCCCACACGAGCGTATCGACTACGCTGAAACGCTCCCACATCGTACCAAAATAATTATTTTGGTGGGCGTCATGCTCGGATTGTTCTTGTCGGCACTTGACCAAACCATTGTGTCAACGGCCATGCCTGCCATTATCAAAGATTTACAAGGCCTCGATTATGTGGCATGGACATCAACAGCCTATCTACTCGCGAGTACCACCATGGTACCGATTTATGGTAAATTGTCTGACCTATTTGGGCGCCGGATTGTGTTACTTACCGGGATTGCCGTGTTTCTACTCGGCTCGATTCTGTGTGGTATATCGCAAGACATCTTCCAGCTCATCGGCTTCCGTGTATTGCAAGGGCTGGGCGCTGCCGCACTGACATCAACCGCCTTTGCTATTCCCGCCGACCTTTTTTCACCAGCAGAACGGCCCCGCTACATGGGGCTGTTTGGGGCCGTATTTGGGTTGTCTAGTATTATCGGTCCTTTCTTGGGTGGATTCCTCACAGATAGCTTGAGTTGGCGTTGGGTTTTCTATGTCAATATGCCAATTGGTATTTTGGCCTTCTTCTTTATTTTGCGCACCATGCCCACGTTAGCGAGCGGAATCAAAGCAGCCATCGACTGGGCTGGTGCCGGCACACTGGTGCTGTCGGTGGTGCCACTCTTGCTAGCATTAACCCTCGACAAAGAAATCCATGCCTGGGACTCACCATTAATCATCGGGTTATTTGCAATGGCCGTTGTCTTTGGGGCACTCTTTCTCTATGCCGAAACCAAAGCCGCCTCACCCATCATCAAACTCTCGCTCTTCAAGGATCAGATTTTTAGCGTGACCATGTTCACGTCATTCCTTAATGGAGCAGCGTTCTTTGGGGCATTTTTGTTCTTGTCGTTGTTTTTGGTCAACGTATCGGGTGTCAGTGCGACTGAAGCAGGTACGGCCCAAATTCCCTTGATGCTCAGCTTTGTGGTCGGCAGTATTGTCGCATCACAACTGGTTGCTCGCACTGGTCGCTACAAACCGTTCATTTTGTTTGGCTTTGGCACGATGTTAATTGGCTTCTACTTTATGACACAACTCAATGTCGACAGCAAAAGTCGTGACGTGGTGTGGCGCATGTTGATTCTCGGGCTTGGGCTCGGACCCACCATCCCGTTGTTGAACCTCGCCATGCAAAACGCCGTCCCGTTTGCCTACCTAGGTACGGCAGTAGCCAATCGGCAATTCTTCCAACAACTAGGGCAAGCCACCGGCGCGGCAATTTTTGGGGTAATTTTGACGACCACGTTGACCGCCCAAATCAAAGTCGAAATGAAACCCATTTTTGACACGATGCCCATCGCCTACCAACAACAATTCGACAGCGCAACGCTCCGGAATTCGCTCAGTGCTGATGTGACGGGGAATCAATCGATCGAAGGCGCCATGATTAATGGAGTCAATACGCAGTTTGATGCCCTCACCACCCAAATCACCGCAGCTGTCCGCGACGGTGACCCCGCCGCCAAAGCCGCCATCGCAGCCAACCCGATGGTACCCGATGAACTCAAACAAGGGATTGCCAGTGGTGCATTGACGGCTGCCGCCCTTCCCAAAATCCTCGATGGATTTACCACAGCCCGCGAAACCGCCGTCAAAGAAGCCCGCAGTACCGCGACCGATATCGGCTTAGCCATCAAACGAGCCTTTGCGCGCAGTATTACCCAAATCTATAATGATGCCATTTGGTTGGTGGCGCTGTCGTTTCTGCTCATCATCTTTCTGTTGCCCGAAGTGCCGTTGCGCAAAACCAACCGCGACATTGAACCCGTCCTCGAGGGCGAATAGCGGCGAATGAAT
>DBCF01000044.1:2054-6599 GCA_002292925.1 Roseiflexaceae bacterium UBA965 | reverse complement strand
CGCCGCCGTCAGCCAGCTCAAAGCGATGCTCGAACCCAAAGGGGTGACGGTGCTGTCTTATGATTTGCCGTACTACACCGGTCCCGAAGCCTGTTTGCATTTGTTGTCGTTTATTTCGATGGTCGATCACGACATGGCAGTGGTGCATTTGCCGTTGATGCCCACTGGGTTTTATCAAGAACTCAAACGGCGCAACATGAAGCTCATCGAGATTCCGGCATCAGAATACGACAGCATGGCCACCAACGTCCTTGCTATTGCCCCCAAAGTCTGCTTGATGCTCGATTGCAACCCGATTACGGCCAGCTTGCTAGCCGATGCCGGTTGTGAAGTACAAACCTACCGCGGCAACGAGATTTCGCTCAAAGCCGAAGGCGGCCCCACCTGCTTGACCCGGCCGTTGTTGCGCGATTAATCGACCACAGCAACACCATACATACAGCGGGCACCTGCATGATTTGCAGGTGCCCAAAAGGAATAGACCATGACGAATATTACCGCCACCGAGCAACGTGTCCTCGACCACCTCGATAGTGAGGCGATGCTGGCGTTTTTGGCTGAACTGGTGAGCTATCAAAGCTTTGGCGCCCACGAAGATGAAGCCCAACGGCGCATCGCCCATGCCATGAGCGATAGTGGTCTCGAAGTCGATGTTTGGGATATCGACTTTGCAAGTCTACAACAGCACCCAGGATTTTCGTGGGAAATCGAGCGTGCCAGTGGCTTAGGCGTCGTCGGCACATTGGGGAGCGACCGCGGTGGCCGTTCATTGATTTTGAACGGACACATCGATGTCGTGCCCGAAGGCGACCACGCCAATTGGAGCCACCACCCTTGGCAAGGCCAAATCGTTGACGGACGTATGTATGGCCGTGGCGCCCTCGACATGAAAGGCGGCCTCGTGGCAGCCCTGTGGGCGGTGCGCGCCATCCACAAAGCCGGCGTACAACTCAATGGACGCTTGCATCTGCAAAGTGTAATTGGCGAAGAAGACGGTGGCTGTGGCACACTCGCGAGCATCGTGCGAGGCTACACTGCCGATGCTGCCATCATCCCCGAACCGACCCGCATGGCAATCGCCCCTGCCCAAGCCGGTGCCCACAATGTACGCATCACCGTCTATGGTCTGTCGGCCCACGGCTGCTACCGCGAAGAAGGGGTCAGTGCCATCGAAAAATACATGGTCGTCCATCAGGCACTGGTCGCACTCGAAGCCCGTCGCAATGCCCGGATGCGCCACCCGTTGTTTGCCAACTATCATCTGCCCTACCCGTTGAGCATCGGCACCGTGCGGGCTGGCAATTGGCCGTCGAGTGTGGCCGAAGAACTCATCGCCGAAGGCCGTTACGGCATCGGCATCGGCGAAGATTCCAACGCCGCGCGGCGTGAATTCGAGCTAGCTGTGGCCGAGGCCGCCGCCAATGACCCGTGGTTACGCGACCACCCACCACTCATCGAATGGTGGGGCGGTACATTTGAACCAGCCGAAACCGACGTCAATCACCCGATTGTCGGCACATTGGCCGGCGCTCATCAAGCGCTGGGGGGCGAAGTGGCCATCGAAGGGATGACCTACGGCGCCGACATGCGCTTGCTGGTCATCCACGGGGGTATCCCCACCGTGATGTATGGTCCAGGCGATGTCCGCCTAGCACACAAACCAGACGAATCAGTGCCGGTGGCTGATTTAATTCATGTGGCACGGACGTTGGCCTTGACAGCTATGCGGTTTATTGGCTATAGCGCCTAAAAACACATGGCGCACACCAGCCGTAGTGGGCACTCGATAGACCACTACGGCTGCACAAACCACCGCGCTGCGTTGGTGGCATACCACGGCGCATCAAAGCGCAATGAGCCGGTAAGTACCCGCAAGCGCCGACCATAGATTACGGTGGTGGTGGGGCGATATAGTACGACATATGGCACAAGTATACGGGCTCGTTGGGCGGCATTCGCCAATGCGGCGCCACGTGCATTTATGGCATAGGTCTTCATTGCACTATCACTAGCTTGGTCGTACGCACTATCAGCAAAACCCGCAATGTTGAGTGATCCACGGATATCAGGGGCGCCCTGATTCCGTTCACCCCCATAAAACAACGCTCGTAAATCAGGGTCATACAGCCAGGTATCGGCGTATTGGGCACTACTCCGCCCATTGCCCAATTCAAGCAACGCGATGTCAAAATCATATGGTGGAATCAGCTGTGCCACATATTCGGCATGCGGCAGATTACGGCGTACCACCGCCACGTCGAGTGCTTGGATGGCATTCGCATAGCGGTCAGCCTGCGCAAGCAAACGCGGATTATCTGCTGGGGCAAGGATTGTCGCCTGCAACGATACACCTGCTTTTTGGCGAATACCGGCACTATCACGAGTATCCCAACCAGCGGCATCGAGTAACGACTTGGCATCACTCAGCACTGCAGTTGTGGTGATAGTGATGGGAGTAGCAGCCCAGCTTTGGGGCAACACCATTTCCAACGTTGTGGTCTGACTCACCGCCTGTTGCACCGCCAAGCGCAAAGCACTATCAGCAAAGAGATGATTGGGGCGCAGATTAAACGCCGCCACCCCAAAAACATTTTGGGCATATTGGGTGTGACTAAATGGGTTGGTTGTGTTGAGTTGAGGTGCTTCTTGAAGTTCGGCGATATCAATCGTGCCATTACCAACCCCCGCCACCATCGTTGCATCACGACTATTAGGGATGAGGACGATTTCGTCGAGCAGTGGTGCTCCTTGCACATAATTGGGATTAGACATCAGCACAATCGCCCCGTTGGCATCGACACTTTTGTAGGTAAACGCACCCGCAGTGGTTGCCAAATTACGCAAATTAATACTAGAGATTGACTGGGTGGCCAGTACTTTTTTGGGCAAAATCGGTAACGCCCACAACGTCAATAACGGCGCATACGGCGCATCGAGCGTGAAGCGCACGTGCAACGGATCGGACGCCGTAACATCAGTAATATGGCGTAATTCTGCCAAAACGGGTGCTGTTGCCACCAATGATTTGAGTGCCGTATAGGTAAACACCACATCGGCGCTAGTCAGTGGCGTCGCATCCGACCATTTGAGGTCGGCATGCAACGTCGCAGTGATGACACGCCCATCACTACTGGCACTCCAATCGGCGAGTAATTCGGGTTGGGGGGCACCATGATCATCAAGTCGCATTAAACCACTATGCGTCAATGACACAAACAACTCGCTCGCCCGACTGGTCACCTGCCACGGCACTACCGTAGCGACATCATCGGGCACCGCAATCGTTACTCGACCACCCCGTGGCAACGGAGTCGGTTGATTGACGACTTCTTGCCACGACGTCGGTGTTTGACAGGCCCATAACGACCATACACAGCCCACAACCCCCAACCAACGAATTACCCTACGCATGTATACCTACTATCCCTGTTTACAATGCCACCGCACTACCATCTTTGCGTGGATCAGATCCCCCAAACGCCACATTGTTTTCCATATTGATAATCTGCCCACCACCAAAACCACCCACACTGGCCGGTACCACTGCATGGCCGAGTTCACGCAAGGCTTGTTGGGTCTCTGCATCATGCTCGAGTGCCAACGTGCGGTCGCCATTGTATGGCTCAAGCAATTCGTAGCGCGGGGCATCGAGTGACTCTTGGGGATTCATGCCGTAGTCAATCATATTGACCAGCATCTGGGCATGCCCTTGGGGTTGCATAAATCCCCCCATCACCCCAAAGCTCGACCATAATTCGCCCTCTTTGGTGACCATGCAGGGGATGATGGTTTGATAGGGGCGCTTGCCAGGAGCCAGCACATTGGGGTGACCTTCGTCGAGTACGAAACAGGCACCACGGTTTTGCATACAAATCCCGGTATCACCCGCCACCACTCCCGACCCAAAGCCGTAATAGAGACTGTTGATAAACGACACCGCATTGCCTTCGGCGTCAACTGCCGTCACATAGACGGTATCATGCGCAATCGGCAATTCCCCAGCGCCATAATCACCCACACGGGTCGGATCAATCAAGGCGCGCCGGGTAGCGATGTATGCCTCGGACAACAAGAAATCAATCGGCACATCGACAAATGCCGGGTCGGCAATATAGCGGGCCGCATCGGCAAACGCCAGGCGCATCGCTTCGATTTGCAGATGCAACGACGCCGGTGAATTGACCGGCAGGCTGGCCAAATCAAAGCCGTCGAGGATACGCAGGGCAATCAAGGCAGTCAACCCTTGGCCATTGGGGGGGCATTCAAACACGTCATAGCCGCGGTATTTCGCGGTGGCAGGGGTAACCCAATCGCTGACGTGGGCAGCCATATCAGCCAGCGACAGATAGGCACCATCACGGGCCAGATTGGCGACGATGCGTTCGGCCAAAGCACCACGATAAAAGGTTTCGGCGCCACCACGGGCGATTTCGGTAAATGTCTGTGCCAATTCGGGTTGTAGCACCACTTCGCCCATGCGGGGTGCCCGCCCATTGGGCAGATAAATTCGGGCGGCATCGGGATGGAGGCGCAATTTGGCTTCGG
>DBCF01000044.1:0-2034 GCA_002292925.1 Roseiflexaceae bacterium UBA965 | reverse complement strand
AGGCCCAGCCCCGAGCGATGATTTCGCTGACGGCAAAGCCGTCACGTGCATAACGGATGGCTGGCGCCAAAATCGTGGCGAAATCGAGTTTGCCATGGGCCTGGATGAGTTGATCCCAGGCAGCGACTGCACCAGGGACAGTGATGGGCAACACGCCGGTGAGGGGGATTTTGGTTAATCCTTGTTGCGCAAAAACCTCGCGATTCAAGGTTTGGGGGGCACGACCACTGCCGTTGAGGGCTTTGACACTTTTGCTTTTGACGTCATAAACCAACGCAAAGGCATCACCACCAATCCCCGTGCTCATCGGCTCAACCACATTGAGTACGGCGGCGGCAGCGATTACGGCGTCAGCGGCGCTGCCCCCTTGGGCCAGCATCTGCAAGCCCGCTTGGGCGGCCAACGGGTGACTGGTGGCGACCATGCCCCCACGACCTACCACCATCGAACGGCGCGATGGGTATGCACTAAAACTCTTCATTGAGATTCCTTTCGCACCGCGCCGAGAGCAACGGTGCTCATTGATGATTATTTGCCCAACAATCCGGCGACGAAGCCATCAAATTGACCGCGATTGAGACTACCCGTACTGCGGTACTGTTCTGAGGCATTTTGGTCAAAAATAATATAGGTGGGGGTCATGCGTAAGCCAAATTGGGCAGCAATGGCGCTATTATCAGCGTTACGGGCATCAATCCGCAAGACACGAACGGTACCGGCGTAGTCTTTTTCGATCCCATCCACGATGGGCTTTGACATGACGCAGGCCATTCAGTAATCGGAATAATATTCGACCAAGACGATTTTGCCCCCAGCCAACACGTCCGGCACGGCGTCTGTGTTGGCCTGGCGATGCGCCCACCAGCCAATCATAGCTAACACGCCGGCGACGACAATCAGCACGCCGATACGGGTGAGTTGCCAGGCACCTTGATTGGCCCAATAGGCCGTCCCTGCCAAAATCATCACAGCCATGATGAGAAATGAATTTTGATTGACAAACATTGCTACTCCTTTTGCTTGTTTGCAAAATTGTACCACGCCAACTCCAACGACATTATGCATATTCGTTCGGAACCACCAAATCCATATTATAATGAGAGGGAATTCTACGGAGGAGACGCGGTGTATAACGACGATAAACCACATCATGAGTGCGGTATTTTTGGTATTTTCGCTCCCGAAGAAGATGTCGCTCGCATGACTTTTTTTGGTCTGTATGCCTTGCAACATCGTGGCCAAGAAAGTGCCGGCATTGCCGTCGCCAATGGCGCGAGTATCAACATGCATAAAGACATGGGACTCGTATCGCAAGTATTTACCGAACAAAACCTCGCCCCCCTCACCGGTCATGTTGCCATCGGGCATACCCGCTATTCCACCACCGGTTCTTCCAAATTACTCAACGCCCAACCCTTTGTGGTGCAGAGTGCGCTCGGACCGCTGGCCATCGGCCACAACGGCAATTTGACCAACGGCAATGCCTTGCGCAACGAATTATTCCAACGGGGCTTTGGGCTCAGCTCCACCAGCGACAGCGAAGTGGTCGTGCAGATGCTGGCTGGTGGTCCCGGTACCACCTGGGACGAGCGGATTAATTCGCTGATGACCCGCGCCGAAGGGGCCTATTGTCTGACGATTTTGACCAAAGACACACTATATGCGGTGCGTGATCCATGGGGCGTGCATCCGTTGTGTATCGGCCAAATGGGCAAGGGCTGGGTGGTGGCATCTGAGACCTGTGCCCTCGCCACCATCGGTGCCACATTCATCCGTGAGCTTGACCCCGGCGAAGTCATCGCCATTGATGCCGATGGCCCGCGCACGATTGGTCGGCATGCTGCCAGCAAACGGGCCTTGTGTTTGTTTGAATATATCTACTTTGCCCGCCCCGATTCGCAAATCGACGGACACACCTTGCATTCGGCCCGGGTTGCCGCTGGGCGGATTTTGGCACAAGAATCCCCAGCAGATGCCGATGTGGTCATCCCCGTGCCCGACAGCGGCATCCCTGCCGCTATCGGCTATGCCCAA
>DBCF01000282.1 GCA_002292925.1 Roseiflexaceae bacterium UBA965 | reverse complement strand
CGCGGCCGTATTTTTGATTGAGGGCGTCTACGGCTGCCTTGGCGTTGCTGAGCGATGCCTTGTGGATATCCATGTAGGCTTTCATTGCATCCATGTAGTGACCAGTTTTGAGCAGATCAATCACCGGTTGGTTGATGATATCTGGGTCTGGCACATACGTCACTCCAAGATGGGCGTACAAAAACGCTAATTGGGCTTCGAGTTGGGCCACTCTACTGCGGAGTTGGGCGATTTCGACTTCGGCATTCATGATGTTGTTCCTTTCTTGGGCTGAGGTTGTACGTATGACTTAGTCGCGGTACTGTGCGAGCCGGTGCTGGCAATCAGCCCGCTTTTGGGCCGCTAATTCGGCCGAATCCCAGACATATGAGGTGCAAAAATAATGTTTGACCATAATTGTATCACTCACCAGATGGATGAAGTCGTGGGTGCGCATGACCTGCGTGAGCATTTTGCAGGTATCGAGATACTCGTCGTGGCTGGGATAGTGTTGTACGTAGGTATGCAACCCGATGTGCTCCATGAGTCGTTGCAATAACGGCGTGTTGCGGAGCACGGCACAACAGGGATGCAGTCGTGCATCACAAATATCAAGGTTGCCTTGGCGGGCGTCGCTGGGGATTTCGTTGACTCCGTCCCACGATGGACAGACGCCAATCGCCCAGGCCTGCGGATGTGCCTCGAGCTCGGCGATGAGGCGTGGAATAGTCTGCATTTGGGTAAATACCACGTCTGCATCAAGCAATAGATAATAATCACTATCTGGGTGGGTGCGTATGCCATGCCGAAGCACGTGCCCATGGCTATTGAACGCCGTGTCCGTGCCGTAGCCACTTTGGCGCAGTGGCGTGCCGCGCTGCTGTGCATAGGCCAGCAGCGCCGTGGTGTCGTCGTGCGATGCGTTATCGTAGAGCGCCCATGCGGTAATCGGATTTGGGTCATGGGTGGCGTCAAACGACCGCAGCATCAGCTCCATGTAGGCAGAGGTGTTGTGATTGACACTGATTGCAGTGATGGTCATTATTTATTACTCCTTGGGTTACGGTACTGGTGATAAATCTCGTATGCGTGCGCTAGTCAAAGAACCGTTCATCGCCGGCCTCAAGATATTTTTTGGCGGCATTGACGCGGAAACTAATCCCCAACCCTGGTTTGTCCCAGACATCCACGAAGCTCTCTTTGACGATTTGGTCGGGGAGCCCATCGATAATCTCGTACCACCAGGGGTGATTGGCTTTGGGGTATTCAAAGGCGATAAAGTTGTCAGGCAAGGTGGCACAGACCTGCACCAAGGCGGCGAGGCCAATCAGCCCGTTGCCGGTGCCGTGGGGTGCCATCATGATACCGTGGATGTCGGCGTATTCACAAATCCACTTGAGTTCGGCGATACCGCCGACGTCGAGGGGGTCGGGTCCAATCACATCGACGGCCCGTTTTTCAATCAGCTCCATGAAGTTTTGGCGCAGATACATCTGCTCGCCGGTATGCAACGGTGTACTGGTTTTGTTTTTGACATCACGATATTGGTCGGCGGTCACAAATGGGGTGTAGTCTCCTGACAGCATGTCTTCGAGCCAGAGCAGATTGTAGGGTTCGCAGGCTTGGGCAAAGCGCACTGCGTCTTGGGGCATAAAGCCGGGACCACAATCGAGTGCGAGACCAATCGAGTCCCCCAAGGCTTCTTTCATGGCCGCCACACAGGCCACCGTGTGGGCCATGCCTTGGGCGGTCATGACGCCTCGGTTGGAATGCACGCCCCAGGTGCGACGCTCGCCGTAGCTGTAGTTGGGGGTGGTGATGGCCATCGGGCTATGGAACGAAATAGGTTGCTTGAAAATCGTGAATTGTTCGGGCCACTCACGAATCTTGAGCACGTTTTCAACATATTCGGCGGGGGTCTGGGTGGGCATCGGGTAGCGGTTAGTAGTGATGTAGGTGCGTACTTTGTCGCGTACTTTGCCTCCCAACAGTTTGTAGATGGGCAGCCCAGCCGCTTTGCCGGCGATGTCCCACAAGGCCACTTCGATGGCACTGACGGCGGCACCCCACGGCTTGAATGCCCCCATGCGCCGGATGCGTTGCATGACCGCTTCGACGTTGGTAGGATCGAGTCCGATAATCATGTCACGATAAAACAGCACGTGGGGCTTGAGATAAGATTTATAAAATTCGGCTTGGCCGTAGCCATCGATGCCCGCATCAGTGGTGATGCGGATAATGGGTGCGCCACCCATGATTGCACATTTGAGATCAGTGATTTTCATTGTAATGCTCCTTTGAACTACATAGTTAAAATGATGTAACGGCCAGCGATCTAATCAAAGAAGCGTTCATCGCCGGCGGCCAGATATTTTTTGGCGTTGGCGTTGAAGGTGATGCCCAAGCCTGGCGCATCCCAGACATCGATGAAGCTTTCTTTGACGATTTGGTTAGGCAAGCCGTCGACGATGTCGTACCACCATTCGGGGCGGGCTACCGGGTATTCAAAGGCAATGTAGTTGTCGGGCAAGGTGGCACTGACTTGGACGAGGGCTGCTAACCCAAAAATACCATCGCCGGTGCCGTGGGGAGCCATCATGATGCCGTGCAGGTCGGCGTATTCGCTAATCCATTTGAGTTCGGCGATACCACCGACGTCGAGGGGGTCGGGTCCGATGATATCGACGGCGTGGGTTTCAATCAGCTCCATGAAGTTTTGGCGTAGGTAAATCTGTTCGCCGGTATGGATGGGAGTGCTGGTTTTGCTTTTGACGTCGCGGTATTGGGCGGCTGACACATAGGGTACATAGTCGCCGGTGAGCATGTCTTCAAGCCACATGATGTTCATCCCTTCGACGGCCTTGGCGAGGCGTACCGCGTCTTGGGGGACGAGTCCGGGGCCGCAGTCGAGGGCTAACCCGACGGCATCGCCGAGGGCATCTTTCATGGCTTGGATGCAGGCGATGGTGTGCTTCATGCCCTGTTCGGTCATCAGCCCGCGGTTGGGGTGACGGCCGGTGGTGCGTTTTTCACCAATGAAATAATTGGGCACGTCGTACATCATATTGCTGTGGAACGAAATGCCTTGTTTGACGATGCTAAAGCCTTCTTTGGCTTCGGCCATTTGTATGACGTTTTCGGCATAGGCTTGGGGTGACTGATCACGCAGGGGGAAGCGCACGGCGCCGTTGTAGACACGCACTTTGTCGCGCACTTTGCCACCGAGGAGCTTGTAGATGGGTAGCCCCGCCGCTTTGCCAGCGATGTCCCACAAGGCCACTTCGATGGCGCTGACGGCACTGCCCCACGGCTTAAATGCGCCCATGCGCCGGATGCGTTGCATCACGGCTTCGACGTTGGTGGGGTCGAGCCCGAGAATCATGTCACGATAAAAAAGTACGTGGGGGGTGAGGAACGGTTTGTACGATTCGGCTTGGCCGATACCGTCGATGCCTGCGTCGGTGGTAATGCGGACGATGGGGTAGCCGCC
>DBCF01000048.1:991-4032 GCA_002292925.1 Roseiflexaceae bacterium UBA965 | reverse complement strand
GCCCCCATTGCCAGCACCCCAGCGAAGAAACGATGCGGGTGCGTGTCGTGGAACGCACCATTCGCTGTAGCGAATGTAGTGAAACGATAGAAGCACCCGCCGACAAACATTGTGTCTGGTGTGCTTATGGCGATATCCCCTGCCCGGTGGTGCAAAACGCCGGTAGTTGCAATCCGTATAAATAATAATCATAAAGTACGAATAGCAGCCAATCATCAATTACAAAATCCCCCTGTAGCGCAACATACGCCACAGGGGGATTTCACACACTCACCGATTGGCAATACCCTATGCCAGTTGCTCTAATTCATCGAGCAACACCGCAAAATGATCCATGGCGGCCTGTACGGGTGCCGGCGAAGCCATATCGACCCCGGCGCCCCGCAACAAATCAATCGACGATTTGGACGAACCGCCACCGAGGAAGTTGAGGTAATTGGTCACGGCAGCCGCATCACCTTGCTGGACTTTATCGGCCAGTGCCAAGGCTGCCGAGATCCCGGTGGAATATTGGTACACATAGAAATTGTAGTAGAAGTGGGGAATCCGTGACCACTCGAGGCCGATTTCGTCATCGAGGATGACGGTTGGGCCGTGGTAGCGTTTGGCCAAATCGTAATAGCGCTCCGTCAGGCCGTCAGCAGTGAGAGGTTCGTCGTTTTCGGAGCGGGTATGCATGTCCAACTCGAATTCGGCAAACATGGTTTGGCGCACCAAGGTGCGGCGAATGTCTTCGAGTTGTTGTACCACCAAATGGCGGCGCAAGGCGGGATCTTGGCGAGTTTTGAGCAAATGATTGACCAACAAGGCTTCGTTGAGGGTCGAGGCCACTTCGGCCACAAAAATCGTGTAATCGCCGTAGTGGTAGGGTTGGGTGCGACGGGTGTAGTACGAATGCATCGAATGCCCCAACTCGTGCGCCAAGGTAAAGACGTCATCGAGGCGGTTTTGGTAGTTGAGCAAAATATAGGGGGCGGTGGTATATGAGCCGGTGCTATAGGCGCCACTGCGCTTGCCCTTGTTTTCGTAGACATCGATCCAACGTGATTCAAAGGCCGCCGACAAGGCGGTCTGATAATCGGCGCCCAGCGGTTGCAAGGCGGCAGCGACGAGCTGACAGCCTTCGCGGTAGTCGACGGCCAACTCGACCCCTTGGTGGATGGGGGCATAGAGATCGTAGATGCGCAAATCGTCGAGGTGCATCATGCGCTTGCGGATATCCATGTAGCGATGAATTTTGGGCAAATTGGCTTGGACCGTAGTGACCAAATTGTGATACACGGCCACCGGAATGTCATTGGGCGCCAAAGCGGCTTCGACGGCGCTGTTGTAACCGCGCATACGGGCATTGATGACATTGGCACGCACCCCACTCGACAGCGTCATCGCCAAGGTATTGCGGTGGGCGGCAAAGCTTTTGTAGAAGGTGTGGAAGGTGTCTTTGCGCACGCGGCGGTCGTTGCTCTCGAGATATTTGCCATAGCGCCCATGTGACAAGGCCACATCGTTGCCTTCTTCGTCTTGGATGGTGCCGAATTCCATGTCGGTGTTGTTGAGCACCCCAAAGATGCTCGAGGGCGCACCCGCCATTTCGCCCATTTGGGCGAGGACTTCTTCGACTTCGGCCGAGCGGGTATGACTGCGGTTGCGCAACAACACGTCGAGGTAATACGCGTATTGGGACAACACCGGGTGGGTGGCAATCCATTCGCGCAAGGTAGGTTCGGCGACGGCGAGCACTTCGGGATCGACAAAGGCGGTGGCGGCTTGGGCTTTGGCGACCATGGCTTGGGCACGGGCAGACAAGCCTTGGCCGGCGGCATCGCCCGAATCAGAATCATAGCGGCAGTGGGCATAAATATACAGTTGATGGGCAGTTTTCATCAAGGCTTCGCGCGCCTGGATGGTAGCAACCACCGTATCGGCACTACTCCCCACCTGGCCTTGGTGGGCGACGAGGGTGGCGATGAGGGCGTCAACCGCACCTAGTTCGCGTTCCCAGGCCGCATCATCGGCATACATCAACGTCAGATCCCAGGTATCGGTGGCATTGGCTTCACTACGGGTTGGTACTTGTTGAGCAGTCATACGAATAATCCTTTCGAACAATTTGTCATATTATACCGTTATTCGACTTTGGCCCAATCGAGGCGCACCATCAAACGGCGCATTTGGCCCGATTGACTGCCAGTTTGATTGCGATAGTCGTTGGCATCAGGCACAAACGCCGGGCCACGCAGGGTAATCAGAATGTCGTTACCCGCAGGCAAGACCGGCAAATCGAATTGTGCGGTGCGCAAGGTAGGGGTGTTGGCTATCACCGTGCCCAGCAATTGATTGTCGAGCCAGACTTCAATGGGTCCACGTGGGGCGACGTCTAACGGCCAGCTTCGGGCATCGATGCGCAACTGCAACCGTTGTCCCAAACCATTGGCGGCCTGCGGGAAGCGCAACTGCATGCCACTACTACACCACCGGAAATTGGCGTCGAGTTGGGCGTCGCCTTCACCCAAATAACAGCCCCGAATATAGCCAATATCAAGGTCTCCCCCGACGTCGATGGTTGTGGTGGGAGCAGGATGCAACCACAACCATGCCCATTCCAAAGGATTACGTTGATCAACTGCTTGGGTGCCAAATAAGGCTTTGGCTTGCACGAAATCACCCTTGGAGCGGGCGAGGTCAGCTCGCATCACTTGGGTTTCGATGCCATCATCAGCGGGCAACAACGCCAGTGCTTGGGTGGCGTCACCACGCCACGTGGCATGTAACGCCGGCGCCAAGGTAGCGAGTGGGGCGGGGAGTGGGGTGGGGATGGGCATCGTCCAAGGATTGACATACAACATCCGCAAAAAATCAACACTGTTGGTGCGCAATTGCACGGCTTTTTGGGCTAAATCAAGACAAAACATCACCGACGGCGATGGTCCAAAAAACGACGGTGGGAAAGCCGTGGTCGTACTCGCAAGGGGAGTAGCAGCCAGTGACCAGATGACGAGTGCGCTGGCCATAACCAGCCCCGGTAACGGTCGCAATAATTC
>DBCF01000048.1:0-905 GCA_002292925.1 Roseiflexaceae bacterium UBA965 | reverse complement strand
AGCAAAATAATCCGGAAGCGCGTAATGCTGAAAAAAACCACCCCGATGATGACGGGCAAGCAAAACCACACCAAAAACAATTCGTGTTGGCTCCGGGTCGCACCGTCACGACGCATCACCCACAAGCCCATAATGGCGGGGATGAGCACGAGGATGTACCACAGGTCGTCAAACAACAATACTGCCGTGATATAACTTGGTGGCACCGTCCCCAACGTAAACCCTTTGGTGAAACGTTCGGCGCTGGCATAATGAATTTGCCAGAAATCAACAAACTGCGCCGGAACCCGCGCCACAAATGCAACAGGATGTGTCGTAATCAGACACATCGCCTCGGCCATCATGGCCTGTTGGCGGGCCGCCGCCGTAGCTTGATAACCGGGGTGGGGGGCACAGGTCGTCGCTGGTGGCGTGACCCGCTCTGACATCAAGGCACCGACAAATCCTTCGAGTGCGGCGCCACTTTGGGCGCCATAGACAGTCGTCTGGGCGGTCAGCAGGGTGTTGTAGGCGGCGCTGGTATCAACCAACACACTGCCCGCAAATGTCCGCGACGCATACCAGCTCCAGGGCATGAGGACCACAAAATAGCAGATAAGCATGGCAATGACCGCATGCACTCGTTTGCGAAAATATTCGGGTGGCAGCGGTGAACCACCCCAACAAATCCACACCGCCACAAACGGTACAAACGCCAGCATGATACCGCGGGTAAGCGTAGCCAACGCCAAAAATATCCCGATCAAGGCTGCGCGCCACAGGCTTGGGATGGCGATTTGGAAGCCCAACGCCAACCACAAAATGATAAGGAAAAAAGTGAGGAAGAGTGTTTCAGATAGCACTGTCATGGCAAACACGGCGAGTGGCAACGCCAACGCCGTCAAGAGCCCCGCCACATCGGCCAC
>DBCF01000209.1:2216-6522 GCA_002292925.1 Roseiflexaceae bacterium UBA965 | reverse complement strand
GGTGGAGACGCAGTACGATGCAGCTTGCTGCATCTCCACTGCGTCTCTACTTCACTTCCTACTTCCTACTTCGAAAAAAACATCTCCATAAATCCGCAAAACCTACTGATTATTTAATTCGTTTTTTGCGAAATAATTGTGCTTAATCAAAAAACAGACCTTTAGGTATTTTTTGTGATACTCGTATATATTTATCATTTTTCAACAAAAAATACGACTATTTTAGATATATAATATCCGCAAAGAACAGGGGGTTCCATGTTACGCATCAATCAATTCCGCCGCCTCATCCGCACCGAATTCCATCAGTATTCGCTCACCGGCTTACGCCGCGACATCATCGCCGGACTAACGGTGGCAGCCGTCTGCTTACCACTGGCACTGGCCTATGGCATCGCCGGCGGTATGACTCCTGCCGCAGGACTCGTCACCGCCATCATGGCTGGACTCATCACCGGGCTGCTCGGCGGTACCGCCTATCAAATCAGTGGTCCGACCGGCGCTATGTCGGCAGTGTTGTTGGTGGTATTGCACCGCACAGGGCTGATGGGGATGTGGACGGCCACCTTGGTCGGCGGCGCATTACTCGTCATCATGGGCATATTGCGCTTCGGGCGCTACGTGGTGTTTATCCCCACACCGGTGATTACCGGGTTTACCTGTGGGATTGCGGTAATTATTGGCATTGGCCAAATCGATGCATCCCTCGGCATCAGCACCCCACCGGCAAATACTGGTCTGCTTAAAATACTCGGTTATCTCAACAACCATCCCACCATCAATAGTGCGGCGTTGATTTGTACGCTGGCGACAATGGTGCTGATTTGGGTATTCCACCACTACATCCCCAAAATCCCCGATGCCCTCGGCGCCATGATTATCATGACGTTGGTGAGTTGGCTGCTCGGCTGGGATGTGGTGCGGATTGGCACCTTGCCAGCGACGATTTTGTTGGCTGACCACCTCAATTGGAGCGCAATCCCTTGGCAAAAACTAAGCGACATCATCAGCGCCGGGGTATCAATTGCCGCCCTTGCCGCCATCGAAAGCCTGATGACGGGCACGGCGGGAGCCGCCATGAGTGGCAAATCATTTGACCCCGACCAAGAGTTACTTGCCCAAGGGGGCGCAAACATGGTGGTGCCGTGGTTTGGTGGGGTGCCGTCGAGTGCGGCGATTTCACGCACGGCGGTGGCTATCCGCAGTGGCGCCCATACCCGGTTGACGAGTATTTTTCATTCCATCGCATTAATGCTGAGTGTCTTGTTTCTCGGCAGTGTCATCGCCTATGTGCCGCTCGCGTGTTTAGCAGGTGTGTTGTTGTGGACGGCTTGGCATATGTGCGATTGGCCAACCCTGACCCGTTATGGTCACGCCCGCCTCAAGCATGCCATTGCGGGGGTGGTGGTGACAATGCTGGCCACGGCGGCCCTCGATTTGACTCAGGCGATTTTGATTGGACTAGCCGTCTCGGCCATCATCCATCTACGCCTCGAAGCCGATGCCGCCTCGGTGACAGTGGTGCCGGTAGACCCCGAACGTCTGCCCAACGCCCGCTTCACCACTGCATGTGCGGGGGTGCGGGTGGCCTATGTCAATGGCGCCCTCTTTTTTGGCAATGCGGCGGCCATGCGTAGTGCACTGCAACAGCAACCCGATTGCCATACCCTGATTTTGAGTATGCGGGGCGTGCCCATGATCGACGTGATGGGTGCCGAAGTACTCCGCCAGCTCATCAGCGAATTCCAAGGGCGCAATGGCCAAGTGATGCTCGCCGGGGTACAACCCGCAGTGCGCGCCATGCTGGATCGCTTAGGAGTTGATGTGTTAATTGGTGAAACCCATTTTTATTGGGACGCTGCCACCGCCATCCATGCCGTGCACGACGATATCGCCCTGCACGGCTGTCTCCGGTGTCAAGACGAGTGTGCCGCTTTAGCAATCGCGTAAACGATACAAAAACTCCCCCGCCCGTGGGATGACCAAGCATTCGCTATCATCGCCGGCGGCCAAGCGTTGCGGATCGATGGTGCGGTAATCGGCGTAATTGAGATTGAGTTGTTGACATTCCTCGCGTGAAATCCCGGTGGCCAAGGTCACGGTAATCCGCGGGCGTTCGATCCCGTCGTGCCACGTGCCCACCCCACGCAGGTGGGTTGAATGGGCAATTACCCCTTTGGGCACGTGGGCGAATTTGTCCCACTGCCCGAGGAAGTAGTCACGCACGTGGTAGCCGATTTCGCGAATCGATTTGCCATGCACCACACTTACTTCGTGCAGGTGGGGGGCATAAATCACCACCTCGCCACCATCAGCCACCACCGGTTCACTTTTGTACATGCCTTTAGATCCCACCCACAACTCGTCGTACATGCTGGGTAACACGGCAATCACGCGCTGCACGGGTTTCTCCAGCCAGCGCACATGGATCTGCGCCGACAACTCGGCTGCCGCCGCCCAGGCTGCTTCAGGATTATCCACAAAAGTCCCATGCACACCAGCCGGGGTCACCACCGCACAAATCGCAAACCGTGGCGTAGGAATCAAGGCAGCGGCATAGTCAATCACCGCACGTACAGCCGTGTTGGCGGTGCCAATGATGGCATACGACGTGAGCAGTGCGCCCAGCCAGTGGGTGGCGTTAATCACGTCGGGACCAGAAATGCCGGGGAAGAGGTATTTGTTGCCTCCCGAAAATCCCACCACTTCATGGGGGAAGACCGGACCACAAATCAGCACCAAATCATGAGTCAGTACCGCCCGATTGATGCGTACCGGTACGGCGTCGCTATTCAAGCCACCACTCAACCGCGCCATCGTGTCGCTATCAATCACCCCTACCTGCACCAAGGTGGCAGGGTCTTGCCAAGCGTGATTGACCACAGCGATATCCGATTCATCATGGGATAATTTTGTCAAATCACAGCCCAGCAGACGATTGAGGGCATCGGTATCCATGGCGGGGTGGGTGCCGAGTGCCACCATCCAAGTTTGTTGCATGGCGCCAGCTTCACGCAAAGCGTGGCGCACAATCGCAAAATAGCGAGGCATGGGCATGGTACGGGTGGCATCGGGAATGAGTACGAGTACCCGTTGCCCACGCAGATTACGGGCGGTCAATCCTTGGGCGATTATTGCGGCCAAGGCTCCATCATCGAGAATTGTCTGTGTCATCATTGTCACCTTTTTGATGTGCGAGGCATCCCACGCACCTACTTTGATGTGCGAGGCATCCCACGCACCTACTTTGATGTGCGAGACATGCCTCGAATCTACGCAATTTCGTTAAACGCCACTATATGCCGAAAAACCGCCGTCAACGGCAATCACTTGCCCCGTCACAAACCCGGCCGCCGGTGACAACAACCACATCATCGTCCCCACCAAATCATCGGGGTGCCCGAAGCGTTGCATGGGGGTATGCGCTAAGATTTGTTGGCCACGGGTGGTCAAGGTCTGTCCGTCGGCTTCCATCAACAAGAACCGGTTTTGTTCGGTCAAAAAAAATCCCGGCGCAATGGCGTTGACCCGAATCTGTGGGGAATATTCCAGCGCCACATGGGTGGCCAGCCAACGCGTAAAGGCATCGAGCCCCGCTTTGGCGGCCGAATAAGTCACCACCCGCGTCAAGGGACGAGCCGTGCTAATCGACGAAATATTGAGCACCACCCCGTGCTGTTGCGCCACAAAATGCGGTACGACCAGTTGCGACAACTGAATCGCGCTAAACAAATTGACGTCGACCACTTCGTGCATGGCCGTCAATGGCAAATCAAAAAAACGTTGGCTGCCGGTCGTCGCCTGAGGGCGATTGCCCCCGGCACCGTTAATCAACGTGTCAATCGGACCCTGTGCGAGCACCTGAGCCACGGCTGCAGTGAGTTGACTGGCATCGCTCAAATCGGCTGCCACACACTGCACGCGGGCCTGGGCATCAGCACTCAGATCGGCAAAATGCGCCAAGGCGGTGGCGGGGTGGCGCGACAACAGCACCACGGTAGCGCCGTGCGCCAGCAATGTCCGCACCATACTGCGGCCGAGCACTCCGCTCCCCCCACTCATCAGGACACGCCGTTGCCCAAAGTCAAAGGCCTGTTGCATATCAATTTGTGTCATATTCAGCTCTCTTTTGTGACACCTGGTCACTTATACGAATAATTGCCCACCAACAACAGAGCATCGCGACACAGCCCCATATCAACACCAGTGGACTATGTGACTGCCATACAAGCACCCGCCAAAAACGATGCACCAGCATACATCCCACAATCAGGATGAGCCAGATGACATCACCGGTATGGCGGGC
>DBCF01000209.1:0-2193 GCA_002292925.1 Roseiflexaceae bacterium UBA965 | reverse complement strand
CGGGCTTTGGCCCACAGCAAGGCAATCGGCCAGAGCAAATAGACCATGTAACTGTCCCAACTCAACGGCGTTACCAGCAACATGAGTGGCAACACGATTGCCGCCTGCATATCGACATCAGTAATGGTGCGTGCCCGCTGATAGGTATACCACCCAATGCAAATGATACTACTCACCACCAGCCACTGCGCCAACCATGCCGGCGTCAGCATGGCATATACGGGGATTTGTTGGGCGTTGTCTATGCTCAGTACCGCAGTTTGAACCTGTTGTGGCACAAAAAACCGCGTAATGCTCGCACTCAACGATTGATTAACAGGAAATATGGCACTGACCACTGCTTTATTTTGAATGGCATTGACCCATTCCCCCAGCGTTGCCCAACCCAACGCCCATACGCCCAAAATAATCCCCATACCCACCGTCGCAGCGGTGGCGAAGGCTCCGTGCACATCTTTCCGCCATAAAAAAAGCAAGGCCAGCAAGAGTAATTGCACTTTAATGATAATCAACACCCCAATAATCACCCCAGCCCAGCCACTCGCACCCCGACGCAACAATACCAGCGACGCTACAATTCCCAACATAATAAGGTGGGTAATCTGCCCTAATGAAATAATATCAACACTCGCCGGTAATACCACGGCAGTCATAATTACCAACAATTGTTGGCGCCGCGTGAGTGGCACATGTATTATCAATAACCACACCCAGCTCCCCCACACAATCAGATTGATTGCATACCAAATCCATAATGCCGTAGCCATGGGGAACCACGCCAATGGCACAAAAAACAATACAGTAATGGGCATGTATAAAAAGACTGGCTGGTAGTCAAGGTGTTTTTCGTAAATAGACAACTGATGAATCACCGCATAGCCCGCCGCATAATAGGCCCGAAAGTCGTACTGTGCAGGCGGGAAGAAGAGCGGGAGATACCGCACCAAACTCACCAATCCCACCAAAATTAGTGCCCCATACAACAGATAAACCCAATACGCAATTGGACGGGGCATAGCACTGACTTTCATTTAGGCTGGCCGGCTACGGCGGGATGGGCGTACTGGTGGCACCTCAGGGAATTCCTCGGGGATTTGGGCTTCCTCGCCGGCATATTGTTGTGGATCATACTGCGCATCCACCGATGTACCGCGCTGGCGAGCAGCAGCCGGTGCGACCTCAGCGACGGGCGGCGCAGGCTGCACGCTCGCTAACGATTCACGCCACGCCAAGCGCTCTGCAATCGAGGCCTCAAAGCCCCGGTTGCTGGGGCGATAATAGCGCCGCCCGCGGAGGTTTTCGGGGAAGTGCACTTGGTCGACTTGGGCGTTGGGGTCGTCGTGGGCGTATTGATAGCCTCGCCCATAGCCTAGCCCTTTCATCAATGACGTAGGCGCGTTGCGCAAGTGCATCGGCACCGGCTCATTGCGGGTTTCAGCCACATCAACCAACGCTTGTTTGTACGCCGCATAGGCCGCGTTGCTTTTGGGCGCTTGGGCCAGATAAAGCACGAGGTTGGCGAGTGCCAAATCCCCCTCGGGTTGGCCGAGAAAGTGGACTGTCTGCTGAATGGCCGTCGCCACTACAATCGCTTGCGGATCGGCGAGGCCGATGTCTTCGACGGCGATGCGCATCAAGCGCCGCGCAATATACAGCGGGTCTTCACCACCTTCGAGCATCCGTCCCAACCAATAGACCGACGCATCGGGGTCACTACTACGAATCGACTTGTGCAAGGCCGAAATCGCATCGTAGTGTAATTCGCCGTTTTTGTCATAGCGGGTGGCGCGGCTTTGCAACGCCTCACGCATGTCGTCGACAGTAATCAAGCGTTTGCCACCAAGCGCCGGCGTTTTGGAGGTCACGGCCACTTCCAAGGCATTGAGTGCCACTCGCGCATCGCCATTGGACATATCAATCAGGTAGCCACGGGCATCACTGGCGAGCAACGGCTGGAATTCGGCCAATCCATTGACGGTATCGCTAACGGCGCGGTCGATGAGATTGCCCAACTGGGTGTCATCGAGTGATTCGAGCACAAACACCCGCGCTCGCGAACGCAAGGCGGGGTTGACTTCGAATGAAGGATTTTCGGTGGTGGCGCCAATCAAAATCACCGTGCCATCTTCGACATGGGGCAACACGGCATCTTGTTGGGATTTGTTGAAACGATGAATCTCGTCGATAAACAAC
>DBCF01000136.1:3443-5901 GCA_002292925.1 Roseiflexaceae bacterium UBA965 | reverse complement strand
GTACGTGCGAGGCATGCCTCGCATACCCTATAATACAGAAAAAGCCTATGAGGTGTCGTATGATTCGCATTCTCCCTCCGGCCATTGCGGCCCAAATCGCCGCCGGTGAAGTCGTAGAACGCCCGGCATCGGTCATCAAAGAATTAGTCGAAAACGCCATTGACGCCCAAGCCACCACCATTACCGTCGACGTGCGGGCCGGTGGCATCAGTGAAATGATTATCCGCGATGATGGCGCAGGCATCCCCGCCGACCAAATCGAGACTGCCTTTGCCCGCCACGCCACCTCGAAGCTGGTCAAAGCCGAAGATTTATTCGCCATCACCACCCTCGGCTTCCGGGGCGAAGCCCTCCCCTCCATCGCCGCCGTAGCCCAAGTCAGTTGTACCAGTCGTACCCGCGATGCCGCCCAAGCCGTCGAGCTCCGCATTGCCGGCAGCGAAATCCAAGATAAACGCACCGTCGGCGCACCCGTCGGCACCACCTTCCTCATCCGCAATTTGTTTTACAATTTGCCGGTGCGCCGTGAGTTTTTGCGCTCGGCTGGCGCCGAAACCGCCGCCATCGCCACTATTATGACCCAATATGCCATAGCCTACCCCCACATCCGGTTTACCTTCAATGTCGACGGCAAAACTCGCCTGAGTAGCAACGGCACCGGCCAACTGCGTGACGTGTTGCTGGCCATCTATGGCCTCGATGTGGTATCACATCTGTTGCCCGTCGACTATAGCCGCGGCGACGGCATCTATGCGTTGGCGATAAACGGCTTTATTTCGGACCCTACCATTAGTCGGGGCACTCGCGAAGCCATGCACATCAGTGTCAATGGACGCGCTATCGCTCCACGCGGGCAATTAGCGGCGATTTTTGACGAGGCCTACCACACCCTGCTCATGAAAGGGCGCTTCCCGTATGTGGTGGTGGCCATTCAGGTCGACCCCGCCGCCGTCGATGTCAACGTCCACCCCACCAAAAGCGAAGTCAAATTTCGTGATCCCGAATACGTGCGCAATAATTTGGCCGATGCCATGCGCCAATTGCTCCACCAGAGTAGCACCATCCAAGACTGGGGCGTACAGCCACAATCCACACCCACCGGTGCCACACCGCCACCCCCGCGCGCCACAGCCGACCCCCGCACGCCCTACACCGATTCCCGGCCACCGCAACCCAGCACACCACGCCCTAGCGGGGGCGGTGTGCCCAGCCGTGAACGCCCACTCTTCCCCGAAACACCGGTGTCACGTCCGTTCCAGCAGCGTTTTGACCAACCACCCCGTGCCGATGCCCAAGCCGCCGGAGTGGCAGTGGCTGCCCAAGTGGCCGCCAACCGCGAAGCCCAGACCGGACCATTACCCGAGTTGCGGATTATCGGGCAACTAGCCGGCCTCTATATTTTCGCCGAAGGTCCCAACCAAGAATGCTACGTCATCGATCAGCATGCCGCCCACGAACGCATCAACTACGAGCGTTTGATGGCCCAACACGCCCATGGCAAAATCGAAACCCAGCCCTTGCTGATGCCGCAACACCTGCATTTTGCCCCAGCTACCCACGGCATTTTGCTCGATCACCGCAACGAATTACAACAGTGGGGCTTCCGCCTCGATGAACACGACAACCAACTGTTAGTACGCGCCATCCCCGCCACGGTCAGTCCCAATCGCCTCGAAGCCGCCTTGGTACAAATCGCCGATTTTTTGGCGGGGGCGGGGGGCAGTGTGCCCAGTGATTGGCAAGAAAAAATGTTGATTACCCTAGCCTGTCATACTTCGATTCGCGCCGGCCAAAATTTGTCACAGGCCGAACAACAAGCCCTCATCACCCAACTCAGTGCCTGTACCGGCCCGCGTACCTGCCCCCACGGCCGCCCCACCATCATCACCATGCGCCTCGATTTATTTGCCCGCCAATTCGGCCGGATTGTCTAACGGTTTTGCATCCAGAAAGCACCCACGCAATGGACAATCAACCAGTCATTATCATCGGCGCCGGTATCGGTGGGCTCGTGACCGCCCTCAGCTTGCATGCCGCCGGCATTGCGTGTGACATCTATGAATCCGTCACCGAAATCCGCCCCCTCGGTGTCGGCATCAACCTCCTGCCCCACGCCACCCGTGAGCTAGCCGCCCTCGGTGTCCTCGATGAATTACTGTCCTTGGCCATCCAACCCACCACCCTGCGCTATTTTACGCGCCGTGGCCAACAAATCTGGAGCGAGCCCCGTGGGCTGGCTGCCGGCTACCACTGGCCCCAGCTGTCGATTCATCGCGGCCTTTTGCAAACCACCCTGCTCGCCATCACCAAAGCCCGCCTCGGCGCCGCCCACATCCACACCGGCTACCATCTCACGGCCCTCGATAGCGACGACCACGGCGCCACCGCCCACTTCAGCGCCGGCCGGCAGGGGCCGCACCGCGCCAGTGTCCGAGGTGCCATGGTAGTTGCCGCAGAC
>DBCF01000136.1:0-3403 GCA_002292925.1 Roseiflexaceae bacterium UBA965 | reverse complement strand
CAGACGGCATCCATTCGGTGGCCCGGGCCCTACGCTACCCCGCCGAAGGCCTGCCCCGCTGGAATGGCGCACTGCTCTGGCGTGGCACCGCCATCGCCCCACCCATCTTTGATGGCCGCACCATGGTGTGGGCCGGGCACCCCGACCACAAATTCGTCGGCTACCCCATCCAAGATTTAGCCAATGGCCAGCAACTGTTTAACTTCATCGCCGAATTCCGCACCAGCGACATGGTGCTGTCCGAACGCGAAGATTGGAATCAACCAGGAGTACTCAGTGATTTCATTGACCGCTTCGCCGATTGGCAATTTGATTGGCTCGACGTGCCCGCCTTGATTCGCTCCGCCACCGGCACCTATCGCTTCCCGATGGTTGATCGCGACCCGCTCCCGCAGTGGAGCGTCGGGCGCACCACCTTGCTCGGCGATGCCGCCCACCCCATGTACCCCATCGGCTCCAACGGCGCCTCGCAGGCCATCCTCGATGCCCGCGTGTTGGTGGGGTGTCTACGGGCCTACCCCGCTGACGTCGTCACCGCCCTCGCCCGCTACGACCAAGTGCGCCGCCCCGCCACCGCCAATATCGTGCTCGCCAATCGCGGCTTTGGCCCCGAAATGCCGATGAAGTTGGTCCAAGAGCGCGCCCCCAACGGATTCACACACATCGACGAAGTCATCTCCCCTGCCGAGATTTTGCAGGTGACCGAGGGCTACCGTGCTACCGCCGGATTCTCACTTGCGGCGCTCAACAATGGCAACTCATTGGCCGATTTGGCGTATTGATAATCAAGGCAGGGACACCGCACAGCGATTGCGCTACAATAACACCATTCATCGTGATGATGTCGAAAGGACACTCCCATGACACAGGCAGCCTTACAATATGCGGCCAGCAACAGCGACCGCTTCCTCGAAGAGCTCAAAGCCCTGATTCGCATCCCCAGCATCAGTGGCATCTCGGACTATCATCCCGATGTGCGCCGTGCCGCCGAATGGCTGGCCGCCCACATCAACACTATCGGCTTTAGCAACGCCCAAGTGGTAGAAAGCATCGCCTTGCCCCTCGTCTATGCCGAGCGCATGATTGACCCCAGCAAACCGACTGTGCTGGTCTATGGTCACTTCGATGTCCAACCCGTCGACCCCGTGGCACTCTGGCATACGCCGCCCTTTGAACCGACCCTCAAAGGCGACAGCCTCTATGCCCGCGGCGCCGTCGACGACAAAGGCCCCACCCTGGCTATCATCAAAGCCCTCGAATCGTTGATTGCCACCGATGGCCTCAATGTCAACATCAAGATTTTGCTCGAAGGCGAAGAAGAATCAGGCAGTGAATCAATTAGCCATTATGTCGAGCACAACGTGGCGGCCTTGGCCTGTGACTACATCCTGATTCTCGACACCGGCATGGTCGCCAAAGACGTCCCCACCATTACCCATTCGTTGCGGGGCATGACCTATGTCGAAATCACCGCCAACGGTGCCAAAGGCGACTTGCATTCAGGTGGCTACGGCGGTATCGCCCCCAACCCCATCCAAGCCTTGGCGTGGGTACTAGCCGACCTCAAGGGTCGCGATGGCTTTATCCATCTGCCCGGCCTCTACGAGATGCTCCGCCCCCTCAGTAGCGAAGAGCGCGCCATCCTCGATCGCCAATCGCAACAACGAGGCGAGGCCTTGATGGCAGCCGCCGGGATTGATTCATTCCCCGGTGAACAACAATACAGCGCCATGGAGCGTATGACCTCACGCCCCACCCTCGAAGTACACGGGATTGTCGGTGGCTTCATCGGTGAAGGCACCAAAACGGTCATCCCCGCCGAAGCCAAGGCCAAAGTCAGCCTGCGGCTGGCCCCCGGTCAAGATTCCCACAAAGTATTCCACTTGCTCAAAGCCCGCGTGGCCGAACTTGCCCCCGAAGCAGTCAAAATGGACGTGGTGTGGCTCAATGGTGGCGAGCCGTTGTTGTTGCCCCTCGACGCTGCCGTGCTCAAGGTGGCTGCAGCAGCCTACGGTGTGGAATTCCCCGAAAACCCAGTGGAATATGTGCGCGGCGGTGGCTCGATCCCCGTGGCGGCCTTGTTTGACAGCAAGCTCAAGGCCCCCTGTGTGATGCTGGGCTTCGGGTTGTCTGACGACAACGTACACGCCCCCAACGAAAAATTCCACTTGCCCTATTACAACGCCGCCATCCGCACCTGTATTCGCTTCTTTAGTCAACTAGGTGAGTAATTCATGGACAAACGTCAACTACGCATCTTTCTCAACATTGCCGGTCTGGTTGCGGTGTCAGGGTCGCTGATTGCCCAGTATTATTTTGGCATCAGTACATGGTCGTGGATTTTGTTGATTGTAGCATTGGTGTTTATGTTGGTCGCACGCTTGCCGCGTGACACCCAATAATCGCTGTGCGGCAAAAAAGTGGTGGTGCGCTAGCGCACCACCACTTTTTGATTGATTACTTCCCCCAATTCCACCAGCCAGCCACGCCACACAGCACCGCTAACGGAATCGCAACCGCTGTAATCCATTGCTCGAGGTTGTTGATGGCAGCCGTGTCGTAGTGGGGGAATAGCCACGCATAATCGAGATACCGCCCAGGCAATGCCATCAGTTCAGGGGATAGTAATGCCACCACCAGCCATGGGATGACACTGGCAACTAACAAATACCCCCAGGCATGCCCATTCGTGGTACGCGTCGCAGCTACCACGATAGCCAATACCCACACCACTATCCCAATCAATACGCCATAGCCATTGGCGATTTTTTGGGTAATCATTGCAATAGCCGTACTCAACACACCGCCAGCGATTACCCCTGCAACGAGGTTATACATAAATATTGACATACATAGACCTTTTGGTAAATGAATTTCATTAGCATATGCTACCATAAAGAAATTTCATGGAATATTACTTCGTCTCTGCGTCCTCTGTGTGCCCTGTGGGAGACAATAAATAGATATAAGGTACTGTCAATACATCTTTTTTGCACATGGCTACGTATATATGTATGAAGCAGAAATAACGAGTAAGGTGTCGCATGGAATTTGCGTTGGGAATATGTATTTTATTGGCCTTAGGATTGTACGTAACAATCCAAGCAACGCGTATCAGTACCACCAATCAGCTCCACATTGAGCAACGCCGTCGCGAGTATCTCTATGTGCTTAATATTGCCCGCAATCATCCGCAGCACACAACCTATCGCCAACTCGTATCTGCTTGTGGGCAAGCGTATGCGGCAATCGAAGACCCCACTATTTTTGATGAATCAATTCTTGCAGACGATTTATACAGCATCGGGGCAACGCAAAATCCCTCATTAGCCTACCGCGTACCACCCACCCATAACCATACACCAAACGATCATTCAATTCCCACTAATCATTAAAAAACAAT
>DBCF01000180.1:14457-15098 GCA_002292925.1 Roseiflexaceae bacterium UBA965 | reverse complement strand
TCGAGGTCTTCGGGATCGTACGGTGACAACGCCGATGTGGCGGTGCGCAATACTTCCATCGGAGGAGTTTTTTTGGGCATTGCCATCATCAACGACAAGACTTCATAGGGAATCTGGCGGTTGTCGATGAATTTTTGGGTGAAGCTTTCGAGCTGGTGTGCATTGGGAAGTCGCCCATACCACAAGAGCGCTGTTGTTTCTTCGAAGGTGGAGTTTTTGGCTAAATCATCGATATCGAGACCACGGTAAAACAATCGTCCGTTAATCCCATCAATTCGGCTAATCCCGGTCGAGGCAGCAATAATGCCTTCTAGGCCCTTACCCATGTGAACAACTCCTCTGTGATCATGTACGCCTACAGGCACTGCTTAAGCGTGGATTATCTACCAACCATGCCATCCTGCCCACAAACGCATCGATGTGGTTTGCTGGCACACCGTGGCACTTCCCCGTTGCGCAAACGATTTAATAGGTGCAATTATACCACACGCATCTACCAAGCCCGTGGTCATGCGATTGTCGCATTACCCCGTTAAATCACCATCACGCAATGATTAAATTTCACTCCGTAGTGATTGAATATATGCCACCACCGCATCAGCTTGGGACTCGCGCGGAGTCGCATCCAAAATATTAATAAT
>DBCF01000180.1:0-14400 GCA_002292925.1 Roseiflexaceae bacterium UBA965 | reverse complement strand
GTACTGATACCAAACCCGACCACCAATGGCAATGCCGTGTGCGCACGTACCCGTGTCAAAAATGTCGGTAAGCCGTCCCACAGCGCTGTACGAGCGCCAGTAACACCAGTTAACGACACACAATAAATAAACCCGCTGGCCACCGCCGTAATTTGGGCAATACGACTATCGGGTGTGGTTGGCGCTACAAACATAATCAAATCGAGCCCGTTGGCCTGCAAGGCAGCCTGCATCAGCCCGGCTTCTTCGGGGGGCAAATCGGGAATAATCACGCCGTCAGCTCCTGCTTGTGCCGCAGCCAAAGCAAAGCGCTCGATACCATACTGCAAAAAAGGATTGTAGTAGCCCATCATCACCAACGGCACATGCACACCATTGGCACGCAAGCGCGCCACTGCGTCAATGGCGAATTGCACATTGACGCCGTTACGCAACGCTTGTTCAGACGCCCGCTGGATAGTCGCGCCGTCAGCCAGTGGATCCGAAAACGGCACGCCGATTTCGAATAAATCGGCACCTGCAGCCTGCAAGGCAGGGGCAAGGGTATCGAGTGAGTCTTTTTCGGGGTAGCCAACCATCAAATAGGGCATCAAGGCACCGCGTTTGGCTGCCTGTAATCGCGCAAATGTCTCAGCAATACGACCCACAATCCACCTCATTCAACGGCTGAATTCACCACGGCTTGTTTGAGCAAATCTCGTGCATTCCAGAAATATTCGACACCCGATGCAATCGTCCAAATCAGTGCTAATCCATACGGCACCATCCACCACTGCGATAGCCATACAAACCATGTGGGTGAACCATCAATCATGGGCAATGCGGCCCACACCATCAACCAAATCAACCCCGTCACCGTCAAGGTCAACTTTTGCTTGCCCCAAGCCCGCGCCGGGATGACCACCCCTTGGGCGGCAGCATACGAGCGCAAGCCCGAGACAGCAAATTCACGGGCGATAATCGTCAACGCATACCAGCTAGGAATCAAATCGATTTGCACGAGTGGCAATAACGCCCCTGCCACAAAGATTTTGTCTGAAATCGTGTCGAGATATATCCCTAATGGGGATACCACGCCCAACCGGCGGGCTAAATTCCCATCAACGATATCACTCATCGCCATCACAAACAACAAAATAGCCGCACCAATCAACGCCCAACCCGTTTGGAGCAAAATCATATACGCCAAAACTGGCGTTGCGATAACGCGGAAGACACCCAGTAAATTAGGGATTTGTCGGACAAGATTCATTTTTATGCCCCTGATCCATGAATTGATATTGTTGCGATTATATCACGCTAGCGGATAACGCGGATGGTCGCAACAATCAAACGATCGCCACCAATAATCCCACCTTGTGCCGACGATGTAATTGGCACACGTACGCCGTCTGGGTCATAGACTCCCACAATAATCGCATAATTCCCTGGCTCAATGTCAGCAGGCAACACGATAGCGCGTTCATCATGGACGGGGTCTTTGATGAGCCACGTTGTACTGCGGCCAGCATCACCATATCCTTCCAACGGAGGTCCATCTGTCTGCGCAAGCGGTGGTTGGTTACACAACTGACAGAGGTGGATGAACATGCGGTAGTCACGGGCAGGTTTGGTGAGCGCTTCCCAAAAGAATGTAATTGGCACCGTCCCATTGGGCCTGTAAAATGTCCCTAATGGGCGAATCGTAATCCCGCGCAAATGCATGCTATCACCAAACAAGGTGTCTACGGCTTTTTCGGGTTGGGGTGCGTCTAACGTACCAAATATCGACGGGAAGCTCTGACACATCAACGATACCCCATAGCGATCAACCCCGCCACACGGCCATGTGCGTTGTGGATACTGAAAATACGCCCCAACCCAGCCATATGGGCTATCTGGGCGAATCGGTGGATCAATCTGGGCGGCATGGTCGGGGGCAATCACCAACAACGCCCGCGATTTACCTTGGGCAGCTTGATTAAATTGCCCTTCAAACATGCGGCGCTGGTATTCGCGTTGGGAATTAATATCACGCGAGCTACCCCGATACCCCTCGGTAAACAACGTAAACACCGCAGGCATCGGCAATGGGTCGGGGGTCACGCGTCGGTAATAACGATACATGGGCATTGCATAGGCTGGGTGCAACACCACCACGTCATCACGGGTTACCCGATTGGCGAGCTCGCGCATCACCACCCGCCATTCTTCTTTGACTGGTGCCCCCGAAAACATGCCACGCACCGGCTCAAACAACGCAATCCCATTGATGACCACCGCCAATATCAACACCGTCCGCCCTAGTCGGATTTCACGGTAGACTTTGCCACGAATCCGAATGTTATGCAATGCCCAATCGGCTCCCTGCACCATGATGCAAATCCAGGCTGGCAATGCCATCACCGCATAGCGGGCATCAAAATATGGCGTGGCACCATAGCTCACCCCAATTATCAGTACCGGCACGTATGCAAATAGCAATACCTGCACCGCCGCAAGTCGACCTGCAGTAGCCTGTTGCCACAGCGTCACACTCCCGATAATCAGCAATCCCAGCAATGGCAAAATCCATACCCACGCTGGTAGCCCCAAGGCTTTTTCGAACCAACGCCGATCAAACAAAAACCGGGTAATTATGTCGGCAAACGCCCCAGTGGGGTTATGCCACGGCACAGCAGTGATGGTTTTGGCACGAATCGATAAGCCTATCCCCATGACCGCCACCACCCCCGCCAGAAACGACACCCCCCAGAATATTTGCCGTGGGCGGCCTTGGGTCTGCAAGGCTGGCACGATAAACGCCAATGCCACCATCAATAACCCGAGCCGGTGCACAAACGGCAACACCAACAACGCCACCCACCACATTGGGGAGAGGGGTCGCGCGACCAATACCACGGCGGCTACCGCCATCAATAAGGCATAAACTTTGGCGTCTTGGGCATGCCACAGCACAAATGGCGCCGTTGCCATCAACAACAACGTAAACCCGCGCTGTGGCTGTCGCTCAAATATCAAAGTCGTGGTGGCAACCGCAAAGGCGCTGGCAATCACCGACGGCATGCGTAACATTGCCTCGCTGTCACCAAACAACTCGACCCACCCTTTAAGGATGAGATGATACAGCGGGTAGGCCGCATCACGGCTCCATAATTCGGTAAGGAGTACGTTGACCGACTTATCATGAATCTCAGCCCACGTCGCACCTTCATCGAGCCAGAGACTCTGGGCATCGAGTCGCCACATGCGCGTCAACAACGCTACCACAAAGGCAAACACAAACCAGCGGTGATGGGGCAATAACCCGTGCCACCGTTGTGCCACTGTGTCATACCCACCAACCCAGCGCTGCCGGAGCCACGGCAACAACGTCGTTGTCAGCCAGCGCACCAGCATGCGGTACAAGCGCTCTAGTTGCAACACCAAATCGGTATCATTCATTTTTTACATACCTCTGCATAGCCAGCCACCAAGCGTGCCGTCACCCGTGACCACGTCAGGGCATCACTGACTTGCGCCCGTGCGGCCATTCCCAATCGATCTGCATAGGCACGATTACTCAATATGCTGACAATCGCCTGCGCAAGTCGTGGTTCATCCCCTTCAGGCACCAACAATCCCTGTACACCATCAGTAATCACATCGGGGATGCCGGCCACCGCACTTGCCACAATCGCCCGCCCTGCCGCCATCCCCTCGAGCAAGGCATTGGGCAAACCATCGACGTTGCCAAGCTCGTCGTGTACCGACGGCACACAGTAGACATCGGCACTAGCAATCACCCGGGCAACCTCGTCACGTAACAACTGCCCCGGCATCACAACCATATCGGCCACACCCAGCGCATCGATAATCGCCACGTATTCGTCGTGTAAATCACCATACCCCGCTAGGAGCAAACGCACCTGCGGGTTACTTGCCCGCAACGCAGGCAATGTCCGCAACAAATGATGAAAGCCTTTTTTGGTGACAAAACGCCCTACTGCAACCACCAATGGCGCCGTGGCCGCTATCCCAAAGCGTTGCGCAATCCATGACCGGTCATGCATATCAGGGCGAAATTCACTCGTAGCAACCCCATATGGCAACGTAATCGTCGTCGCCATGACAGCCCCCAATGCCAGCGCTCGCTGATGCAAATCACCGCTACAAGCCGTCGCAAAACGCGTCCGCCCAAAAATCCAGCCGGCAATCCGGCGATAGAGTGACGTACGCTCGGCCATTGCCACATCAGAGCCGTGCATGCTAATCACCAACGGCACCCCGCACAGCCACGCCACAACCATGGCCGGCAGACCATTGGGCAACACCCAATGACCGTGGATGACATCGGGGCGGAACTCCCGCGCCTGCCGCCACAAACTCCACGTCGAGGCAATCAAGGCAAATGGCGTCACATACAAGGCCCGTCGGCGTAACCCCACATCGGCCTGCAAGGCTTCGGCATAGCCCCACAGTGCCCAACTAGGGTGGGGCGCATACCGAAACGTACGTAGCTCAACGCCACGCTCAATCGCTTCATGGCGAAATTCACGGTGGTGGGGCAACAACAGCCGGACAGCCACCCCGTGTGCCACCACCCCGGCTGCAATTTCGGCGATAAAGGGCGCTGTTGTATCGCCGTGGTATTTCGGAAAAGAAGTCGCCAACATTAACACACGCACTACTCACCTCAACGGATGGGGGCAGCCCCAGCATAATCACTCGGGAATTCATACACCACACTCTGCATCGTATACGTTCGCCCCGCATCATTTACCGGGTATTCTGGTGTACGATAGACTTCTTTCATCCCGATGGCCGGGTCGGCAATCATCGTGGCAATCATGGCTCGTGTGGCAGCGTTGGGGCGTTGTAATGCATCAAGCACCAAATAGCGTGCCTGATAGTGGCGCGCAAGGCGCAACAACGTCACTGCGTCGCTATCAGCGGGGATCATTACTGCCGGGCGCTCGGCGTACCAATTCAATTGCCATGGCACGCGGGTCATCATTACCGCACTCAACGGCGTTTTGTTGCGCAAAAACGCATACATGTCGCGATCAGCAGCCACCATTTGGGCATCAACCGCTTGGCGGTTTTGGACATATATCACACTAGGTTGCACACTCAAACCAACCACCGCCACCAAACCAAGCAACGCCACCGCATTGAGTCGCCCTTGGAACCATTGCCGCGCCTTGTCATAGACGGCAATCATCCCTACTGCGGCAAACATCGCCATCCATGGCAACAACGGCACCCAGTAACGCGGCTCGTTGGCATGCCAATAAATCACCATAAACAGCACATAGGGTGCAAAACCAATGCTCAACAATCGCCGCAACATACCACTCATTTGGTTTTGCCAAACCACCAACCCCAACAACATGAACCACAAAGCCACATCAGCCAGCAAGCCTGTCGCCGTCTCGGCGGCACCAAGTGGATGCACCAGCGCCGGCAAAAACCCAAACGACGGCATCACATAATCACGAATCGCGCCTACTTGGTGCATCAACTTGAGCGCAACCCCGTCAAATCCCCAGCGCAACAACCAACTCCGATCAGGGATGTCACCACTGCCAATATCACCATCGGGCGCATAGACCCGATAAATCGCATCCCAATTGGTGTACTCCAATAACCACGTATCAGTTTGCTCGGTCGTATACCCGGGGCTGCCAAACAAGCGCATGTTGCGTTCGGCATAGGGCGCCACACACAGCAACGCCACCAGCGCCCACACCACGACCGGCCACAATCGCCCTGCATATTGGCGTAGATTATTGCGCAACCGGTCGAGGCGCGTGGTAATCAGTGGCTGGGTAAAGGTTGCACGGTATTCGTACAATAACCACAAGCCAAACCCAATCGCACTCATGCCGCCACTACCTGGTTTTTGGAGCAACATCAACCCCGTCCACACCCCCGCCCCTACCACCCGCACAATCCGCGTCTGCCACCACGGCAATACGCGATGGGGGTCATCAGGAATGCGCAAGCTAAATACAGCCGCCATCGCCCCTAGATGAAACGCCATGAAGGCCAGATCACTCGTGGCAAAGATGAGCTGACGGTAAATAAAAATATTGCCTGCCGCCAAAATGACCGCAATCGTGCCTACCCGTTTATCCCAAATCAACACACTCGTGCGCCATACCAGCCCGAGTGCCACACCCAAAAACACAATGTTGGGGATGCGAGCTGCCACATCACTCACCCCTGCCAACAAAAATACAGCGGCAATCCACACCGGCTGAAGCAATGGCCACGTTTCTTGGGGGTGGGTCACATTGGGATAGATGCGATAAAATTGCGTCACATAATCGACGACCCAGCCACGACCAGCGATGAGATTGCGCGCAACCACCGCATTATCGGCATAATCGGCATGCCCAATAAATGGCGCTATCTGGATGATCCAGATGGCCAACCCCATAATCCCAATAAATATCGTCCCAAATAACCAGCCGCCCCGGCTCCGCCAACGCACATCTAACCACGTCGTCAGCCCTGCCAGTGGCAACCCCACCCCAATCGTCAACAACAATATCACCACGCCCCAAATCGCCCCAAATTGCCAGATGGGATGCCCAAAAAACGAAGCAATTCCCAGCGACTGTAACGCCATCGTGACCACCGCGGCCAAAGCGACAAGTAACCCGAGTCCCATACCTGCACCACGCCCAAAGGCATTACGTACAGCGACAATCATATGCGCCACATCGCTACGCAACAGCCACAGCACCCACACACTCATCCCCGCAATAAGATAGGGAGCAACCGCAACCGCATAAATCCGTTGAAAGGCCAATGCCACTGTTGCCCCGGTCAAGATGGCCAGACTCACGCTGAGCGCAATCATGGGACGACGAAAGAGCATCATCCCCCATATATAAACCAAGGTCGCCAAAAGCATCCCTGCGCCGACAATCCACAACGCAGGATTATTCCACGCCACCCAGTCATTAGGGGTAGCAGCAGCGATACGTTCAACCCGCACCCCTTTGGGGCGGATATCTGAGCCTGTGGTGGTCTGGGTAAACACATCTGATGTTTTTATTTGTAATTGTAAGGCCGAATCTCGCCCCAATGTCGCCGGCAACACAAAATAATAATCGGCAAATTCGACTGTCGGCGTAAACACCGTCGTGGTCGTGCCATTCACCTGAATCGTAACTTGGGGTTGGGTGAGCGTCGCATGCTTCACGGTGGTCGGCCAACCCGCCACCCGCACCATCAACGAAATATCTGACGTGGTATCAAACATGGGGATATCGACCGTCGCGACTTGGCGCGTCCAGCGACTCCGCCCCGATGCCGCATCACTACTCAGCTCGTCGCCATACCATAAGGCAGCATCTGCTTCGCCGAGCCCCGCACTACTCTGCAAAAACAAGCGATCACCGAGTGACCCTACCGCGATATCGACAGCTGGAGGAGATTGAAACGCCAATACCATTGCGACAACCACAAATACAATCAACACCCCATACCGCATATCAAATGCATTAGTAAGCGGATGCAATACACGAATCCGTTGCGAACGGCGCATGCGTAATTGGGCGGTTTTCGTATTGGTCACATTCACTCCCTATCCCACACAGACAAATTATCATTCACACCACAACGGTATGTATTTATAACGGTTGCTTCGATTGTACCAAAAAAGCACCCCCATCGAAACAGAAGCCCCCCTTTGCGCCAATCGCAAAGGGGGGTGTACGTACCGTTGTAGATTATTGTTTGGCAACCATTTCTTGGACCAAAGCCCGGCGTAGTACCTTACCAACCGTCGTTTTGGGCAATTCACTGCGGAACTCGTAGTGGCGGGGCACCTTGAAGTCCGCCAAATATTGCCGGCAAAACGTCTTTAATTCTTCGGTATCGATTGTTTCACCCGTATGGGTCACAATAAATGCCGTCACCGTATCATCACCACGGGCTTTGTTGGGAACACCTACTACTGCCGCCTCGCGGATTTGCGGATGCATATAAAACACTTCTTCAACATCGCGTGGCAATACCTTGAGCCCACTCACGATAATCATGTCTTTCAGGCGGTCCACAATGAAGAAATAACCGTCTTCATCAGTGCGGGCGATATCCCCCGTACGCATCCAACCATCTGGAGTAATCGCATTGGCCGTTTCAGCGGGTTGTTGCCAATACCCCTTCATGACTTGCGGGCCACGTACCCACAACTCACCGGTCGCTTCACTGCCGATGGCGATATCCTCAAACGTTTCCAAATCAACAATCTTGGCATCGGTATTGGGCAATGGAATACCCACTGAGCCCTTTTTCGACACACCATGTAACGGATTGGCATGCGACACCGGCGAAAGCTCGGTCATCCCAAAGCCTTCAATCAAGCGCCCACCCGTCAAATCGTTAAACTTGGTCTGAATCTCGACAGGCAACGCCGCCGAGCCACTCAAACACGCCTTAATCGAACGCAAATCGTAGTTGGCCACATTGGGGTGATTGACAATCCCGATATACATTGCCGGCACGCCTGGGTAAACCGTCGAACGCTCTTTTTGCATGATATTCATCACGTTGTCGATAGGGCGGGGATTGGGCACAATCTGCATTTCGGCACCGATACTCATGCCATAGACCATCGCCACCACCAACCCATAGACATGGAAGAACGGAATGGCGCACATGAATTTCTCGACACCACGCTCGGCTGTGGTAAACCACGCATCAATCTGGGTCGCGTTTGTCAGCAAATTACGGTGCGTCAACATTGCCGCCTTGGGCAACCCCGTCGTGCCACCGGTATATTGCAATACCGCCACATCATCGGGATGCACATGTACCACTGGCGCCATTGCCGGGTATTTTTTGACGAGATGCTCAAAAAAGAAAATGTCGTGTTCGCGTTGCACTTCGACCCATGCCGCATCACGACGTTGCTTGGCCCGCACTAGCTGGCGTGACGGGAAGCCGAGGAAGTCGTACATGTAACAGACAATTACCCGTTTGACACTGGTATCTGCCTGGATTTCCCGCAAGCGCGGATAAAACAAGTTCAAAATAATAATCGTCTCGGCACCAGAATCAACCAATTGGTGCTTGAGTTCCCGCGCAGTATAAGTGGGATTATTGTTGACGATGATTGCTCCAATGCGCATAGCCGCAAAAAACGCAATCACGTAATGCACCGAATTCGGCAACATCACTGCAACTCGATCACCCTTACGCACCCCTAGTTGATACATTGCATTGGCAAACCGCTCTGATTGTTGTAACAACTCTGCGTACGTCAGCGTCATCCCAATCATCGCCCGTCCACCCAACAAATAACTCAAAATCAGTTTGACAGCATTTTGTTGCGGGAATTCTTTGCTGACCGCCGTCAACGTATCAAATAACGTCGATTCAGGGAATTCTAGGGTGTGGGGAACAATCGGCTCATACGAGCGCAACCATGGTCGCTCCATTGTCAACCTCCTGTCATTTAGCAACAATGCTATGCGAATTATTCGACATCATCCCGTAACCAACCGCGTTCCCGCGCCATAAATTTGATGGTAGCATCATCTGCAGGATATAATCCAGCTTCTTGATAGGCATAGGCCAATAACGCCGCACCTGTTACAATACCAACGATAAGGCCAACCACAAATACCACAAAATTGAATATTTTTTTCATTGGTTACCTTCCTATCATAGCTGAATTTATGCTATTCCACAAAATCCAGCATTATCATCATTATGACACAACTTAATCGTGCCCATCATGTCAGTCACCTGATACCACCGTTACGAACGCTGCATATGCAAGCTTGCCCTTCCTGCCAACCAATTCACGTCTATGCCCCACGTGTTTTCTCATGGCGGATTGTCAATTCAAGTNNACTTCATATTACAATCCGCCTCATAATAAAAAACTGCCCCGCGCATCACGTGAATCACATACAGGCACATATTCAGTGCGCGCGTGTACGAGGCAATGAGCGAGGCAGTACGGTTTTCGTGGGTCAACGGTATTTCATCAAAAAATCATGAACAATGGGATTTTGCACGTCTGATTCAATCAAAAACGCATCATGTCCTGCCGGCGAAGAGAGTTCACGAAAAGTCACTTCGGCATCATTGTGGTGCAATGCCGTCACGATTTTTTGGGATTCGGCGGTAGGGTACAACCAATCGGAATCAAACGACAACACCAACGTCGGCTTCTGCCAAGCAGCCAAGGCCTGCGCGAGCGACGCATATCCCGTCGTCACATCCCAATAATCCATCGCTTTGGTGATATACAAATAACTGTTGGCATCAAAGCGCTCATTAAAACGCATCGCTTGATAGCCTAGGTACGATTCAATCGTAAATTCTTCGGCCAAGCTATGCCGCGGTGTCGCCCCTTGCTGATAGCGGTGATCAAAGCGTGCCTGCAGTGATTGGTCACTCAAATAGGTAATATGCCCAATCATGCGCGCCACCGCCAAACCATCACAGGGTGGTTCACTCGGGTCATACCAGCCGTCACGCCATTTGGGGTCACGCATAATCGCCTGCCGGCCAATCACATTCCAGGCAATGGCTTGGGCTTGTGAGCTGGCACTGGTGGCAAACAACACCGCCGTCTGCACCCGCTCGGCATGATGTGCCATCCATTCAATGGCTTGGAACCCACCCATCGAGCCCCCCGCCACCGCATACAGATGCCCAATCCCCAAGTGGTCAATTAAGTGCACTTGAGCCGCCACCATGTCGGCAATGGTAATGACCGGGAAGTCACTGGCCCAACGCTGTTGATGCTGTGGGTTGAGCGACGTGGGACCGGTCGTCCCTTTGCAGCCACCGAGTACATTACTACAAATCACAAAAAATTGATCGGTATCAAAGGCCCGCCCCGGCCCCACCATGGCATCCCACCAGCCGGGTTTGCGGTCGTCGGGATGGTGGAGACCGGCGGCATGCGCATCTCCAGACAAGGCGTGCAGGAGCAATATGGCATTGTCACGGGCGGCATTCAATGTGCCGTACGTTTCATATGCCACAGTAAATTCCGGTAAGCAAGCCCCCGATGCCAACGGCAATGGTTGCGTACTCTGGAAGTACTGTGTTGCGACGATTCCTACATCCTGGGTGGTCATGCGCATGCCTCCAATCTTTGTCAATTAGCCGATGGTCGCCAAGGCTTGATCGATGTCGGCCAAAATGTCGGCAATCGACTCAATCCCAATCGACAAGCGCACGAAATCTTCGGTCACGCCGGTCAAGGTCAACTCATCGGCCGTCAACTGACTGTGAGTCGTTGAGGCCGGGTGAATCGCCAAGCTCCGGGCATCACCGATATTGGCCACGTGCGAAAACATCTTGAGGTTGTTGATGAATTGGGTACCAGCCACCCGGCCACCCTTGACACCAAACCCGAGGATGCCGCTCTGCCCTTTGGGCATGTACTTTTGGGCCAAGGCATAGCTGGGGTGGTCAGGCAACCCGGGGTAACGCACCCAAGCCACCTTGGGGTGTGACTTGAGGTGGTTGGCCACGGCCAAGGCATTGGCGCTATGGCGTTCCATCCGCAACGCCAACGTCTCGATCCCTTGGATCAACAAAAAGGCGTTGAAGGGGCTCAAGCAGGCGCCCATGTCGCGCAAGCCTTGCACGCGGGCTTTGAGGATGTAGGCCGGTGCACCCAAATCGGCATAGACCAAACCGTGGTATGAGGGGTCGGGGTTGGTCATTTCGGGGAAGCGCTCGGTGCGCCAATTGAACTTGCCGCTGTCGACAATCACGCCACCAATTGACGTGCCATGGCCGCCCATGTATTTGGTGACCGAGTGCACAATCAAGTCGGCACCCCATTCAAAGGGCCGGCACAGGTAGGGGGTAGCGGTGGTGGCGTCAACCATCACCGGTACGCCGTACTCGTGGGCGATGTTGGCGATAGTTTCGAGGTCGACAATGTCGAGACGGGGGTTGCCCACCAACTCGAGATAAATCAACTTGGTGCGGCTATCGATGGCCTTACGGAAGCCTTCGTGGTCGCGAGCATCGACAAACTTGGTGGTCACGCCATACTTGGGCAAGGTGTGGCGAAACAAGTTGTAGGTGCCACCATACAAGTCACCCGACGAGATAATGTTGTCGCCGGCACTGGCAATGTTGAGCACACCCAACGTCTGGGCGGCTTGGCCTGAGGCCAACGCCAAGGCACCCACGCCACCCTCGAGGGCAGCAATGCGTTGCTCAAGCACATCGGTGGTGGGGTTCATCAAGCGCGTGTAGATGTTGCCGAATTCTTGCAAGCCAAACAAGCGGGCGGCATGGTCGGTATCTTTGAATTGGTACGACGTAGTCTGGTAAATGGGGACTGCCCGTGAGCCCGTGGTGGGGTCGGGGGTTTGGCCGGCGTGCAAGGCCTTGGTCTCAAACCCGTGGAATTCTGATGCAGATGTCATATTCGACTCCTCATAAACACCAAAAAAATACCCTTGTCTGATGACAAGAGCAACACGACGTGGGTACATCAAACTACAGTGCATTTGTAGTCGGCACGCGCGTCTGCTCTCATCGTCCAGTTATTGCTGCCGGATTTGGCACCTTCACGCATTATGGCTGCTCACATCGTTGTGACACATGCACACATAACACTCAGGTTGCCGAGGCTTCAAAGGGCCGGTCCCTCCACCTCTCTGGATAAGAGTTGCGCAATATTTACTTGTGGGCAGAGTATAAAAGAGTTCGTAACAAATGTCAAGCGCAACATCGCTACGGTTGCACGCAACCGGCCCGGAATGACGCTAGGGGTGGTGCGTGCCCTGCGCGAGATAAAGAAGATATCAGATTATTCCATATTGCCAAACTGTAATTCATCGTGCAATACCCGCACCGCCGTCATCACTTCGTCGTCAGGCACCACAAACGACAAGTATGAGCCGACAATCGCCCGCGAAATCACAATCGGGTGGATCTGGGCTTTACCTAGCGCCAGCACTGCCTTGGGAGCCAACGAACCGCCATGTGAAGCACTAATCACCGATACCAATGCGACCGATGGCGTTTTGGTGATTTGATAGCCCCCTTGGAAGGCATCGACGAAAATTTCGTGACTATACGTCGCATCCGGTTGGCGTACCAGCACCATCAAGGTGCGCTCGAGCTCACTCTGATGCGCCAACAACATTTCTATCCCCGCCCGTGACAAACGCGTGGTAACGGCACTGGCATGCTCTGATGTCCAAGCATCGTGCACTGCCGGCAACGGACTGGCCGAGGCCGACACCAACGACAAACCACGGGTCGAAATAATCGCCCCAGCGGCATGTTGCGGACTAGGGGAGGCAATCACGCGCGTGCCGGGTTTTTCGGGGGATAAAATATTGGCGATGCGCAACGGAATCCCGTGCGCTACCAAGGGCATCAAGGTGCGCAAATGCAAGATTTCGGAGCCAGACAAGGTGGCCATTTCGGCAGCTTCGGTATATGACAATTCGGGCAATGGCACCGCATGCGCCACGATTTTGGGGTCGGCAGTCAAAATACCATCGACATCAGTCCACAAACAGACTTCGTCGACCTCGAGCGCTGCACCCACCAAGGCCGCCGTATAGTCGCCGCCACCACGCCCAAGGGTCGTCACCACCCCACTACGGGTGGCACCGGTGTAGCCGGTAATCACCGGCACAATTCCTGCTTGCATGGTTGGTAACAGGCGTTCGCGGATGCGTGCTGTCGTATCTTCGAAATACGGACGTGCCGAGCCGAAATGATCGTCGGTAATAATCAAATCGGTGGCATCAATCATCTGGGCGGGTACACCGCTTTGGCGGAGGACCACGGCCACTAGATGAGCAGAAAAGCGTTCTCCCAAACTTGCGATCGAGTCAATACCCCGTGCCGAGTATTCGCCGAGAGTGGACATAGCCCGGGTCATGCGGTCGAGATGCTTGAGGAGTTCTGACAATTTTTGGAACAGCATTTCGCGTTCCCAGTCGTCAGTCACCATTTTTTCAGCGATTTGGCGATGGCGATTCCACAATTCACGCCGCGCCACATCGGTTTCTTGTTCACCACCATGCGCAGAGGCGCGGGCGGCGCGTAATAACGCATCGGTAATCCCAGGCAACGCACTACACACCACTGCAGGGGTATCATTGGTGCGGTGCAATTCACGCACAATCCGCACTGATTCACGCATTCGGGTCACATCGGCAAAGGCAATAGCGCCAAACTTTACTACCCGCATAGACCACCTCGTATATTCGTTGTTTTTAGGGGTGCGTTACAGTCACACTCATCTGTTCTTTTTCGAATGCTATCGCTACTGTAACGCAAATTCCCTGTGTAATGCAATAGGTTTTCGCAATTACACCCACCCAATCAGCCAATTATCATACCCACAACACATCCCACTTCGCCCTACTTACGCAAACCAGCCTGAGCCACCACGAGCGGAATCGCTTTGCTCCAGCC
>DBCF01000288.1:2944-3174 GCA_002292925.1 Roseiflexaceae bacterium UBA965 | reverse complement strand
CGCTCAGATACTACGCTTTATGGAGCAATGGAGCAACACATGTATACCACTAGTCACATTTTGAGTCACAGCCCTGTCGCCAGCGTTACCGCCCTGGCCGAACAAGTGTTACAACACTACCCCGCTGATGCCATCACAATCATCAGTGGCCCGCGAGTCGCCATGGTGCAACTGCGCATGCAAGAAAGTGTCGCCAATAGCGTGTTTAACGCCGGCGAGATTCTCGTCAC
>DBCF01000288.1:0-2834 GCA_002292925.1 Roseiflexaceae bacterium UBA965 | reverse complement strand
CCGGGCGACCCCCACGCCGATTTGCACGCTACCATTACCGCTCTTGGCGACCAACTCAGTGTCAGTCAGCAACGTCAGTTTGCCGCAGCCAATAGCACCAAAGTCGAATTTGATGTGTTTTAAGGGAGCCCTATGACAACGACGTTTCAGCCACCCAGCCTTTTTGAGACATTTTGCACGGCCACCTTTCGTGTGCTACTTGATTGTATGGCGCGGCCAGGCACCATCGGGCAAATCCCCGAACCAAGCATGTTTACCAATATCCCCACCATTACCATTGATAATCAACCCATCATCGCGAATCGCTTTGCCTTGACCAGCTGTTTGTCGCTCCTCGACCAAGAAACACGCTTTGCCCAGGCTGCCAATAGTAGTTGGATTGATCCACACAGCGACATTAGCCGTTGGGTACAGCTCCGCAGTAATTGTCGTCTCAGCGACGCCGCCAACGCCCAGTTCGTTTATTTGTGGGACAGCGCAAGTAGTGCGCTACTGCACGAACTCAACCCGGGCACGCTGACCTTCCCCGAACAAAGCTGCACCGCATTTATTGCCGTGCCTGAGATTAATGACAGCGAACCGACATGGCGGCTACAAGGCCCTGGTATCGACGGCCATTGCGATGTAGGCGTGCATGGCGTCGTGGCAGATTTTGTCACTCACATTAACGCCACCCGTGCCCACTTCCCACTCGGCATCGACATTGTCTGCATCGATACGCACGGCAAATGTTTGGCCTTGCCGCGCACCTGCCAGATTTCATTGAAATAACCAGATATACCATCAAGGGGACTCACATGGGATATATTGCGGCGCGTGGCGGTACTACCGCCATCCTTAATGCCGAACAACTCGTAGAATACTTGCGCCTGCAAGGCGGCTCAACCCCACTCGAACTCATCCAGATTCGCGATCAATTGCGCCACGCCGTGGGACGCGCCATGAACGAAGGCGCGCTCTACGCTCCCATGCTGGCGGCCCTAGCCGTCAAACAAGCCGAAGGCGACAGCATCGAAGCCAGTTTTTTGTTGCGGGCCTACCGCTCGACCCTGTCACGCATCATGCCTACACTGCCCATTTCAGGCGAGGCGATGCGCTGTATGCGCCGGATTTCGGCATCATTCAAAGATATCCCCGGCGGGCAAATGCTCGGACCTTCCCAAGACTATCAAATCCGCCTGCTCAATAATCTGATTGCCAGCGAAACTGCCGAATCGGTCACCGCCGTACTGGCAGCCTATGAACAACTCGTCGATGCCGGCATGAGTGCCGATGGTGCCATTGGCCACTTCCCCAAAGTTGCCGATTATATGCGCCAGCAACAGATGATTGCTCCGCTCCCCAGCGAGCCCGACACCAGCGAACCCTACGACATCACTCGCACGGCGATTAGCTTCCCCTGCCCACGCAGCGCCCGCCTACAAAGCCTGGCCCAAGGCGATACCGGCTGCTTGCTCACCTACGCCTATAGTAGCGTGCGTGGCTACGGTGACGCCCACCCCACCTTGGCCGAACTACGCTTTGGCTACCTGCCCATCCAAGTGGCACACCCGTTGACTGGTGAAGCCATCACCATCGGCGAAATCAGTGCCACCGAATGCGAAATTGTTTCGAAAGCCCACAGCGTCGCCGCCAAGCAAAACACGCCACGCTTTAACCTCGGCTATGGATTTACCTTTGGGCATGGCGAAGTCAAGGCCATCAGTATGGCCATCCTCGACAGCGTGCTCACCCAAGCCAAAGCCAAAGGGCTCAGCGGCGAATCGGGACCGGCCGCCAACGAGGAATTCGTGTTGCTCCATAGCGACGGCATCGAAGCCAGCGGCTTCACGGCTCATTACAAATTACCGCATTATGTCACGTTTGAAGCCGACCTCAAGGTCCTCGATCGCGCCCGCGAACATACCACCACCCAGAGCCAAACTCGCCTCCAAGAAATCGCCACGCGCACCCAAGAGGCTTCTGCATGAGCACGACACCTGAGCAACTCTACAATTTCGGCTTTATCGACGAAGACTCCAAGCGCGAAGTGCGCCGCCAAATCCTCAAGGCAATTGCCTTGCCTGGTCACCAAGTCCCCTTTGCCAGCCGCGATCTACCGATTGCCCGCGGTTGGGGCACGGGTGGACTGCAAATCACCATGGCCATCATTGCTGCCGACGACACCCTCAAAGTCATCGACCAAGGCGACGACGAAAGTGTCAATGCCGTCAATTTGCGCCGACTGTTGCAACGCACCACCGGGGTCACGACGACGGTTGATACCACGGCGGCCTCGATTATCCAGACCCGCCACCGCATCCCCGAAGAACCAATGCGCCGCGATCAGATTTTGGTGCTGCAAGTGCCCATGGTTGACCCGTTGCGTTGGGTCGAACCGAACCTCGAGCGCGCCACCATCATGCACGGCGAATCTGATTATGGCCGCATGTGGGTTTATATGTACGAAAGTGTCGTCAAAGCGGGTGATTTGCGCATCGCCACCCAATATCCCGTGATTGTAGCCGGACGCTACATGATGGACACCACCCCCATCCCCCGTTGGGATGTGATGCGCCTGCACAACGCCGAAGCGCTCTTTTTGTTTGGGGCTGGCCGTGAAAAACGCATCTATGCCGTGCCACCATACACCACCATTGAGCCGTTGCAATTCGAGGATTTCCGCTTCAAAACCGAATTCGTGGCTGGCCAAATCTGTGCCCGCTGTGGCGCCCAAGATACCTTTTTGACCTCACATTTTGTGGTAGACAGTGACCATGCCGATGGCGGTCATTGGCGGAGCAGTTGCTCTGACACGAGCTTTTGTGACAAACGTGTATTGGTCAATGCAACCA
>DBCF01000267.1:8492-11433 GCA_002292925.1 Roseiflexaceae bacterium UBA965 | reverse complement strand
CACGGCTTGCCGTGGCCAATCGCCTACCGCGTATATGTGACGGTCAGGGCCGACGATGCGAGGGTGCGGTCGGCGATGGCGGCCAGCAGGCTGTCACGGGTGACACTGGCGCCCGCCGCAAACACCGGCGCAGCCGACAAGGCATACAGGGTAAAGATGTAGGTTTTGAGCCCAGGTCCTTGCGAGCAGGGTGGTGCATAGGCCAAATTGGGGTTGACACTATTGCTCCCAAAGGTGCCAATGGTGCTGTTATTGGCGGGGATGGCAGTGGTGGTGGCCGGAATGTTGTAGACCGTCCAATACCAGTGGGTGGCATCTGGCGCTACATGGTGCATGATCAACGCAAAGCTTTTGGTGCCAGCAGGGGTATTGCTCCAGGCTAGCGGCGGTGATTGTGATGCGCCATCACAGGTATAGGTCACCGGCAAAGCGCCACCGTTGGCCACGACCGGGCTACTGAGGGTAAATGTCCCCGTGCTGGTGACAGGCGTGGCGCTGGCCGCAGCAGGTGTGGCGGATTTGGTGGCCGTTTTGGTGGCTGTGGCTTGGGTCGCGCTGGTGGGTTGGACTGTCGTGGCTACGGTCGGTAATGGTGTGGCCGGAATCTGGTCTGATTGTAGGGTATACGAGACATTACGGTTGCCGTCTTGATCATTGAATTGGAAATCTACCGCCGTTGTACCTTGGGTATATGTTACGCGATAGGTTACCCCATTGAGGGTGTAGATCAAACTAAACTGTGTGGCACTGGCTCGCTCAAATCCAGTGATGACGGCGCCTGCGAGCGGGTCTTGGGGTGGACGGACTGGTTTAAGAATCGGTTGAGGATCGATTTGGTCGCTGACCACCGTCACCTTGCCATACATGCCGCCATTGATATAGGGGTAGGTGTTTGAGGCGTGGTAGTGATAGATGCCGTTGGGTCCGATGTGCCCATTAAAGGCATCGAGTCCAGTAGGCTTGCTGCCGTCGACCTCAAGCAGTCCATAAATGGCATAGCCATCGAGGGCGTATGCGATGGGTTTGTCGGCGCCGATGAGTGCTTGCAAATGGAGCGGGGCGATGTGGTAATGGTAGTCGTCGGCTTTGCCGGCGTGGCCACCCCATTGGTCGAGCTCACCCGCCAAAAAAGCATCGTCGCCGCGATTGTTGAGGGCATTGAAAATCGGTACGCCGTTGACGGCCAGCGCAATGGCGCCGCTATACAGAGCATTGCGCGCCGAAATGGGATTGACGGCGGGCGTGGGGTTCAACGGGATCTGCCATGCTTTGCTGCCGTAGTAGGGTTGTGCCAACGGTACCTGCCGTTGCCAGCTGGTGATGCCCACCATCATGTTATGACTTGGTAATCCCCGTGACTCGACATATAAATAGGTGGCGTCACTGCGGGTACTCACCAAATCAGGGAAATACTCAAACCCCAGCGCTTCAAGCGCTTGGGCGGTGACACTGGGTGTAAGGGTTTTACTGGGGGTGAGGGTTCTGCTGGCGGTGAGGGTTCTGCTCGCCGTCGCTGTGCGGGTGCTGGTGCGTGTTTTGCTGGGGGTGAGGGTTCTACTCGCCGTCATGGTTTTGCTGGGGGTACGGGTTTTGCTGGCAGTCATAGTTTTGCTACGGGTGGCGGTAGCCGCTGCACCCCGGAGTGGGTCGTCCCCAATGATACTGCCTTCGCTACCACAGGCAGCTAGCAAGGCACTACCAAACCCATACACAAGCAGGCGATTTAGTTCGCGGCGAGACATTGACATGGTGATACTTCCTTTTATTGCGATATGAAATAAATACCCCTGAGCAGCAGTCGTAATACAGTATTATCGCGTGTCTGTGCCACAATGAGATATTCAACAGACGAAAACAGCGTGATGGTTGTTCCTTACCTATTCTAACCTGAATGTGGCTTGTAGTCTATTGATACGCGCAATATTGGGTGATGGACACGCATATGTTATGATACGAGCAACGCCCGTTTCACCAAATAGCTCTGTAGGAGTCGACGATGACCTACCGCACCCCACTGCCGTTCCATGCCGCCACCGAGATTGGCACGCTTGATGCCGCCACCAAAGCCTTTTACGATCGTGAAGGCTATGCCATTTTGCCGGCCCTGCTGAGTGACGCCGAGCTCGAGCCCGCCCGTCAAGCCATGCGCATCAAAGTAGACCAAATTGCTGACGAACTTGCTGCCGATGGTTTGATTACAGAGACCTATACGGCTGAACCATTTGAATTACGTTTGGCCAAAATATTTGGGCATCTGACCGACGCCGAATTTCTCAAATATGGCCGCAGTTGGCGCGATCGCATCCCCGGATATTTTGAGCTGATGACCAACCCCAAAATCCTCAATGCAGTCGAGTCACTAATCGGTCCCGAAATTTTTTCTAACCCGGTCTATAACGTGCGCCCCAAAGTCCCCAAAGTGGCGGCAGGTGCGGTGCCGTGGCACCAAGACAAGAGTTATTGGCCTGACGCCAACTCCAATCCGGTGATTACGGTGTGGATTCCGCTGGTCGATGCCACACTCGAGAACGGTTGTTTGCAGGTATGGCCGCGCACCCACAAAGCCCAGGTGTATGATTTTCATCAAGAGGATTATTCGGGCACCGGCTACTACGAAATTTCGGGTGAGCTATTGGTCAAGGCCAAGCGGGCGGCAGTGCCCTTGCCGGTCAGTGCGGGCACGGCGATTTTGTTCAACGATCGTTGTGTGCACATGAGCACGCCCAACAATTCCAACCACGTGCGCTGGAGCGTCGATTTGCGCTATCAGCCGACTGATCAAGACCCGATGCCCCAACACGGTGTGGGCTTTTTGGCGCGCTCGCAAGCCCACCCTGCGCGGGTGGCGACCATGGCGGATTGGTTGGCTGAGCGCCCTGAGCATGTGGGGTGATTACACGGGCTCGCACAGGGCACGCAGAGGACGCAGAGTCACCACCCG
>DBCF01000267.1:8234-8410 GCA_002292925.1 Roseiflexaceae bacterium UBA965 | reverse complement strand
AACTCAGCATAGATCAACCTATATCACTTCATACTCCCGACTTCACTTCATACTCCCGACTTCACTTCATACTCCCGACTTCATGCTTCCTACGTCGCATGGGCGTCATGCAATGGCGCCCCCGGTGATTACACGGGCTCGCACAGGGCACACAGAGGACGCAGAGTCACCACCCG
>DBCF01000267.1:7982-8135 GCA_002292925.1 Roseiflexaceae bacterium UBA965 | reverse complement strand
AACTCAGCATAGATCAACCTATATTATTTCATACTTTTAGCTTCACTTCATACTTCCGACTTCATACTTCCTACGTCGCATGGGCGTCATGCAGGGAGATTCCACGCTACGGTTGCAGGCAACCGGCATGGAATGACGTGGGGGGCACTTCAT
>DBCF01000267.1:7208-7838 GCA_002292925.1 Roseiflexaceae bacterium UBA965 | reverse complement strand
ATGGGCGTCATGCAATGGCGCCCCCGGTTGCGGTGGCAACCGACATGGAATGACGTGGGGGCACTTCATACTTCCAGCTTCATACTTCCTACGTCGCAGGGCCTACCCCTGGAACTGCATGGCGCCCCGCCCCAGTTGCTGAATAACCCCAAACTCCACCAAGGTGTCGTCACCCACCTTTAGACTCGACAAGTGCAATTCGCCGGCATAAATGGTCAACACATAGCTATCGCCCCGGCGGTCGATGGTGCCCCAAGCATAGCCCGTCGCCCAAAATTGACTGGTATTGTCGGTGAGTTCGCGAAACGCCAGCGCCCCGGTGACCGCACTATATTGCTGCCCTGTCCAGGCCATAATCAGCCCAAAACTCGCCATGGCCCGGGCGTAGTGGTGGCCGCATTCGGCTTCGTCGAACGGGCTCCGTTTGGCGCCGTCATAGCGGGCACGGATGTCGCTCACCACTTGGGTCGCTTCGTCTCGTAGCCCACTATAAATCATGCCGGCGGCCGCGGTGTATTCAAAGCCCGTCATCACTTCGGTGAAATACGGGAAGGGCCGGTCCGGGCGATTGCCTCGCGGGTATGATGCCATCAGCAACGCCGATTCATCCCCCAGCACAAAGCTACGCAT
>DBCF01000267.1:6620-7177 GCA_002292925.1 Roseiflexaceae bacterium UBA965 | reverse complement strand
TGGTTGAAGTGATGATGGAAGCCCGTTTGGCGGTTGTATTTGTAGATACTTTCCAGTGTGGTGCGTTGTTGGCTCGCAGCCGTCAAGTCACCCAGCCCACTGATATGCGCCAAATATTGCCCGATGAGCTGATCGACCAAGCAGCCATCACCCAGTTGCAATTCGGGCTCCACCAAATTGGATGCCCCCATTACCATGTGGCGGATGCCGTCGGCAATATTGGCGGCTTCCATGGGTGGGCGCACTTCGTGGCGGTAATATTCGCCGTTGAAGAGGTGCTGTTCCGTCCAGGCCGCCCCCGATGTAAACAACCGCCGGCATTCGCTGGCGAATTCGCTGTCGTGCATGGCCTTGGCCAGCTCTTCGCCGGCCCGCAAGGCGGCCAAGTACCAAATGGTCATCTGGGGATTGGGACCAAAGTATTCGACGTCCATGGTATTGTGCTGGCACCCTTCCATCACGCCGTCGCGGTCGCCATCCCAGCCATTGGGGATCCAGGCAAAGGCCAAGGCGGCTTTGGCGTGGGGGTAGAGGCGTGCCAACCAGCCGGTATCACC
>DBCF01000267.1:0-6589 GCA_002292925.1 Roseiflexaceae bacterium UBA965 | reverse complement strand
CTCAGGCGCCAGTCACGGTACAGCTTGACGATACAGCCCATCTGCCCGTCGGCGGCAGCCGTGGGCCAGGCTTGGGCGTTGCTCAGTGGTAAGCCGATGCGGAAGCTCATCTGGCCATTGGCCCGGGTAGCATATAAAAACTCATTTTCGCGCATGGTTTTGGCCAGTGACCCAAACAAAAATCCGGTGGCTTGCTCGTAATTCCAGACATGGGTGCAGGTGCCAAAGCACGAACCCCGGGCATCGTCGGTCCCTTCCCAACCAAACAGGCGGCCATCGGCGGTGCGAAAGACGGTTTGGCTACGTAAGGTGCTCAAATTAAACAAGGCTGCTTCGACGATGGGTAAGGGCAAATCGCTCCCCGTCACCGCATCGACAAACTCCAGCGTCTGTGTGCGCAAGGCATCGAGCCGCGGCACCGTCTGGGTGACTACTTCCCAGGCATCGGCATAGCGGGTCGTGTATTCGTTGCCCACCACCGTGTCGGTATATTCGCCGAAATGCATGGCGCCGTATTCTTCGGAGCGCCACGCCACGCGGTTGGGGAAGTGCCAGGTAATCAGCACCGTCATGCTGGCGCTGGCGTGAGGCGCCAAGGTGGTGCGTTGCGCCAGCGAGCCGATGGGCTTGAGGGCGGCACTCGTGCGCGTCTCGAGCGCGCCATCGCTGCGGAAGTCATCCCAGAAATCGAGCAACGAATCGCCCCAGGTATAATCGGCCCAGCCAGTGCGATGCGTGACCTGTTGGGCATCGACAAATGCTAGCGCCAAACTGCCGTCTTGCTCGCTCCCCGCCCCCGCCGGCGCTGGGGTATACAACAGCCCGTGGATGCGGGGTGCCGTGCGGTAGTCAATCAGATTGCGGTGAAAGGTTTTTTGCTCGTCACTCTGGGCAAAAAAATCATTGACGATACTCGCACCATACCCCCCCGGGGTATAAATGGTGCCGAGGAAGTTTTGGATCGAGGCGACCACATCGATTTGTAACGGTTGGTTGCTTTGATTATGAAAATGATAGGTCAGCGCCGCCATCGGGATACCGCTATCGCTGGCATTGGGTGGCGTAAACGGGTTAAACCCTTCGATATCGACGGTAATCGGCATGGCGGCATCAGCCAAATGCACCACCCCAAAGGGATACGCGGCATCGAAGGTACATTGGCGGAAGCGGGGCAGGCCGTGATGGGCGACGGCCGCACCATACGCCCCTTGGTATTCGTGGGTTTCGAGGGGACCTTCGAGGGCCAAGGTGAGTGGTTCGCTATGGGGGGCTTGGACTCGCACTGCCAAAAACGCCGTATCGGGGCGGAATTTTTTGGCGGGGCGATTGCCGACTTCCCAGTCGCGCAAATCGCCGCGGCCACCCAGTGCCACGGTACCGGTGCCAATGCCTCCCAGGGGCAAGGCAATGGTACTGAGGTGTTGTTGGTCATAATGGCGGACTACAGGGATTTTGGGGCGTGACGTCATTGTCGTATCCTTTGGGTGACAGGTGGGTTAGCCCACCCGCACGGCATTGCGGGTATCAATCAAGAGCGGGGCATGCGTTTTCACAAGCGACCAGTCGTAGCTACTATGATCCGTGGCCACAATCACACAATCGCTGGCTTGCATGGCGGGGATAAGCGCTTTTTCGCCAAAGAGTCGCTCTTCTTCGATGCGGATGCTGGTGACATGCGGATCGTGGAAGCGCACGTTGGCCCCTTTTTCACGCAAGAGATGGATGATATCCAAGGCTGGTGATTCACGCACGTCCGACACATCTTTTTTGTAAGCCACTCCCAACACCAAAATCTGACTGCCCCGTACTGCTTTGCTCTGGTCATTGAGGGCATCGGCTACTTTTTGCACCCAGTAGCGGGGCATACTGGTGTTGATTTCGCTGGCCAGCTCGATAAAGCGGGCCGTGTAATCGAGGGTTTTGAGCTTCCACGACAAATAAAGTGGGTCAATCGGGATGCAGTGGCCCCCCAGCCCGGGCCCCGGCGTGAATTTCATAAAACCAAAGGGTTTGGTCGCGGCGGCTTCGATGACTTCCCAGGCATTCAGCCCCAAGCGATCACACATCAACAGTACTTCGTTGACGAGGCCGATGTTGACGGCCCGGAAGGTGTTTTCGAGGAGCTTGGCCATTTCGGCCGCTTCGGGGCTACTCACCGGCACCACCCGCTGGATGGCAGATTCGTACAAGGCTTGACCGGCCTGCAAACAGGCGGGGGTGATACCACCCATCACTTTGGGGGTGTTTTTGGTAGTCCAATCGAGCCGACCTGGATCGACCCGTTCGGGTGAAAAGGCCAAAAAGACGTCTTGGCCGATTTTGAAGCCCCGCTCGGTTATTCGCGGCAAAAATATTTCACGGGTGGTTCCCGGGTAGGTAGTACTTTCGAGCACAATCACTTGACCAGGGCGCAGGCGGGTGGCGATATGGTCGGCGGCACTAAGCACGGCTGACATGTCAGGGTCGCGGGTTTTGCTGAGGGGCGTCGGCACACAGACGCTGATGGCGTCCATGTCGCGCAAGCGCTCCATGTCGGTGGTGGCATCGAGCAATCCGGCGTTGACGAGCCGGGCCACGGTGGCGTTGGGAATGTCGTCGATATAGCTTTCACCGCGGTTGATGATGGCGGCTCGTTCGCTACTCAGGTCAAACCCGGTCACGCGAAAGCCGGCTTCGGCAAATACCACGGCTAGGGGTAGCCCCACATACCCCACACCGATGATGCCGATGCGTGCAGTGCGCTGGGCAATGCGATCGAATAATTGTGCTTGGGGAGTGGTCATAGGGCGTTGTCCTCCATCGACAGGGATCGTCGATGTGCTATCTATAAAATGACTGTGCAAAAATAATCCGTTGCTAAATTATAGCACCTTGAAGTGGCTCTGGCAGGCGGGCAGACTGATGCCAACTTGACAATTCTCGTATAGGTCGCTATGATGACCGCAACAGCGATGAAGAGGAAGAGTAACGCCTCATCATGACCCCCCAGAGAGCCGACGGTTGGTGGAAAGTCGGTGGTGTCGTGAGGTGTGAATGGACCTTGGAGCTGCGGACCGAACGGGGCATCCCCCTCAGTAGAAGCCGCCGGAGCTTACCACCGTTATCATGGTAAAAAGTGTTGCCCCACCTGCGTGGATTTTGCGCATTGGGATGCACGGAAAGCGCGTCACGTTGTGACGAATCGGGGTGGCACCGCGGGTAATTTACCCGTCCCTGCATCAGCAAGGGACGGTTTTTTGTATGCCAAAAGCAGTATGGAGGAACGGATGACTCCCCAAAAACGCATTCTCACGGGCGATCGCCCCACCGGCAAATACCACTTGGGCCACTATGTGGGCTCAATTGCCAATCGCCTACGCCTGCAAAACGACTATGAATGCTATTTCATCATCGCCGATTTGCACACCTTGACCACCAAACCCAACAAAGCCGAAGTCATGGGCATCGAACAAAACATCCGCGACATGATTATCGACCAGCTGGCCTGTGGTCTCGACCCCGACAAAGTTACCTTTTATGTGCAATCGTCGGTCAAAGAAATCTATCAGATTAATCTGATTTTCGAAATGCTGGTCTCGGTCGCTCGCTTGAGCCGCTTGCCCAGCATCAAAGACATGGCCCGCGCCGCCCAAATCGACGACGACCAGTTGCCCCTCGGGTTGCTGGGCTACCCGGTGCTCCAAGCCGCCGACATTTTGATGCCCCGCGCCCATTTGGTGCCCGTCGGCAAAGACAACGAAGCCCATGTCGAAATCACCCGCGAAATCGCGCGCCGCTTCAACTTTTTGTACGGTGAAGTCTTCCCCGAACCCGATGTGCTCGTGCCAGATTCCGGCACCCTGATCGGCACCGACGGTCAAGCCAAGATGAGCAAAAGCCTCAACAATACGATTTTGTTGTCGGACGATGCCAAAACCGTCGATCAAAAAGTCCGCGGCATGTATACCGACCCCAACCGCACCCGCGCCGACATCCCAGGTAAGGTCGAAGGCAACCCGGTCTTCATCTACCACGACATGTTTAACCCGGATGTGGCCGAGGTCAACGACCTCAAAGATCGCTACCGCACCGGCAATGTGGGTGACGTCGAGGTCAAAAAGAAGTTGGCCGTCGCCATCAACAACTTCCTCGAGCCGATGCGCGAACGCCGGGCCATCTATGAAGCCAAACCCAATTTGGTCGACGAGATTTTGGCCGCTGGTAACGCCAAAACCCGCAAAATCGCCCAAGAGACGGTGCGCATGATGGACGAAGCCATGGGTTTGCTGTACTTCAAAAACTAACCACACCCCCGGGGTGTTTTATCACCCACCGTGATTTGTAGATTGTCGCCGAAGGCGCGGTAAACTGCCACGGTGGGTGAGATTCAAGAGGAGAACGCCATGCAATTCGTGCCGTCCCTTGCCGAGATGCAGGCTATGACGAGCCTAGGTAATTTGTGCCCGTTATACACCGAAATCGCCGCTGACCTCGAAACCCCGGTCTCGGCCTACCTCAAAACTGCCCAAGGCCCGTGGAGCTTTTTGCTCGAATCGGTCGAAGGTGGTCAACATTTGGCGCGCTATTCGTTTATCGGTACTGACCCCTATATGACCTTGCGCTTCGCCAACGGCAAAGCCCACGCCGTCCAAGGGGGCTACAAACAAACCATCGCCTACGAGGATCCCCTCGAATTGCTGGCGTCCTACCTCGCCGATTACCGCCCGGTGCGCTTGCCCGATTTGCCCCGCTTTGTGGGGGGCGCCGTGGGCTATATGGCCTACGAAACCGTCGGCAACTTCGAGCGCATCCCCCGCCCCGAGCATTGCGACTACGAAATGCCCGATGGCATGTGGCAGTTTGTCGATACGCTGTTGGTGTTTGACCATGTGCGCCACCGCATCAAAGTCATCAGCCACGTGCACCTCGATGCCGATGATTTGGCCGCCGAGTACCAACGGGCCCAATTGCGCATCAACGCCATTGTCAACCGCTTGCGCCAACCCTTGCCCGCCAACATGGCGTTGCAAGAAGGGCCGATTCCTGCCAAAGTCCCCGTGACATCCAATGTGTCGTTGGGCGAGTACGTCGAGCGGGTGTTGCACGCCAAAGAATACATTGCCGCCGGCGATATTTTTCAAGTGGTGCCGTCACAACGCTTTAGTCGCCCCATCACCACCGATCCATTCACGGTGTACCGCGCCTTGCGTACCGTCAACCCCTCGCCCTACATGTTTTATCTGACCACCCCTGACGGCATCCTGGTTGGTGCCTCGCCCGAATTGCTGGTGCGGGTCGAAGAAGGCATCGTCACCACTCACCCCATCGCTGGCACCGTGCCCCGCGGCAAAACTGCCGAGGAAGACGAAGCACTATCGCAACAGCTCCTCAACGACGAAAAAGAAAAAGCCGAGCATTTGATGCTGGTCGACCTCGGGCGCAACGACATCGGTCGGGTGGCCAAGCCGGGGACGGTGCGGGTGCCGCGCTTCATGCAAATCGAAAAATTCAGCCACGTCCAACATTTGGTCAGTCATGTCACCGGCGAATTGCGTGACGACATGCGCGGTATTGACGCCTTGCGGGCCTGCTTCCCTGCTGGCACCGTCAGTGGCGCCCCCAAAATCCGCGCCATGCAAATCATCGCCGAACTCGAGCAATCGCGGCGGGGGGTGTATGCCGGTGCTGTCGGCCATTTGAGCTTCAACGGCGACCTCGACACTTGTATCGCCTTGCGCACCATCGTGATTGTCAACGGCATCGCCTATGTGCAGGCTGGTGGCGGTGTGGTGGCCGACAGCGATCCCGAAATGGAGTACCGCGAGAGTTGCAACAAGGCCGCCGCTCCTCTGCGGGCCCTCGAACTCGCCGACCGCTTCGTCACTGATGGAGGTGTAGCATGATTTTGCTCATCGACAACTACGATTCCTTTACCTACAATCTGGTGCAGTATTTGAGTGAACTGGGCGCCGAGGTGTTGGTCAAGCGCAACGACCAAATCACCGTCAAAGAAGCCGTCGCCCTCAAGCCCGAACGGATTGTGGTGTCGCCGGGACCATGTACCCCCAGCGAGGCAGGCATCAGCATCGCCATCATCAAAGAGCTGGGCCCCAAAATCCCTACCCTCGGCGTCTGCCTCGGGCATCAATCGATCGGGCAGGCCTTTGGGGGCATCGTCGAGCGCGCCCCGCTTGTGATGCACGGCAAACGCTCGGCCATCAATCACGACGCGCAGGGCTTGTTTGCTGGTTTGCCACAGCACTTCATGGCCACTCGCTACCACTCGCTGATTGTGCGCAAAGACGGACTCCCCGACCAGCTCGAGACGACGGCCTGGACGGATGATGGCATCATCATGGGCCTCAAGCACAAGAAATATCCCATTTATGGCCTGCAATTCCACCCCGAATCCATCATGACCGAGCATGGTCACTCCATGCTAAAAAACTTCTTGGCGGTGTAGTAGCGCCGTCATTGCATGGCGGCGTCATTGCATGGCGCCGTCATGCAATGACGGCGCTATCACGGCGTACGGGCGATTCCTGCACGGCTTGCCGTGACCAATCGCCCTGCCGTGACCAATCGTCCTGCCGTGACCAATCGCCCTGCC
>DBCF01000010.1 GCA_002292925.1 Roseiflexaceae bacterium UBA965 | reverse complement strand
GCAATCAGGGCGTCGATGTTTTTTTCAAAACCGCTCATTTCATAGTACCAGCCGGCCACCAACTCAAACGAATCTTGGCTGGGGTATTGCAAGGCACTCTCTATGCGCATTTCGACATAGGCGGGCCCGAGGGTGTCGCGCAACAAGCGGAAGTAATACAAAATTTCGCCGGCATCGACGCAACTCGGCACCGCAATCGCATCAATCCCGGCAAATGCACTGTCGACATCGGCTTCGTCATAATCACGAGCAAGCAGCTCAACCGAATAATTGTAGACATCTTCGACCAGCGGCCGGTAGGCCTTGCGTACGGCGAGTATTTGAGCCTTAAATGCGGCCAACTCTGTGTTGCACTTCGTGGTCAATGTGACAGCCCTGGTAGGCATGGATGTTTTAGTGGGTATGGGTGTTTTGCTGGGCTGAGGCGTCATGCTGGGGGCAAGTGTGGCACTGGGGGTAGGTGGCAGTGCCGTCGCCGTGGCACTCGGTGGTGGGGTATTGGTGATTACGACGACCACCACGACCGGAGTTGGCTGAGACGCAGCGGGTGCACCACAGGCACTTAATAGCAATGTGCCCAGCACAATCCCCCAAAGTAAATTTTTCATATCACCAAAGCCTAACTTATGACACAACGATTACGACGACGCATACGAGGTATCGTGGTGGGCGCAATTAGCGCAACACGAACTCACTAATGGTGCGATTAAATGCCACGATATCAAAATTACCCCGGATTTCGAAGCGTACCTTACCCACTGCACTGATATAGACCTCGAGCTCGCAATCCAAATCGAGGGTGCCGGCGGTTTCGACCGAAAATGTTTGGATTTTGCTGTAGGGAATCGAGGTGTAGTCGATTTTTTTGCCCGTAAACCCCTGCACATTGGCCGCAATAATCCGCTTGTTGGTAAACACCACTTGATCGCGAATGGTTTTAAACACATCCAAGACTGTTTCACCTTCAATCAAAAACTGATTAATCGGCGCCAGCATCTCATTACGGTTAATCGGCATCAGTTTAAATACGGAATTACTGTTGAAATCAATCACTTTCGGGTCCTCTCGTTAACTCAATTGATATGGTAACAATACAATTGTTACGTTGCATTAACCCATAATAACACGATTACGTTACTGTCGCAAAAATTATATTATGTGCACATTGCATAAAAAATACACAATCCCGCAGCGGCAGAGAGGCTAGTCATTGTCTCGCACAGGGCACGTGGAGGGCACAGAGCCGTGTTGGTTGATTGGGGCGGTCGATTGGTGTCTATCTATGCGATATGCCGATTTATCTCACGCAGAGGCGCGGAGACGCGGAGCCCACCACAACGCCTACTCCGTCACCGCCATCATGGCAAACATGTGGCACAATAAGTCGACAATCTACAATTCATCCGACTACCAATAGCCCGATTATCACCGCCTACAGCACACAATTTTTCCTTTGGCATTGTAATCTACCCACCACGCATGTCTACATCAGAAAGGAGCATTTTATGCGTATTGCATTTGCCGGCACTGGCTATATCAGCAAAATCCACGCTCAGGCTGCCCGTAATCTGGGCTTGACCTTGAGTGCCGTGGTCAATCACCAAACGGCATCGATGGCAGATTTCGCCCAGACTTTTGGCATCCCCCGCCAATACACCGAAATCAGCGATTTGATTAGCGACGGGCACGTCGATGCCATCGTGATTGCCACGCCCAATTATTTGCATGCCCCACAGAGCATCGCGGCCCTGAGCGCCGGCCTGCATGTGATGGTCGAAAAACCGATGGCCATGAATGCCAACCAAGCCCTGCAGATGCACCAGGTGGCCCAGCACCACCGTGCCACCCTAATGGTGGCCCACTGTTGGCGGTTTGATCGCGATGTGTTGTGGCTCAAGGAGCGCATGCCGGCACTCGGCAAGGTCATCCGCACCACGGGCTACGGCATCCACACCCATTGGGGCCCGAGTGGTTGGTTTACCCAGCAACAGTACGCCGGGGGTGGGGCCTTGGCCGACATGGGCATCCACGCCATCGACACCGTGCGATTTTTGCTGGGCGACCCTCATCCCCGCTCCGTTTACGCCAAAATCGGCACACACTACGGCAACTACGATGTCGACGATACTGCGGTATTGATGATTGAATGGGACAACGGCACGCATTCGGTCATCGAATCGGGGTGGTGGCAACCGCACATGGATGGACCCGAAGCGGCCACCAAAATCTACGGCACCACGGGATTTGGCCAGATATTCCCCACCCGCACGGTCATGCCCACTGCGGATCGTACTGATGTGATTACCGCCGACGCCGGCTTCCCTTTCCCACGGGAATCACACTGCCCGCAAGAATTGTACGACGCCCAGCTGGCCTACTTTGTCGATTGTGTGCGCCACGGCCGCACCCCCAACCCTGGTGGGGCCGAAGGCATCGTCAATATGCAGATTATCGATGCGGCATTTGCGAGTGCCCGCAGTGGCAACGCGGTGCAAATTGCCCCATTACCCACGAGGAGCGAATCATGATCGATACCATTTTGCCGACCCCCGACCTGTTTGGCGCCACACGGGTGCTCTGCATCCAACCGCACTATGACGACAACGACATCGCCGCTGCCGGCACCATTGCCCGGCTGGTCGCTCAAGGCAGCGAGGTCATTTATCTGACCGTTACCAATGACTTGATGGGGGTCGTCGACGGCTTTCGCAATGACGACGAGGCCCGGGCCGCCCTCAAACGCGACCAGGCTGCCGCCGGGACCATCCTCGGCATCAGCCAACAATACTGGCTCGACTACCCCGATGCCGGCGATTACGATTATTTTGCAGTGCGCCGTGATTTACTCAAGTACATCAGGCAGATTAGGCCTGACTTTGTGATGACGTGTGACCCGTGGCTGACCTACGAAGGGCACCGTGACCACATCCAGACGGGGTTGGCCGCCAGTGAAGCAGTGATGTTTGCAGGGTTGACGCGCATCGCCTCGTCAGACCCGGCGGTAGACGCGGCCTACCAGTCGCATCAAATTGGCGGGATTGCCTTTTATTTCACGCGTGAACCAAATACCATTGTCGACATTACGGCTACTTGGTCACAAAAAGAAGCGGCCTTGCGCTGTTACCAGGCGCAGTTTGACGCTGCCGGGCTCGCCGAGTTGGTACGGGCCTTTGACCACAAAAGCGTGCAGGTCGCACAGGGGCAGGCGTTTGGGCGGGGCGAGCCCCTCAAAGTATTGCAGACTAGTGCGCTACATTGTGGTATTTAGCCTTGCTGTAGGATTGTCAATTGTCTCGCACAGGGTATGCACCACACCCGTCCAACGTCATTCCATG
>DBCF01000186.1:9528-9844 GCA_002292925.1 Roseiflexaceae bacterium UBA965 | reverse complement strand
GGCAATCAAACCGGGGGGCGGGTAGCCTTCTTTCTCGTCAGTGACGACTTTGGCCATGATTATGCGCGGATGCAGGCCCTCGGCGTCACATTTATCGAAGCACCGCGCCACGAAACCTACGGGAGCGTGGTGAAATGGCGCGATTGCTACGGCAATCTGTGGGATTTGTTGCAACTCTATGATGCACCACCACCATAACACTATCGTGTTTTGGTTGAAAAAATTAAAATTCATGCTCGTTTGCCAAAAATAACTAAGTGACAATCATTTGTGCAAATATACACAATCAATACTTGAGTAAAATCGGGTATTTTTG
>DBCF01000186.1:0-9407 GCA_002292925.1 Roseiflexaceae bacterium UBA965 | reverse complement strand
TTTTTTTGTTCATCATAATTGTGCACACGTGTGCGCAACACATACCGATACAAAGGAGTAGCAGTATGCAGATTAGTGTGATTAGTGATTGTTTTGATAATAAATCGGTCACAGGGATGATCGATGCCTGTGTCGCCCAAGGGGTGACAGCGGTTGAGCTGGGTACGGGGAATTTTTCGTCAGCGCCTCATTGCAACCTACAAGAATTGTTGCACGATGCCGGGCAACGCCGGCGCTGGCATGAGCAATTCCAGAGTCGTGGGATACAGATTAATGCCCTCAACTGTTCGGGAAACCTGCTCGACGGTGACATGCAACGGCGCACCCGGGCCCAGCAAGTGTTTTTTGAGACCTTACAACTGGCTGAATTACTCGAAATCGGCACGGTGGTGGCAATGAGTGGATGTCCGGGTGAGCCCCACAACGGCGGATTTTTTCCCAATTGGGTGACCTGTGATTGGCAACCCGAGTTTCAGACCTTGCTAGCCCAACAATGGAACCAAATCGTCACGCCATTTTGGCAACAGGCAGCCACCCAGATCGCCAGCCACGGCGTACGGGTGGCGATTGAGCTACACCCAGGGCAAGTAGTCTACAACCCCCACACGTTTTGGCAACTGCATCAGATTACCGGAGATGTGGTGGGGGTCAATCTCGACCCCAGTCATTTGTTTTGGCAGGGTATCGATCCCATCCGGGTGGTGGGAGCCCTCAATAGTCATATTTATCATGTGCACGCCAAAGACTGCTGGATCAACGAAGACGAATTGCGCCTCAACGGCGGACTCGACACACGTCACGGCGACGGCTCCCCGCGCGCATGGGGGCACTGTTTGTGGGGCGAAGGACATGATGAAGCCTATTGGGCGGAATTTGTAACTACCCTGCGGCGCCACAACTATACCGGCGCAGTAAGTATCGAATACGCCGGTGCCGACGAAACCGTCGATACCGGGATTGCGACGACCGTAGCCCTGCTCAAGCGGATTACGGCGGCGTAGGTGTAAACATGGTACAACCAGCCGTTTGGCTGTGTGTATATAGATGGCATTCGTTGGATTGCGAAGGAGCAAACACATGGGCCACGATCAAAAGACCGTAGGAGTAGGCATTAGCCGGCGCAGCATGTTGCGTTTGATGGCGACTGCCACCGGTGCCGCAGTGCTGGCAGCCTGTGGCAGTAGCACGAGCGCACCCGCCGGTGATGCGGCAGCAAGTGCAGAGCCAATCGAATTGACCTACATGACCCCCGACCGTGAGTTGGGACAAAAGGTCGATCAATTGGCAATTGCCAGCTTCAATGAGCGCATGAAAAAAGAAGGCAAGCCGTGGAGCGTCAAAGGCGTACCAGGGCCGGCCACCGACAACGACTACAACACCAAAGTCAACGTCGATGCCAGTGCAGGTACCCTGCCAGACATCGTGTCGCTCGGTGCCAGTGTCGTTGCTGACCTCTCGGCGGGTGGCGCCTTGGCTGATTTGAGTGGTCAAATCGCCAAGTGGGACAACTACGCCCACATCTACCCCGTCCTCAAAGAAGCCAACCTCATCAATGGCAAAAACTACACCACGCCAGGTAGTGCCTCGACCTTTACGTTCTTTTATCGCAAAGACGTATTGGCCAACAACAACATCAAAGATGTGCAACCCAACACCTGGGACGACTTCTATGGGTTGTGTGACAACATCGCCAAAGCGGGTGTGGCCGCCGTCTGTCTGCCTGCAGCCACTGCCTGGGGCGGCGGCTCGTGGGAAGAAGGCTTCCGCCAAGTATGGATGAGCTTTAACGGCGAAATCTATAGCGAAAGCGAAAGCAAGTGGGTTGTGAGTAGCCCTGGCTTGCTCAAAGCCTTGACCGTCTACCAAACCTTGGCCAAAAACAAGTGGTTGACCGTCGATGCCTTGCTCAACCCTAACCCGTGGGAACCAACCAAGTACCAAATGTTCCCCAAGGGTGAATTGGCCGTCTGTACGGGTGGTGACTGGCAATGGACGTTTGACTGGGGTCCCGATGGAGCCACACCGATCGACGGGTTGTTCGAAAAAGTGGGCCGTTGGCAATTCCCCAGCGAAGACGGCAAACCGTTCGTCTTTGTGGGTACCGGCGGTGGACCTGCCGTCAGCGCCAAAACCAAAAACCTCGATGCCGCTTGGGCCTTCCTCGAGCACATGGCCCGTGCCGATGTGACGTGTGAAGCCAACAAGATTTATCTTGGTGGACCTTCCGGCTTAGACAACTTCGCCGAACTCTGCCCCGACTACAAAACCCAAGTGGGCGGCAAGATGCTTGAGGCGACCAGTTTCTTTGGCACCGGCAAGATTTTGCGCAATCGCGTCGGCGAATCCAAAATCGTCGATGGCATTTGTCGTGCCACCGAAGACGTCATCACCCTCAAGTCGACCCCCGAAGAAGCCATGGCTGCCTTTGCAGCAGCCATGAAGGATTCGTTGGGCGAAGACAAAATCAAACAAGCCTAATCCCTGAACCACACACGTCCTCATCAGCAGCGGTGCTGATGGGGACGTGGCAAAGGAGCCACCATTGATTAGTCGTCGTTCCGAACGCACCATGCTGGCACTTTTTTTGGGGCCAGCAGTGATTATTGTGTTGATTTTCACCATTTTGCCAGCGTTTTGGGCCATCTATGTCAGCTTTACCAACCGGGCCTTGACGGGCGAACGCTCCGTCGCCTATGACTTTGTTGGCATTGCAAATTATGTCAAATTGCTCTCAAACGAAATATTCCTGCATTCGATTAGTCTGACGTTGTGGTACACGTTTTGGACAACCATTGGCCAATTTATCTTAGGGTTGGCCACTGCCTTATTTCTCAATCGTGCCAATTTATGGGGCAAAACGTTTTTGCTGGCCGCCGTGGTATTGCCGATGGTTATCCCTGCCGTCATCCAGTCGTTGATTTGGTCATCGATGCTGGCCATGGGCGAATACGGCACGCTCAATCGCATCATCGGGTTATTTGGGATTACGCCAGTCATGTGGTTGCGTGAAGCACCGATGGTGTCGGTCACCTTGGTGAATTTTTGGAATAATTCCGGGTTTGCGATGATCTTGTTTCTGGCAGGACTCGAAAACATCCCCCGTGAAGTAATTGAAGCAGCCCGTATTGATGGTGCGAGTGCATGGCAGACCCTTATCCGCATTCGACTCCCATTGATCAAATATGTGATTATGTTGTGGTTACTCCTCAACACTCTCGGATGTTTGGGGGTATTTGACCTTGTTTATACACTTACCCGTGGTGGCCCAGGCAACAGCACCCAACTGGTGGGTATCTATATTTATGACCAAAGCTTTAAGTTTTATGAGTTAGGCATGGGCAGTGCCGCATCAGTCATTTTGTTGTTTATCAGTTTGATTATCGGGCTGATTTATGTGCGCTTACTGCGCGTTACACTTTAGCGAGGCAAGCATGCAACAGACACCTGCACATCAGCAACGTACCGCCGCCCCACTCAGTCTGCTCCAAAAATTGCCCTTAGTTGGCATTTATGCCTTTATGCTCTTGCTCTGTCTTTTTTGTTTGGCACCGTTTGTCTGGCCGATTTTGAGTGCCTTTAGTATCAAACCCGAAAACGTCTCGGGGCTCTATTTGTATATGCCAGCGGCCTGGACACTCAAAGGCTTCGACGATGCGATTTTTGGGCGTGGTCAAGCCTTGATTTTGCTCAAAAACAGCTTGCTCACTACGGTGGGTGGGGTCGGATTTGCGGTGATTTTTAGTGCGCTGGGGGGCTATACACTATCACGGAGCAACTTCCGCTTCAAAAAAGTGTTAATGTATGCCTTTTTGTTGATTCAAATCATCCCCGCCACTGCCACGATTTTGCCTTTTTTCATCATCATGCGTGAATTACGCTTGATTGATTCGTTGTGGGGTGTGACGATTGGCTTGACGGCCGGACAGATTCCCTTTTTGTTGTGGGTGATGAAGGGGTTCTTTGATGAAGTCCCCAAAGAGCTCGAAGAATCTGCGGCCATTGACGGTGCCACCCGCTTCCAGACGTTATGGTATGTGATTGTGCCGTTAGCATTACCAGGGTTGGGAGCGGCCTCGGTGTTGGCGTTTAATTCGGCCTGGTCGGCGTTTTTTATGCCGTTGATTTTGTTGTCATCACCCGATAAATTCATCCTCCCCCTCGGATTATTCCGCTCGATTATCGGCTATACCAACATCGATTACCGCATGATGAACGCTATGTCGATTATTTATCTCTTGCCCTCGTTTCTCTTTTTCTTGTTAGCACGGCGCTACCTCGTCAAAGGGATGATGGCAGGTGCCATGGCGGGGAATTAAGCAATCATCAAGCGGTAAAGGGCAGTCTCAATGTCACTGTCGTGCCCTGATCGAGCGCCGACTGCACGGTAATCAAGCCGCCATGGGCCACGGCAATGGACTGGGCGATGGCCAACCCGAGCCCTGAACCATTGCCAATCGAATTATCGGCGCGATAAAAACGTTGGAACACCAAATCAACCTCGTGCTGCGCAATCCCGCTGCCCTGATCGATGCATTGGATGACGCAATTGGCGCCGTCCAATGCATATGTGAATGCCACCGTTTGCTGGGGTTTACTATGGCGAATGGCGTTTTCGAGGACATTCGAGAGTAATTGGATTATGCGGGTAGTATCAATCATCAACTCGATTGGCTGAGCCGCGTGGGTGATGTCAATATGCACCTGTTGTGTGCCCGCATAATCTGCGTGCATCATGGCTACGTGGTCAATGAGTGTACCAATATCCACTGATGATTTATACAGGACCAATGCATTGGCATCGATAAGCGAAATCGTGCGCAAATCGTCAACCAAACGATTCATCAGCATTACTTCTTCGTACATTAATTGGAAGTGATGGGGCAGTGGATTAATAACGCCATCACGCAAACTTTCAATTTTGGCACTAATCACACTCATCGGGGTGCGTAATTCGTGGGCGATATCGGCAGTCATTTGGCGGCGCAGTTCGATTTGGCGGCGCACTTCATGGCGCATTTGATCGAGCGATGTCGCTAATTTGAGCACCTCATCAGGGGCATCAGCGTGCAACAGCCCAGATACTTGGACATCGGATGTGCTCATCTGGGGAGCGTTGGCGGTCAATACTTGAATCGGGTCAGCAATCCGTTTGGCCAATGAATTCGACAAAAAAGAAGTCAACAATACCGCAATAATGCCAAACCCGATACAGGCAAGTGTGCGTTCATAGACAACTTGTTTGACATATTTATAGTTATTGAGCGAATAGTCGGGGGGGATGATATAAATCGTTTTATTTTTTTCGACCTCTACAGGAATTTTTCGTGATTCAAATGCCAAATCAACATACATTACATTCATGTTTTTGGCATACAGTATATTACCCTGTGCATCGGTAATAACCGGTGCTTCCGCAAATTCATTCACGAGTTTGGTAACATAGTCCATTTCGTCGACAAACGAATGTCCTAATACCGGGGATTGATAATACTTAATCGCCGCAGTGCCATACATTTCAGCAACTTTAGGCATGTACCGATATATGATGGCATAATAGGCAAATGCTACCTGCGCCACCACAATCAAACAGGCACAAATAATCGTCATGGCCACCATCGACCGGAAAATCTGTTGGCGGAGGCTTTGCATGGGGAGAGTCCTTTTTTTAGCCCAAAACCACACTGTAGCGTTGATTCGCTACAGTGTGGTTTCGCATAAACTAGGCGCTTACTTCAGTCAACGCCGTCACCGCGTCAGCGGGCAATACCAATTCGGCCGACGCCGTCAGGTCTTTGACCTGCTCGACGGTGGTACCGCTGGCAATTGCCGCCGTCATGCCTGGGCGGGTCATGATCCAGGCCAAGGCCACTTGACCGGGGGAGGTGTTGAGCTCACTAGCAATGCGATCAACCACGGCGAGGATTTTGAAGCCCCGTTCGGTCATGTAGTTTTTTTCGACGCCACCGGCGCGAGGCGAACTGGGCAAGGGTTGACCGGCACGATACTTCCCCGAAAAGAAGCCGCTAGCCAGTGACGAATAGGTAATCACGCCCACACCTTCGCTGACACACAACGGCTCGAGCTCTTGTTCGTATTCGGCGCGGGCCACCAGATTGTAGCGCGGTTGCAAACAATCAAAGCGGGCCACATTGAGTTTGTCGCTGGTCCAGAGTGACTTGGTCAAGCGCCACGCGCTGTAATTGGAGGCACCGAGGTAGCGCACTTTGCCCGCTTTGACCAAATCATCAAAGGCCCGCATCGTTTCGTCGAGGGGGGTGTTGCGGTCGTCGGCGTGGGCTTGGTACAAGTCGATGTAGTCGGTTTTGAGGCGGCGGAGCGAGGCTTCGACGGCCGAAATAATCCGGAGCCGTGACAGGCCTTCGTCATTGGGGCCAGCCCCCATGCGCATGCCTACTTTGGTGGCGATAATCAGGTTATGACGGTTGCCACGGGCCTGCATCCAATCACCGAGGATTGTTTCGGATTCGCCACCGACATGGCCGGGCACCCATGCCGAATAGACGTCTGCGGTATCAATGAAATTACCACCACCCGCCACAAAGGTGTCGAGCACGGCAAAGGAACGGTCACGGTCGGTGGTCCACCCCAACACATTACCCCCAAAACAAATCGGGGTCACATTTAGGCCAGTACGGCCCATCCGGCGGGTTTGCATGAGTTGCTCCTCGTAGACAATGGTTCTTGATTATTGTACACCATCGCGGTTCGTTACCTTGGGGTGAATACGCTGGCTGAAACACCAGTGTAGCGATATACGCTGCCTGTTTGGCATTACGAAATAGCGTATACTATAGGCACGATATCTGTGTGACACGAGGCGTGGGTAATGGCGGTGAGCAACAATAATCAGCACCAATGGCATCAATCTAATTCTGATACGCACGAACTGTTGCAACGTGAATTAGACGAGGCGCATCGCACGATACGGGCCTTGATGCGGCGCCTAGCCGAAGAACAAGAACAACAACGCAAAACCCACCATGCCTACGAGCAGATGAAACAAAACATCATCGAAATCAACCGTGAGCAAGCCATGGTCGAGCGTGAGCGCAACATGTGGCGGATGCGCGCCGAGCAACAAGGGATGATTAGCTCTGACAATTTGCCCGTACTCACCAGCGACGAAATCAACGCCATCCGACGTGCAATGGCACGCCTCCACCACCCCGACCGTGGTGGCGATATCGACCGTATGAAGCTGTGGAACAAGCTGCTTGACACCCTCGAAAAACCACGTGGCAACTGATTCGTTAATCCGTTTTTAGACATATAGCGAGCATATTCATTCGCACGGTGGTATCAGAACAGGAATAATGTATGCGCCAAAGTGGCATTTTGTTGCACCCCACCTCGCTCCCTTCACGCTGGGGAATTGGCGACATGGGGGCTGCTGCCTATCAATTCATCGATTTGTTGCTCCACACCCACCAAAAAATCTGGCAAGTATTGCCCCTTGGACCGACGGGGTACGGCGATTCACCCTACCAATGCTTTTCGGCATTTGCGGGTAATCCGTTGCTGATTAGCCCCGATTTGTTGCTTGGCGAAGGGTTGTTGCACCCCGACGACGTCGTCGATTATCCGCACCACAGTGACTCACTCATCGACTACGGCGCCGTCATCCCCAGCAAAACTACCCTGCTCCGGCGCTCATTTGCGCGCTTCCGCAATGCCCCAACCACGGCGCACAACGATTTTGCCACCTTTTGTGGGGCCGAATCAGCCTGGCTGGGCAATTTTGCGCTATTTATGGCCCTCAAAGAGCGCAACGGCGGCGTGGTCTGGAGCAGTTGGCCGGTACCCCTCGCCACCCGCGAAGCAACGGCGTTGGCAGAAGCCAGCCGTGAATTACAGGTGGAAGTCTCGTTTCACGCCTATTGTCAGTGGCTCTTTTTTAAGCAGTGGCGAGCCTTGCGGGCCTACGCCAACAGCCGCGGGATTACGATTATTGGTGATGCGCCGATTTTTGTGGCCTACGATAGTGCCGACGTCTGGAGCGCACCAGAACTCTTTTATTTGGACGAGGCTGGCCTCCCCACCGTGGTAGCCGGTGTGCCACCCGACTACTTTAGCGAAGACGGCCAACGCTGGGGCAACCCACTCTACCGCTGGGATGCCCACAAAGCCCAAAACTACAGCTGGTGGATTGCCCGGATCAAAGCCAATGCAGCCTTGTATGACCTCGTGCGCCTCGACCACTTCCGGGGCTTTGCCGCCTACTGGGAAGTGCCTGCTAGCGAACCCACCGCCCGCATCGGCCAATGGGTAACGGGGCCTGGCAGTGATTTGTTTGACGCATTGCAACGGGCCTTGGGGCCACTACCCATCATCGCCGAAGATTTGGGGTTGATTACCCCTGATGTGATGACATTGCGTGATCGCTACAACTTACCCGGCATGAAAGTGCTGCAGTTTGGCTTCCACGGCGACCCCAAAGAGCCGTTTTTGCCCCACAACTACCACCCCAACTGCGTGGTCTATACGGGCACACACGACAACGACACGACTGTGGGCTGGTACCACAGCGCCCCCGGCCACGAACAAGAATACATGCGCTATTATGCCGGTGTCACTCCCGAAAACGTCGAGCCGGCCTGGGATTTGTTGCGCTTGGCGTGGAGTTCGGTGGCCACCACGGCAATTGTGCCATTACAAGATTTACTCAGCTTGCCTACCGAAGCGCGCATGAATTATCCCGGCCGGTTGGGTGGTAATTGGGGCTGGCGCTTCCGCTTTACCGATATCCCCGATGCGGTGCTCGATCGTCTGCAAATCGCCACTGTGCGGTTTAATCGCGGGTAGCAAATTTCCCTGTGATATTATCGAATACAGTATTCGTTTTGAATCAGACGGTGTCGAACGATGGAAATAATAATCAATCCGGAGCGTCCCGATAGCGCAGACGCCATGGCACTCATCGATGAACTGCAAACATACCTCGAGTCGTTTTATGCCCCCGAACACCGGCATGGCTTTAGTGTGGAGCAACTGATTGCGTCCGGTGTCGATTTTTTTGTGTTGCGGATCGATGGGGTAGCGGCAGGGTGCATCGGGCTGATGTGCCTACCTGAGTACGCCGAAATCAAACGCATGTACATCCGCCCAGAGTTTCGCCGCCAAAAGCTTGGTGTGCGGTTGCTGACCCATGTGCAAACAGTAGCGCACCAGCGGGGCATCCCGTTGCTCCGCCTCGAGACCGGCATCCATCAGCCCGAAGCCAATGCCCGCTATGAGTCATTCGGGTTTCGGTTGATTCCGGCCTTTGGCCCCTATCATGATGATGGGGTTAGTCTGTGCTATGAAAAAGCGGTCATAATTTAGCGGCGCAAGCGCAGAGAATCTTGGCGGGGCGAGGGGCGCAAGCGCGGAGGATCCTAGCGGTGCGA
>DBCF01000212.1:2447-2687 GCA_002292925.1 Roseiflexaceae bacterium UBA965 | reverse complement strand
GAAACCCGCGAAGCCCTCATCAAACAAATTCCCCTCGGCCGGCTCGGGAATCCCGATGATGTGGCGGGGTTGGTCACCTTCCTTGCCTCTGAACAAGCTGCCTATATCACCGGGCAAACCTTCAACAGCGACGGTGGCATGGTAATGCAATAGCTGCAACAAAATCCCCTCACTTGTCATATTCGGCAAGTGAGGGGATTTTTGTGTGCCACAAAATAGGCGTTAGAAACCCACTTTGAT
>DBCF01000212.1:0-2408 GCA_002292925.1 Roseiflexaceae bacterium UBA965 | reverse complement strand
ATGGTACGGCCAGTTTTGTCTTGGAAGAAGCCTACGCCGTCTTGGATGAGCCCCACAAAAAATCCCATCTTGGTTTCTTGTTGTTTGATGAGGATGCGCCCGACGATTTCACATTCTTCACCGGGCAAGAATTCATCCTCTACGAAGGGAATCTTCCATTGCTCGGGGGGGCGTGGGGTAATCGCCCAGCGGTAGGGGTAGCGTTTGGCGGCACCACCGGCGTTGGCGTCCCAGTCGACCCCGATCCGCCAAAACCCACCCGACTTGGCGACATATTTGCCATCGGCAATCGACGAAAATGCGTCGTTGGTGGTGTATTCATACCCTGATGCCGGCCCATACGTGCGGATGGGCACGGTGCCAGTATTTTTGATGCGCATCGTGACCGTCAGCACATCCCCCAACTCGAGGAGCTGTGGCGCCATGTAGGTGTAGGTAATCAATGCCTGTGGTTGGCCACTTGCTTCGATGGTGATTTGGTCACTTTTTTGGACGATATTACCATAGAGATCTTGGGAACGGATAGTGTAGGTATAGACGCCGTTATCCAAAATGAGTCCGTCGGTGGTTTTGCCGTTCCAGACTTGGCGATGTAACGCCGGACTGGTGAGCTCACCGGTGACAAACGGCAACGTACGCCCGTCGGGGGTGGCAATAGTGATGTCGACGGTGGCTGTGACCGGCAGCTGATAGGTGATTTCGGTGACGTCGTTGCGTCCGTCAGCATTGGGTGAAATGGTGGTGGGGAACGACAGCAGATTCTCAATCATGGGGGGCGGTGCATCGGCACTTTTGATGGTCAAATCTACTTGAGCGTCGTTTTTGATGCCGGCAGGAGTCGTCGCAGTCACAACTACTTTATAGACGCCACTCGCGAGGGCCCGTTGCAACCAAACTGAGTCGTTGTTGGGGGCGGTGCCGTCGATGCGGAGCTGGTAGGGGATGCTCGATGCGGTACGTTTGACCTCTTGGCGCAACACATATTGCGTACCATTGGCATCGACGAGTGCCACTGACACCAAGGCCGTTTGCCCGATGGTATAGGCTAACGACACCGATTCTTCGGCACCACTGGGCGTCAACGTTGTGGCCGAAAGGCTGACATTGCTCAGCACCGGTGCGGTACTACAGCCGCTTAATATCATTAGCCCGAGTAGGGCTACGCAAATTCCTGTGAGCCAACGCATCATGCCTCTTCTCCTTCGGTGCTAGGATAGCGCCGTGAAAACCACGTCAGCGCGATCATCCCCAACAACACCCCAAACCATAATGTGCCAAATCGAATCAACATGGTGGCGGCGGCCGCCGCTGCGGGACTCATCGGCACCATCCAAATCAACAAGCCACTCGACGATGCCTCTGACACCCCTAGCCCCCCAGGCAGCAATGAAACTAATCCAAACAATGTCGATGCAGCAAAAATAAAAGTCGATTGTTGCAACAATAGCCACGTGGGCACAATCCCTAGTCCTTCGAGGACATAGACCAGCGCTACACATTCACAAAACCACGATATCACACTGATGATGGTCGCGCCGGCCAGCATTTTCCAGCCTAACAGTGATTTACTCGATTGGTAGGCGTTTTGGATGGGTTGGGCAAAGCGCGTATGCGCGATAAGTTTGAGTAGGCGATTAACCAGAGATTCTGACTGCAACACGCCAATCCCGATTACCGTAGCCCCCACCAACACCCAAAACAAGGGCATGGCAGGTGGGTAGAGTGTCAAGCCACTCCCCATCAATAGGAGCATTGCAATCCCATCGGTCATCCGTTCGGCCACGATAATCGGTGCCGAGGTGCTGACGGGGGTGTGGTTGATGCGCCGAAGCAGGTATGATTTGAGCACTTCGCCGATTTTACCTGGGGTGACTGCCATTACCATCCCAGCGGTAAACAATAGTGCACTATCACCTTTACTGACGCCAGTGCCGGCACCGATGTGGCGCAGATAGATATCCCATTTGAGCCAGCGCAATCCATAATTAAGTGCCGTTAAGCCTAGAATGGCCGGCATGGTTTGCCAGGCAAAGCGTTGAAAACTCGCCCCTACTTGGCCAATATCGCCGGCCAATCCCAATATGGTTACTACTACTACCCCAATAATCAATGAAATAATGATGCGTCGTCGTAATTGTGTAACCACACCTGCTCCTCTCGCCGTATTACTCGCATTATACAACGCCCAATGGGGAAACATACGTCGGGTACGACGTATGTTCCCCCATTGCCTTCTCCCACGCAGCAATTATGGTTGCTGTGTATCCAAAATTAACGATGCGCCGGGAATCACACTGCGTTGGGTTAGTTCACCCGTGCTGGGATTGAGTTCATACAAGCCTTGGTCTTTGGCGTCGTTGAATTCAAACTTGGCGATGATAATCTTGCCATCGACATTGGCAATATCG
>DBCF01000023.1 GCA_002292925.1 Roseiflexaceae bacterium UBA965 | reverse complement strand
GTTGGTCGCGGTGTTGGAATTGGTCGCAGTGCGGCTGTTTGTGGCGGTATTTGTGATTGTTGCGGTGTTAGAATTGGTCGCAGTGCGACTGTTTGTGGCGGTACTCGTATTTGTCCGTGTGTTAGTACCTGTTGCCGTGTTTGTGGCGGTTCTCGAACTCGTTAGCGTATTAGACTTGGTTGGGGTCTTTGAATTCGTTGGGGTCTTTGAATTCGTTTTGGTTGGGGTATTGGATTTGGTTGGGGTATTGGATTTGGTTGGGGTATTTGTCCGTGTGTTGGTACGCGTTTTGGTGCCAGTATTGGTCTTGGTGCCAGTATTGGTGCGCGTTTGGGTTGCTAACGCATTTGCACAGCCACTGGCATCGTTGATTCTCCCATTTGGGCAGATTGTATTAGACCAATAGGTATTGTTGAAAATCGCCCCGCTGAGATTGGCATCTGACAAACGGGCGCTCGAGAGATTGGTATTGGTCAAGTTGGCGTTTGTCAGGTTGGCGTTTGTCAGGTTGGCTTCGACAAGATTAGCAAAATTGAGCGTGGCCCCCGTCAAATTTGCACCGATTAAATTCGCCTGTGAGGCAAACATGCGGGTCAGATTTGCGTTGCTGAAATTGGCGCGCGTCAGCGTGGCACCGACAAAATTTGTGCTTGTAAGGTTGGCATTCGAGAAATTTGCATCGGTGAAATCGAAACTAGAGAGATTTAAATTACTGAAATCACAGCCTCGTAACTGCACTCCCGGCCCGCGTTGCGTACAGTCATCTGTGGTAAGTGTCGCTGTAGAACTCGCAGTCGGTGTTTTGGTAGCGGTACCGGTCGTGGTGGGTGTCCGCGTTGAAATGAAATCAGCACACCCATTGCTATTGCTCGTTGCCCCATTTGGACAGATAGTGTTTGACCAGGTAACACCCGTAAATATGGTGCCATTGATAATTGCACCCATCAGATCGGTATTCGTTAAAATGGCATTGGTGAAATCAGTATTTGTCAGATCTGAATTGGTCAAAATAGCACCGGTTAGGTTCGCACCGGTCAAAATGGCTCCCGTCAAATTGGCATTATAGAGATTTTCGTTGCGTAAATCAGTATTTGATAAATCGCAATAACTTAAATCAGCATTGGCATCACGCTGACTACAGTCATTGGCTGCTGGCTCATAAATATAGCGGTAGGGGAGCGGTAAATTCAATGCCATGCGTGTAGGTGTCACTGCGTTGACACTTTTTGTCGCGGTACGTGTGTGTTGTACCGCATATGTGCGGGTGACGTCTGTGGAAATATTTGTGTAAATAAGTAATAGTAATATTGTGAATATTACTACTTTAGAAAAAACCGTATTAGAACCACGCATACATTCAATCCTATCCCTATACATCTTAAGTATTTTCATCATACCTATTTTACTATAAATTTGCAATAAAATGTATTTAAATAATTAATTAAGTTCATTTTCACAACACAATATGTAGGTTGATTAGACAAATTATCACTTTTTGTCAGGTAAATACAAGGTAAAGATAGCTTAATTATTGGTAGCAACATTGTTCGACGTTGCTATAGTAGTGCCCGTGCTGGTTTTGGTTGAACGTCATTTTTATATGGCGTATCTTCGCGTTACCGGTGCAAAATTTTGCGGTGCAGTGATATACATACAGATTAATTAGTACGATCTGTGTGAGTATGCATCCGAGGTGGGATTACTGTTGGCTTGTCATAATAATGATTGCCTAGGCGTACAAGCGCGTAGGCAATCATGTCAGAGCGTATAAAGATGGGTGTTTCGTATCAAGGTGCGGCTTGCGATTTGCGTGGGAGTGATGCGCAGATAGATTAGGCCGAATCGCCACCCCAGCCGCCACCGCTGTCACCACCACCACCCCAATCGCCACCACCACTGTCGCCGCCCCAACCGCCACTGTCGTTGTTATTGTCGTTGTTGTTACCCCAATCAAACCAACTGCCATTATCGGTATTGGTATTGTTGTTTTCAGTCCCTGTGTCGGCAATGCCGTCATTGTTACTGTCAACTACCGTGTCATTGTTGTTGATATGCTGGTTGTGATCGTTGTTCCCCCAGCCGCCTAATAGCCAGCCTAGTCCCATTCCACCGAGGAATGAGCCGGCATTGTTGCCCCAGCCTTGATTGTTATAGCCTTGATTGTTATAGCCATTGTTGCCCCAATTATTGCCACCCCGTCCCCGCCCGAGTAATCCCCGAATTACCGAAAACGCTGCGAACGCCAGGCCAGCCACACACAAACAAGAAATAAGACTATTCATTGTTATCCTTTACCATACAAATTTGGTCGCCCATAATACTGTAGTATACGGTTTTTTGTTGCAAAAACCCACACATGTACGTAATACGCATAATACAGTTTTTTTGATGCATAAATAATGACGTGGGGTTACCCTACAGGGTGTGGCGTATCACCGAGCACCGGTAGTGTGCGCAATCCCCGCCGCCAGTCGCCCGCCGCCATCGCTTTGCCCCCTGCTGGTTGCACCTGCTGCAATAGCAACGCACCCTGCCCACATACGACCGTAACCCCGTCTGCACCATCAATCACACTGCCGGCGGTATGTGTGCCACTGACATGGGTCAGACTGGCCTGCAAAATCCGTAGTGGTTGGCCGAGGGCTGTAGTATGCGTGCCTGGCCACGGATCATAGGCCCGGATCATGCGCTCAATCTGGGTGGCGGATTGTTGCCAATCGATGCGTCCATCGTCGCGACTAAGCAACCCGATGTAGCTGGCCTGACTATCGTCTTGGGGCGTGGGCGTCAGTGTGCCGGCCGCATAGGGCATAATGACCGCACACAGCATTTGGGCACCCACATGGAACAATTCTTCGGTCAATGCGCCCGCCCGCGCATCGCTGGGCATGGGGCGGCGATGCTGGGCCAGGATGGGACCGGCGTCCATTTTGCTACCGAGGCACATCACTGAGACGCCGACGTCGTCATCACCGGCCAGGATGGCACTGGTGACGGGGGCTGGGCCGCGGTGCAACGGCAACAACGAAGGGTGGATGTTGAGGTAGCCGAGGCGAGGAATGGCGAGGACGTTTTTGCGCAAAATCTCACCATACGCCGCTACCACCCCCATGTCGGGTTGCAGGGCAGCGATTTGGGCTACCACGGCGTCGTCTTTGAGTGTTTCGGGTTGCAAAATAGTCGCAATGCCGAGGGCTTGTGCCATCACTTTGACGGGTGGCGGTGTGAGTTGGCGCCCACGGCCACTAGGGCGATCGGGTTGCGTAATAACTGCCACGATCTCGATATCTGGCATCTGTGCCAAGGCGGCTAGGGGGATGGTGGCAAGTTGAGGGGTGCCGAGGTAAATAATCCGCATGAGGAACCTTTTGATTGTGTGATTACTGTGATTATAATACCGCTGCGTGCCCTGTGCGAGATAAAGACAATTTTACTTCCGGTTGACTAGTACAATTCCTCCCAAAATAAAGGCCCCACCAATCAGTTGACTCGCCCCAATCGGCTCCCCCAGCAACGGTACCGCCAGCAAGGCCGCCAACACCACTTGCCCGAGCAACATCACCGAGGTAATCGGAGCTGGCAAGTGCCCGAGGGCGTAGTTGATGGCAATCCAGCCAATAGTTTGCGTAAAAATCCCGAGGAACAAAATAAAGGCCCACGAGCGTAAATCAAAGCCCCACAACGGCGTACCGAGCCACAATGCAATCGGATAAATCACGATACTTGCAATCGCCAATGACCAGACCATAAAGGTGATGGTGTCGGTCCCACCCCGAGCTTGGCGGGTGCTCAAAATATACCCCGCATAACAAAAACTGGCCCCTGCCGCCAGCGACAACCCAAACAAATCGTTGGGGCTGAGTCGCAAGGCGCCACTCGCCACCACCACCATACCAACCATGGCGATGGCCAGCCCGATCCAATAGTTGCGGGTTAGCTTTTCTTTGAACAACAACATCGCTGCGAGCCCAACCCACAGTGGCGCGCTATTGGCCATCAACGAGGCACTGGCTGCCGGTGCCCGCATCAACCCCTCGTTCCACAGCACCAAGTCGATGCCAAAAAAGAGCCCACCGGCGATGATTGCCCAGCGGGTCTTGCCTGTCGGCACGCTAGTTGGTTTTCGCCAAAAAAAGATCGGTAATAGGGATAAAAACCCGATAAAAACCCGATAAAAAGCTGACGACGTTCCGGGTACGCCGGCCATCTTGACCACGATCGGCGACGTACTAATAATTATTGCGCCGGCGATAAGTGCGAACCAAGCCTTGCGAGTCGTCGTCATGAAAAAACCTCTTGTATAAATGAAGTCGGAAGCATGAAGTGACGTCGGACGTCAATAAGTAAGGGCGATTAAACCACGGCGCTTGCCATGAATCGTGACCACACGTAGACGTCATGGCGCCGTGGAAAATCGCCCATAAGTAGACGTCATGGCGCCGTGGAAAATCGCCCGTAAGTAGACGTCATGGCGCCGTGGAAAATCGCCCGTAAGTAGACGTCATCGCCCGTGCGCCTCTGTGCCCTCTGCGCCCTCTGTACGAGATAAACGAGATAAACGAGATACTCTGTGCGAGATAAACGAGATACTCTGTGCGATAATGGGTGTTGGACTTTGTCTATTGTATGCTCAAATGGTACGGCGTATATGTATCTATTATGTGTGAATGCACCAGAAAGCGAATGCCATGCATCATGTGATTGTTGCGTTGTTGCCGATTGCGGGCATGTTGATTGCCGCCAAAATCGCCGGTGTGTTGAGTATGCGCATCGGTATGCCATCCGTATTTGGTGAATTATTGATTGGCTTGATTCTAGGCCCCGCACTGCTTGGTTGGATTACTCCCAACGAAACCACTGCCGTGATGGCCGAAATCGGGGTGGTGCTACTGATGTTCATGGCCGGCATGGAAACCGACATGGTGGCGATGCGCTCTGTTGGTCGTCCCGCATTCTTGGCCGCCTTAGGCGGGGTGCTTTTGCCACTCGTTGGTGGTAGCCTCGCCATGCAAGTATTTGGGTTTGACTGGCAGACCGGGGTATTGATTGGGGCCGTATTGATGGCCACAAGTGTCAGTATTTCGGCGCAAACACTGCGTGAACTCGGGCAAATGCGCACCCAAATCGGTAGTGTCATTCTCGGTGCGGCGATCATCGATGATGTCTTGGGCGTGTTGATTTTTGCCGTGGTGGTCAATTTGATTACGGGGGTGGGTGATTTGGGCATGACCCTGCTCAAAATGACCCTCTTTTTCCCGATTGCCTGGTTTGTGGGCGACCGGCTCTTACCATTGCTCGTGCGCTTAGAAAAGCACCTACCCCAACGCGAGGCAGCCCTGACTATTTTG
>DBCF01000213.1:12477-15187 GCA_002292925.1 Roseiflexaceae bacterium UBA965 | reverse complement strand
GGGCGAATAAAAGGCGAATAAATTCGCCGCATTATTCGCCCGTACGTGGCGCCTCTAATTCGATTCGACGGCTTTGGCCCAAAAAGCCTCGACTTGCTCTTTGAGCAAGGCATGTTGCAATTGGGCCAAGGCTGGGTCATCGCGCAAAATCGCTTTTGCTTCGAGCTGGGCGGCGTGGAGCAGGCGGGTATCGGTGAGCTGGGCGATTTTGAGGTCGGGGGTGCCACTCTGACGTGTGCCAAAGAATTGACCTGGGCCACGCAGCTCGAGGTCGATTTCGGCCAAACGGAAGCCATCGCGGGTCTCTTCCATGGCGCCGAGCCGTTTGCTGGTCACCTCGCTGTCGCGGTCACTTACCAAGATGCAGTAGCTTTTGTGTTGGCCACGACCCACCCGGCCGCGGAACTGGTGGAGCTGGGCCAGCCCAAAGCGGTCGGCGCCTTCGATCATCATGGTGGTGGCGTTGGGGATGTCGATACCCACTTCGATCACGGCAGTCGCCACCAAAATGTCGAATTCGTGGTTGCGAAAGGCCAACATCACGGCGTCTTTGTCTTTGGGGCTCATCTTGCCGTGGATCAACGTCACCCGTAGGTCGGGGAAGACCTCGGTTTGTAACTTGATATGCATCTCTTCGGCTGAGGGCAAGTCTGATTTTTCACTTTCTTCGACCAACGGGCAGACCACAAAGGCTTGGCGCCCAGCGCTGATTTCTTTGCGCATATGTTTGTAGGCTCGCTCGCGTTCGTGCAAGCGGATGCGTTTGGTCAAAATCAGTTGGCGGCCAGGTGGCAATTCATTAAGAATCGACGTATCGAGGTCGCCATAAATGGTCATCGTCAAGGTACGGGGGATGGGGGTGGCCGTCATCACCAACAAATGGGGATTGTGCCCTTTGTCTTTGAGCTTTTGGCGTTGTTCGACCCCAAAGCGATGTTGTTCGTCGACGATGGCGATGCCCAAGCGGTGATATTGCACCGATTCGGTAATCAAGGCGTGCGTGCCTACAATCAAATCGACTTCGCCGTTGGCGATGCCTTCGAGCACACGCCGGCGCTCTTTGGCTCCTAGGCTACCGGTCAAGAGTGCTACGCGCACGCCGTCGCTCTGCTGGGGATCCATGCCGAGCAGCTGCTGGATTTCGGCCAAACGACTACGTTGTGCGTCGTCGATGCCACTTTGCCACTCACGTGAACGGCGCACTTGGATGGTGCCCAGCAGGTTGCGCAGGCCACGGTAATGTTGCTCGGCTAGGATTTCGGTGGGGGCCATGATGGCCGCTTGGAAGCCGTTGGCGACGGCCTGGAGCGCCGTAGCCGCCGCCACGGCGGTTTTGCCACTCCCTACATCGCCTTGGAGCAAACGGGCCATTGGTACAGGCGTGCCCATATCGGCAAAAATCTCACCTAAGGCGTGAGTTTGGGCATTGGTGAGGGCAAAGGGCAACACCCCCAAAAACGCTTGATGTGCTTCGTCGTTGTAGGGGATGGCGTAGCCGTCTTCGCGTTGCCAGGCGATTTTGCGTTGCAACACACCCAATTGAATCGCCAAAAATTCGTCGAAACCGAGGCGGGTACGGGCCGCCACGATGTCTTCGGCATTGCGAGGGAAGTGGATGGCGGCGATGGCGCTCGCCAAATCAAGCAACCCAGCCCGTTGGCGCACCTCGGCGGGCAACGGGTCGGCTACTTCACTGGCGTAGCGGTCGACGACTTGTTTGATGAGGGTACGGGCGCTCCGCTCGGCCAAGCCTTTGGTCAAGGGGTGTACCGGCACCAAGCGCCCCACGTGGATCATTTCGTCGGGACTGAGGGCTTGGAAGGGTTGCCAATCGGGGCTATTCATCTGGCGTTGACCGGCGTACAACTCGACTTTGCCACTGAGCATTATCTGCATGCCGATGTGCACTTGGCGGGCTAGCCATGGTTGGCGATAAAAAACCGCTTTGAGGATGCCCGTATCATCTTCGAGTTTGATCTCGACGGCATTGCCACCACTGCGCATACTAAAGGTGCGGATGTCGACTACCGTGGCGACGACGGTCTCGAGTTGGCCTGGACGCAGTTCTGAGATGGTGGTGCGTTTGGAAAAATCGTCGTAGCGGAAGGGGTAGTGCTGGAGCAAATCGCGAATGGTGCGCACCCCGAGCCGTCGGAAGGCTTGGGCGTTGACTTTGCCTACGCCAGGTAACGCCTCGAGAGCCGAATCGAGGGTGATGGGTGTATTGGGATTTGTTTTGTCTGCCGCTACTTTAACTTTGGCTTTGGGGTTGCTGGGCGTTGTGGTGGCAGTCGCGGCGGCTGGTTTCTTTTTGGTTGGTTTGGGTGCAGGCTCCGCAGGCACTCCTGCTGGCGGTGCCTCAACTACTTGCCCCAGCGCCACATACAGTTGGCGCAGGGCGGCTATGGCGGTGCCCAGCTGGTTATCACGCTGGTCGTGATCCCAGCTGTAATAGCCGCGCAAGCCGCTTAGGAGCCGGGTCACATCGGCGTGTTGGGCGGCGGCAGGGGATTGTGTTGACCATTCAAACAAAAAGGCGTCGAGACCGCCGTCATGCGCCGCATTGCGGCACCCGTCGAGTTGCTCGGCGCGCAGGGCGACGCCGAGGGCTTTGACCCCTTCGCGGACGGGTGTCGGATCAAGAGAGCCCTTCATAGACCGCTACTCCCATGGCTCCTGGCCCTAACATCACGGCACTGCTGGCACTCAT
>DBCF01000213.1:0-12266 GCA_002292925.1 Roseiflexaceae bacterium UBA965 | reverse complement strand
TTGATGCGTTGCAGTGAGCTGACGTTGCTATTGGTGTATTCGAGGCAGCCGGCTTGCTCGAGGGCGTCGATGGTATCGACAAAAAAGACGAAATGGGTGTGGGTGACCGCTTCGGTAATCAAGCGCTCTACCTCGCTGGGTGACGCACCGTCTTGGACAGCCCGGGCGGCGTGCATGACCACGGTGCCCAACCCCGCCGAAAACGATTTGCTATCGACTACGCGTACTTTGGCGGCGGTCGCGGGGATGCGGCTCTGGGTCTGTTGCACCATTCGGTAAATGGGGCTGAGTTGGGCCGCCATATGAATCGAAAAAATGTAGTCGTAGCGCTCGGTGACGCGCCGGAAGGTGGCATCGAGGTCGGCTTGGCTGGGTGGTAAAAACCGCGGACGCAAACGACCGTCGTCGATGAGCTGGTAGTATTGTTCGTTGCCTAGCTCGGTACCGGCCCGAAATGATTGATCGCCGAATTGGATTTGGGTGGGAATAATGTCGATATCGAGTTCATTGGCGAGCTCTGCCGAGATGTCTGCAGTGCTGTCTGAGATGATTTTAATACGCGCCACGGTGTTTGTTCCTTTATGTTGTTGTAGGCGGGGCAGCCACGACTGTTGCCACGCTCAGTTGGACGGTGACGTTCACCCCAAGCCAATCCGAAAGTGCTTGGTGGAGGCGAGTTTGCACGCTAGCAATCAGCGGCAAGGTCATATCATCGGTAGTGACAGCGATGGCCACTTGGATATAATCATAACGGGTGATGATAATCGATTGCCAAGCGTCGGGGTGGTTGAGGGCGATTGCGTGAGCGCCTAGGCCACGGACAAGCGGGATTTGGGCCAATTGATAGAGCACATATCGTGCTAATGCGCGGTTGGTAATCTGGATTTGGCCAGAAGTGGGTGGTTCAAGTTGCCAATCGCTGCTATGTATGGTATTATTTTGCATTAGTGTGTCACACATGTATTGTGTAGATCATCTCCTAGGAGGAGTCATCATGGCGAAATGCCAAATCTGCGATAAGGGGCTGACGTTCGGCCGTAACATCCGTCACCAAGCATCTGGTGGTTGGTTTCGGCGCGCTCCTCGCACCAATCGAACTTTCAAGGCCAACATTCAACGCACCACGTTGACACTCGAAGGCGGCTTGCAGGTGCAAGTCAGCGTTTGCACCAAGTGCTTGCGCACCATGTACCGCTCACGCTAGTCTTCTTATTATAGAAGATTGACTGAGTCACTGCAACAACAAACCCCGTGGGATTTCCCACGGGGTTTGTTGTGCCCTATTGCGCATCTGGCGCCAGCAACAATTGTTCAATCGCCCAGGCCACTCCGGCATTTTCGATGCTGGGGATGGTCTGGTTGGCGATGGCTTTGAGGGCGGGGATGGCGTTGCCCATGGCCAATCCCAACCCCGCCCACGCCACCATTTCGAGGTCGTTTTCTTGGTCGCCAATCGCTACCACGGCGGCTTGAGGAATCCCCAATTGCTGGGCCAATTCAGCCAAGGCTCGTCCTTTGCTGACGCCGAGGGCCGTCAATTCGCCAAAAAGTTGGTGCGAGCGGGTGGTGACGAGGCGATCGCCCACGGCGCGCTGGAGCTCAGCTAGGGTTGGACCCACAATCTCGGGCTCGGCCACAAACAACAATTTGGTGGCGGGGTGCGCAGCCACTACTGCCGGCAAATCGTCACACAAGCGTACTTCGGCCCCTTCGGGGTGGTAACTAAGGTAGAGGTCGAGTTCGGGGCGGCGCTGGGCAATATGCAAGACTTCGTCGATATAGGCCACCACAAAAATATCGCGCTCGAGGAGCATTTGCACCGCTTCGGCTGTGACCGCACCGGGCATGGTCATGGCATAGCGGATGTGGCCACTAGGGGCATCGCGGATGACGGCTCCTTGGTAGCAAATCAACGGTTGTTGGATGTTGAGGGCTGTGGCAAACGGCAAGGCGGCGCCATACATCCGCCCAGTGGCAATGGTGACAATGATGCCGGCCGCTTGGGCAGCGGCAATTGCGGCATTGACGCGGGGGTCTATGGTGAGGTCATGGTTGACGACGGTGCCGTCGAGGTCAAGCGCGAGTAGTTGATAACGCACAAAAACTCCTTGGTGAACGATCTGTGCGCATTGTAACAATAAATCCCCCCGTTTGGCACGAAATCTGCGGCGAGTGCAGGTGTAATGTCATATATTCACCACTGCCGCCCGGTTACTTTTTTTATGAGAAAACAAAAACGGGTGGTCGGTGAATGAGCAACGTGACAGTGGTGAGGGGCACCGCCCAATATGCTAAAATACGCCCCTATGCAGAATCCGTTGCTACGGCGCTTGTTTGGCGCCACCATTGCCTATACGTTGGTGGGATTGGTCGGGCCCGCGGTGGGGTTCGTGCTGACGCCGCTGTATGTGCGGGCGTTGGGGATGGCCGGCTACGGCACCGTCGATTTGTTACAAACACTGACCCATGTGGCCTATACCGCCGCGATTATCGGTATGCCGATGGTGTTGGCGAGTCTCTATGTGCAACGTGCCGACGAATCTGAACGTGCCGACGTGCTGGCCAGTGCATTGGCGGTGGTGGTGGCGTGGGCCATGGCGGTGGCGCTCGTGCTGAGCCTATTGGCACCATGGTTGGCGCAATTGACGCAGCGCCCCGATACCGTGTGGCTGATGCAGATCCAATTGCTGGCGCTGCCGTTTGGGGTGGTACATGGCACGCTGGTAGGGATGTTGCGCTTGCGTGAAGCGGTGCGCTTGACGCTGGTATTGACGCTGGTGGGAGTGGTGGTGACGGCAGCGGTACGGCTGACGTTGGTGGTGTGGCAGGGGTGGGGCATCCCTGGCATGGTGATGGCCGCCGCCGCCACACATATCGTCAATGGCGTGGTGGCGCTGGTGCTGACGCGACGGTGGTGGTGGGGGCGAGTCGATTTGCCAACGATGCAATTGCTGTGGCGGCGAGGCTTGCCTTTGGTGCCTAGTAATATCGCAGTATGGCTCCTGCTCTACCAAGATCGCTGGTTGTTGGCAGGGGTGATTACCCCTACCGCCCAAGGGCATTATGCCGTGGCGGCCTTGCTGGTGTCGCTCCTCGCGCTACTGATTGACCCCTTTCGCAATGCTTGGCAACCATTGGCGCTGACGTATGCCGGCAAGGCGACGGCCGGATTGTTTTATGCCACGTCGTTGCGGGTCTATTTGGCGGTCGCACTGCCGGCGGCCATGGTGATGGGGTTGTGGGCCCCCGAATTGTTATGGTTGTTTGGTGGGGACGCCGCCCAACCGGCGGCACGCTTGCTCTGGCCACTCTTGTTGGTCCCGCTGTGTAGTGGCGTGATGACGATTGTAGGCATCGTGCCGACCATTCATGGCAAATTGGCGATGTTGGGCTGGAGCACGGCGGCGGCGGCAGTGGTCAACACCCTACTCAACCTGTGGTTTATTCCTCATTGGGGCGCCATGGGAGCCGGGGTTGCCACCGGGCTGGCGGCCATGGTGATGCCGGTCATGATTTGGTGGCAATCGCGCCCAATGCTGGCCGTCGCCTATGATTGGCTGGCGCTGGCGGGGTATAGCGTGTTGGCAGTGGTAGGGGTGGTTGTGGCACTCTGGCTGGGGGCCGATTGGGGAGTACGGATGGGTGTGGTGGCTGTATACGGCGCAGTGGTGGGCCTGTGTGAATACCGCTATCTGCGGCGCTGGCGCTAGGTAATCTCGGCGCTGACGACTCGCTCCCAGCCGGCCAAATCGGCGCTGACGGTAATCTGGGCGTCGGGTAACGCCTGTTGCAACAGGGCACTGACGATGGTTGCTTGGCGCGGATCGATTTCGCAGGCAAAAAACCCTGGACGTGCCAGATGCGTCGGCAACAGCGCCGCGAGGCGCCGGTAATAATCGGCACCATCGTCACCGCCACCAATCAAGGCCAGATGGGGCTCGTGCTGGCGTACGTTGGCGTCGATGTCGTCGAGCACGGTGTAGGGTGGGTTGCTGACAATCACCGGCACAGAGCGGAGCACGGTGCACAAATCACCCTGCACCAAATCAACGGTGACGGGTGGGGCGAGGCGCTGGCGGTTGATGGCGGCGACGGCGAGGGCATCGGCCGAAATATCGACGGCGACCACATGGGGTGCTGCTGCCTGCATCGCCAAACTCAAGGCGATACAGCCGCTGCCCGTGCCGATATCGACGATGGTATGGGCGCCGAGGCGCTGGGCGGCGTGACGGGCCATATCGACGAGTAATTCGGTTTCGGGGCGGGGCACCAGCACGCGCGCATCGACATAAAAATCGTACCCATAAAACTCACGTTGCTTGATGAGATAGGCGATAGGCACTCCGCTGGCGCGTTGTGTGATGGCATCGGCAAAGCGCTCGGCGACGTTGTCAGCGAGCAGGTCTGTATGGTGCAAAATCAGGCGGGTGCGGGTGGTATCGAGCAGGTGCGCCAAGATGAGCTCGGCGTCGAGGCGCGGGGAATGGCTCGTCGCCTGCAACTGCCGTTGGGCGTGTTGCAAGGCGACGATGACAGTAGGCGTTGGCATATTAGGGGAATACCAGTGGTTCGCCGTTGCCGTGTTGGTTGGTGGCCAGCGTATTGAAGGCCCCAATCACGCGGTATTTTTGGTAGCGTTGGTCGAGTAGTGTCTGGGTGGGGATGGCGCTGAGCTCTTCGAGGCTGTTCATGATGAGATCACCAACCTTGCGCACGGTGTTTTCGGGGTCGAGGTGGGCGCCACCTTCGGGTTCGGGGACGATGGCGTCTACGATGCCCATTTCGTGCAGGTCTTGGGCGGTGATGCGCATGGTTTTGGCGGCATCGGCGGCTTTAGACGAATCACGCCACAAAATCGCAGCACTGGCTTCGGGGGCAGCCACCGAATAAATCGAATGCTCGAGCATGAAAATCCGGTCGGTGACGCCAATCGCCAGCGCGCCACCCGAGCCACCTTCGCCGATCACGAAGCTGACGAGAGGGGTGCGTAATTGGGCCATTATGAGGATGTTTTCGGCGATGGCATTGCCTTGGCCCCGTGATTCTGATTCCATGCTGGGGTCGGCGCCGGGGGTATCGATGAGACAAATCACCGGCAGCGCAAACTTTTCGGCATGGTGAAACAGCCGGAGCGCCTTGCGGTAGCCGTCTGGTTTGGGCATACCAAAGTTGCGCTTCATGTTTTCGCGGGTGTCGCGGCCTTTTTGGTGGCCGACAATCATCACCGATCGTCCCATGATGCGCCCGACCCCGGCCACGATGGCAGCATCGTCGGCATAGCGGCGGTCGCCGTGGAACTCAAAAAAATCATCGCACAAGATACGCACATAATCGAGGGTGCGTGGGCGTTGCACATTGCGCGAAATCTGGACTTTATCCCAAGCGGTCAACGCAGTCTTCATGGTTATTCCTCACACATCCGCGGCAATAGGTGCGGCGCTGGTATCACGTGTGGTATAGAGGCGCAGCAGGCGCGCAAGGGTCAAGCGCATCTCGTTGCGGGGCACAATCATGTCGATCATACCGTGCTCAAGCAAAAACTCAGCGCTTTGGAAGTTGGCGGGGAGCTTTTGGCGAATGGTTTGCTCAATTACCCGCCTGCCGGCAAATCCGATACGGGCACCGGGCTCGGCAATGATCACGTCGGCGACAGAGGCATATGATGCCAGCACGCCACCATAGCAGGGGTCGGTCATGACCGCAATATGGGGCATGCCGATACTACCGAGACGGGCTAGTGCCAAGTTGACTTTGGGTAACTGCATCAACGAAATCACCCCTTCGTGCATACGAGCACCGCCCGACGCGTTGATGGTCAACAGCGGGACGCGTAATTCGTAGGCCCGTTCAGCGGCGCGGGCGATTTTTTCACCAAAGACGCTACCCATTGAGCCACCAATGAATTCAAATTCAGTAATGGTGACCTGCAATGGCTGCCCCATCAAACTGGCTTCGCCACCAATCATGGCATCGTATAAGCCGGTGTTGTGTTGGCTTTCGCGCAGTTTTTGGGCGTAATTGTCTTTGGGTGACACAAAATTGAGGGGGTCGAGGGGGGTAATGTTGCCGTCGTGTTCGACGAAACTGTCGCTGTCAAATAAGCCCGTCCATTCGACGGCACTAAGGCGCATGTGATAGCCGCACCGACAGACCTTGAGGTTATCGCGGAGTTGCTTGACATAGGTCAATTCGCCGCACGAGGGGCACTTGACCCACATGTTGTCGGGGGTTTGCTGGTCGGGTGTCTGCTCACCAGGCGTAAATGCCTTTGGAGCACGACGAAAGAGTTCTTTCATCGTTCCTTGCCTTACATCATCCAAATATCTTGGGCATTATACCACATGTATGCGATTGCAATGGTTTTGTCATGAATTGAAAATAGAAAATGACGTTGGGGAAAGGCGCTGCGCACGCTGCGTCCGCAGCGCGAGATACAGGAGATAGGCGATGACCGTTTCCGGTAGTGTATTGATGAACCATGCTATGATACAGGGTATCTCGTACAAATATAAAAAAGGTGCACTGATATGGCATATCAACTTGAGCGATTTGATGAAAATACCCCGCCATTGGCAGATGCAACGCCCATCGGCGAACGTTCGATGAATAAAGAAGAAGGCAAATTGATTGCCTCCCAGTTGATGGCAGACGTCAGTGAACTCCAAGCATTGATGATTGGGGCAGGCACCCACCGTGTATTGCTGGTGTTGCAGGGGATTGATGCGAGTGGCAAAGACGGCGTGGTTCGCTTTGTGGTGAGTCAAGGCGACCCGCTCAATGTCAAGGTGCACCCATTCAAAATGCCCACACCGGACGAACTCGCTCATGATTTTTTGTGGCGGGTACACGCTGCGGTCCCCCCCCGGGGCTACATGGGGATTTTTAATCGCTCGCACTACGAAGACGTGGTGGCGGCCTATGTCCGGGGCACGATTACCGATACCATGCGCACACAGCGCTTCGCCCACATCCGTCACTTCGAAGAATTACTCCACGACGACGGTACCATCATCATCAAATGCTTTTTGCATATTGATGCTGCTGAGCAAGAAGCTCGTTTGCTGGCCCGTGAACAAGCCCTCGATACTGCGTGGAAGCTGGCTGCCGAAGATTGGCGCGACCGCACCCTGTTACCCCAATACTTTGATGCTTATGACCATGCCATGCGCGAGACGAGTCGTGAATCTGCGCCATGGTATGTGGTGCCAGCGAACCGCAAGTGGTACCGTAATTTAGTGATTGCTGATTTATTACACACACATATGAGTCCATACCGCCAACAATGGAGCGATGTCTTGCAGACGATGCAACGCGATCGGATTGCCGCTATCCAACGGGTGCGGGCGGGCATGGTGCAGGAGCAAAATCCATGATTGATGTGGCCTTAGCCCGGGCGTTAGTGACTGCCGGGTTACGCTGGCAACCAGCCAACGGCGATTGGTTTTGTTTGTTTGATGATGGTGAAGCGTGGCTGATTGCCCCAGGGGCGATTGAGCTCGGGCAGATGGATGGGGCGCCGGTGTTGATGTTCCATGGGGCGAGCGAATGGGCGCTTGATACCGTATGGGCGGGTGAAGCCTTGTGGTTACCCAATGCCAGTCAACTGCAACAGGCCTTGCTGGGGTATATAGGTGCGCACGGTACCATTACCCTCGACGTGACTGCTACGGGCAGTCGCTGTCGGGCGATGTTTGCCGATTGGCGCTACGAGGCCTCGGCAGTCAATGTCGAAGATGCCTATGGCGCTGTGTTGCTGGCTGTTTTGCAAAACGTGCGTGGTTGATTGGCGTACGTAAACCCCGGTTATCTGCATGACGCAGATAGCCGGGGTTTTGTGTGTGGTGAGGGGTTAAATGGTGAGGGGGTCGAGCGCCCGGATGGTGTTGGCAATCAAGCGGGCGGTTTGTTCGATCAAGGCCGGATTGACTGATTCAATCACATCGTTGCGTGAGCCTTGGAGCGGCACCTTGCCGTATTGGTCGAGGCAGGCGATGCTGATGGTGCGCCGTTTGGCGCGGGTCAATGGGCGTACCAGAGAGGCAAATGTGGCGATACTTGGTTCGGCTTGTACCCCGAGGGTGGCTTCGGTGACTAATTCGATAAGCAACGAATCCGCGCTCCGGTGGCGTTCGCCTTCGTCACGCAAAATATAGCTGAGGGTGCCACGACCGATGCCTTCGATGCCAATAAAAAAGGTGGCGTTGTTGTCAAACGGGTAGCGTTTGATGAGCTCGGTAATCCCAGCACCCGTGGTGCCCCCACCCAGCCCCACCGCCCAGATTTCGGTGTGTGACAAGCGCCCCACATCTTCGACGGCAGTAACCATGGCGGCGAGTGAGCCGGCATAGCTGACGGCACCACGCGAATGGGCTTGGCTCCGTACCCACAGCTCGGCAACGGCAGCGATGAGTAAATAGGCAGCAGGGATCAACAAAAAAATAAAGCGGAGCAATACGGGAATTTGTAATGGGGCAAATAATTCGATGCTCATCAGCGTGAGCAACGCTGTGGTGGCGCCCACCCGTGATTGATTGCTACCGAGCGGGTCACTCGGCTGGTGTGAGTCGAGTGGTGCGAGGATGATGACACGCCGGGTGGGCAGATTGAGGGCGGGTTGGGTGCCAATCACGTTTTGGCTTTCACGGTCGTGATGGCCTAGTTGTCTGATGCGTGGTGACGTGCTGAGGAGCGCCACTGCGAGGGTTACCACGGCACAGGCAAAGGCATAGGCGTAACTGACTGGCCACAACAACGCCACACATATCGCTAACACCGCCACAATCAATGCACTACTGCCCGATGCTGGGCTGGTTTTGAAGGGGTCAGTCCAGACTTGCATGCCCGCTCGGCGCAAGCGCCCACCCACATAGACCGCCGTTTGCGCTTCGGCTAGTGACGTGACTGGGCGGGGACCGATTTCTTCGGCGATTTTGCGCACCACGTCAAACGGGTCTTCGCGGTGCCGGAGGGCCGGCACCGCGAATTCGACCGTATTGAGGGGCATCGTTGAGTAATCGGGTTCGTGTGACATCATAAGCGTTATGGTTGTTTCACCGTCGGTTGGGAGAGCGAGTTTAATTGGTTGGTTCCGCACCATAGCGCCAGCGGTAATAGTGCCGACCCACGTTGCCTTGCTCGACTTGCCAGCCCGCTGGATTGTTGGGGACATAGGTCAATACGCGGCGCTCAAATGGCTGCACGAGCACCCATTGCTCTACGCCTGCAATCGTGGCGCGCGTCCAATACGCTTCACTAATGGGGTAGCCCATGGTGTAGATCCAATCCATCACCCGTCCTTTGGTGGTACGCCCATTGACATAAATCACATCGTCTTTGGTGAGATAGGCAAAAAAGACTTGGGGGATGTTGTGACCGGTTTCGGGGATGTATTTGGCGATGGTCGCAGCCGGTACACCGCTCCCGTTGAATGGCACGACACTACCGTCGCGCATCAGGCGTTGATCAACAGTTGCGTCGGTACGGTCGCTACTGCGCACATTGATGATATTGGCAAAGCTGGCATAGGTTGGCCCGACGGTATCACCGGGGTCACCGGCTAACGGTACAGCACTGGATTCACGATTGATGAATTCGTTGTTGCCCACCTGCATGTTGCCACTAATCAGCTCACGCACCAGCAAGCCACTGGTGACAAACCACGGACTTTGGCGATTGCCGTTGGGGTTGTTTATTTCCATGCGGCCTTTGTCAAAGTACTGGACTTGGCGCAAGCCACCGGCCAATTGCAGATAGCCCTCGGCCCGGGCCATTAACCCGGTGGGACCCCATAGCCAGCTGCGGGTGACTTGTTGGCGGGCAATCGGGCGATCACTACGATTCCACACGAGTTCAAAGGCTTTATCAATAAAACTCTGGAGTGGGCCGTTGAATAATTCGCGACTATCTTGCATGTTGGCACGGATAAACACTGCATCAGTGGCGGCATCGGGTACTGTGGGTGTGGTTTCAACGAATAAATCGGGTGCGGGTGATGGCGTGGGCGTCTCGGTGATGCCAGCAATCTGACCACCACCATTCGTCCGGCCACATTCTTGGGTTGGGAGACATAATTCATTGACGAGGTCATATTTGATGTCGGCTGAGCCGATATCGCCGGTGTTTTTGACTTGCAAAAAGTAGAAACCGTCTGAAGTGGGCTGGAAGCGGATTTGCGAGTCAAACGAAGACGTATCGACATTGTCGTTGGTGGCCATAAACGATACCCCGTCACGGTCAAACAAGGTCATGACGGTATCGGTACCGGCTAATTGACTATTGATAGTGCCACCCAAATAGTTGCGCGTGTCAGTATAGAAGTAGTAGGTACTGCCTACTTTGGCAAAAAACATCACCCAGTCGGCATCGCCTGTGGGGCACAGCCGGTGGTCGTTTTGGCGTTGATTCGACAAAATCAAGCGAGCTTGCTCAGGTAAGCCATCGGGCTCGTATTTGTCGGTACAGACTCCACTGTTGATGGGGGCAAAGCCACCATAGCTCTGATTGGTGACTTTGAACGAATAGGTGCCGGCGGTTGATCCACCATAGCCAGTGGCATCACGGATGCGAATGTAGTAGACGCCATCCATGGGAGCCCGGTAATCGGGGATTTGCGGGTTGATATTGCTCGATTCAGCCGAGTTATGCTCATAAAAGTCATCATTGACGGCTACGAGTCGGAAGAGCGGGTCGTACAACTCCATGATGAGGTCCAAGCCGGGGTCGGCTTGGGTGACTTCCATGTTGTAGACTTTGTCACGGTTCAGCGCAATCGAAAAGGCGTCGACGTCACCAGCAGTACAAATCCCTTGGTTGTAGGTTAGATCAGGGACGACGATGGTGGCCCACTGCAGGTTGCTGCCCGGGTCGTTGTCGGTGCTACAAAACCCTGAAGCGATACTTGTGGGGCTGACTACACGGGTGGAAGTGAGTACAGGGGTTGCGGTAGCAACGGCAGCTGGTCCAATATTGAATTGGATATTTAAAGCGCCCACTGGAACTGTAGTGTTATCCGAAATAGTAATCGCAGTACATGTACCAGTGGTTACAGTGGAATTCGCAACGATTTGGATTGTGTAGACTTTAAATGAATTCGTTGGGATAGTATCAGATGAGGGGTTTATTGTTATGCTAGAAACTCCAGCGCACGTACCGGCGGCGGTTAAGGAGACTGATGAAAGAGCAGTTGATCCAGTATTGGTGACTCTTACATACACATTTAGAACGCCACCAGCAAGGAGGCGTAGGTCATTTACACTAGGGTTGTAAACAGTAGTTCCATTTGCATCTAATACTTGACTAAGTGATGTACCGGTTGCACGCGCAACCTCATATTGACTAATAAATCCAACCCCACACACTGCCACAATAATCAATACATGCAACCAGCGCAATGAGTATATTTTGGTATTCATAATAGAACTATTCCCTACGTTGACAGAAACAACGCGAAACATAAAATGTCAAACTACGAGTATTATACCATAGACAATATTTACGATAATCAATGATTGTTATGGAAGGTTGGCAATGCTTAGCGATAGTATGTGGCAATTAATCCGCTTGTTTTGGGTCTTTACCAAGGTTGCTCTGCTATCATGGGGTGGTGGCCCCGCCTCGATGGCTTTAATGCAACGCATGTCTGTTGCCGAAGGCTGGAACTCGCCCGCCGAGTTCGCCGATGCCTTGGCCATCGGCAACGCTCTGCCCGGCCCCATCGCACCCCAAGTGGCTGCCTATGTAGGTTACAAGGTCGCAGGGTTGGCTGGTGCCATTGCAGCAGTATTAGGCACTGTCGGCCCCACGACGATTTTGATGTTGGTGATGATTGTGGTCTTCTTCCAAATCAAAGACTCCCCCGGTGTGGCTGCCATGCTCAAAGCCGTGCGCCCCGTCGTGGTGGGCTTGTTGTTGTGGACGACCATCGACATCGCACGCTCAGTCTTTTGGAAGCAAGGAATGCAATTAGGGGATTTGTGGAATCGCTGGGATGGACTGTTGATTGCCCTGGTTACTTTTGCGATTTTGTCGTTTACCAAAATCAACCCCGCCGTGGTTGTGGGCGGCGCGGCGATATTGGGGTGGCTGGTGTATCGACGATAGTTTGCGGCATGCCGCAAACAAAAAATCCCCTGTGGTGCATACCGAGTACGCACCACAGGGGATTAATGGTTTATTCGCCGCGCACCTTGGCATAATCAGCGCTCAACTCGCTGAGCATGGCCTCGCGTTGGTCATAGAGGCGTTTGAGGGGGCGGTTGGCTGTCGAC
>DBCF01000194.1 GCA_002292925.1 Roseiflexaceae bacterium UBA965 | reverse complement strand
CCTGCCGTGATAGAATCGCCCCTATTCTTTCACTTTGCGGTATGATGATGATGGAACATCGTCGAGGAGTACGTAGTCATGTCGCACATCCACAATTTCAATGCCGGTCCTGCGGTTTTACCCGCTGAAGTGATTGCCCAAATCCAAGCTGAACTGCCAAACTACCACCAGTGCGGTATTTCGATTCTCGAATCGAGTCATCGCTCAAAAGAATATGAAGCCCTCAATCAACGTGCCATGGAGCGGGTCAAGCGCCTGCTCGGACTGGGCGATAGCCACCAAATCGGCTTTTTGCAAGGGGGTGCCAGCCATCAATTCGCCATGTTGCCCATGAATGTGTTGCAACCCGGCCGCAGTGGCGCCTATGTGTTGACCGGTGTGTGGGCCGAAAAAGCCTACGAAGAAGCTGGCCGTATCGGGTCAGCCCATATCGCCGCCTCGAGCAAACCCGACAACTACGCCACCCTGCCAGCCCCTGCCATGTGGCAAGTAGCCCCTGATGCCGCCTACGTACATATCACCTCTAACAACACGATTTACGGTACCCAATGGGCGACATTACCGACGGCGTCACAGCCACTGGTCGTCGATATGAGTAGCGACATCGGGTCGCGTCCTATTGATGCCAGCAACATTGCCATGATCTATGCCGGTGCCCAAAAAAACCTCGGGCCCGCAGGTGTCACCGTGGTGGCCATCCACAACGATTTCTTGGCGCAAATGCATACCAATGTACCGACGATTTTGCGCTATCAGACGCATTTGGCGGCGCAATCACTCTACAACACGCCGCCGGTGTTTTCGGTGTATGTGCTCGACCTCGTGTTGGCTTGGATCGAAGCCCTCGGCCTCGACAATCTAGCTGCCCGCAACGCCCACAAAGCCCAATTGGTGTATGACGTCATCGACCAATCAGGTGGGTTTTATCGGGGGCATAGTGCGGTGGATGCCCGTTCACAAATGAACGTGGTGTTTCGCTTGCCTGATGCCGACCTCGAGAAAAAATTCTTGGCCAGCGCCAGTAGCCACGGCATGATTGGCTTGGCCGGGCACCGGATTATTGGTGGCCTGCGCGCATCGCTCTACAACGCCCTGCCGGTTACATCGGCCCAAGCCTTAGCCCAATTGATGCAAGAGTTCCAACGTACCCACGGCTAATTTCCTCTTCTTCAGCGCAAGAACTGAGGCAATATATGGAAACACGCGGGGAGCGGATTCTTTTTTTGACCGCAGAATGGTCGTTAATCATCGCCTGGATACTGGCGTTTGGGTTGATTTGGCGTCAATCATTGCTCTACATCTTCTTTGTGTTCCTGCCAATGGGTGACGCCGCCCGCTTCGTCTATATCGTGAGCCTTTTGCTGATGACGGTGCTGGCGGTGGTGGTGATGACGATGTTGGGCACGTGGATCGAACGTCGCCCCGCCCATCATTCACTGTGGTGGCGTTGGCTCGTGGGCTGGACGTGGTTTGGGCTGTGTACTGCGCTCGGTTACGCCATCATTCTCGTGGGAATCAACAGATAACCCACCACCACCATAGTTGCCAGTACTGGAGATTTTGATGGAAACACGCCGCGAACGATTATTGTTTTTGACCTACGAATGGTCGCTAGTGCTTGGCTGGATGTTGGCGTTTGGGCTGGTGTGGCGCCAATCACTGCTCTTTCTCTATTTTGTGATTTTCCCGATGGGTGATGCGGCCCAATTCATCTATTTGGTCAGCATGATGATATTGTTTGTTGGCGCTGTGGTAGTAATGGGACTGATGGGAATGTGGCTCAATCGGCGCCCCCGCACCCAACCACTAATGCAACGCTGGCTGGTAGGGTTGGGCTGGTTTGTACTGAGCACGGCAATTGGCTACGGCATAATTCTGATTGGGATAAATACCAAACAATAATGCCATTTGGAGGGAGTGACATGACGAATACCCCACGAATTCTGTTGATTGATGGCCATGCGTTGGCCTTTCGGGCATTATTTGCGATGGCCGATACGGGCATGCGTACCTCGAGTGGCGAGGCGACCTATGCCGTGTTTGGCTTTGCGGCAATCATGCTCAATGCCATCAAAGAACATCAACCAACCCATATCGCGGTGTCGTTCGACATTGGGCGCACCTTCCGCGATGACTTGTACAGCGAATACAAAGCGGGCCGCAACGAAACACCCCAAGAGTTCCATTCGCAACTCGAACGCATCAAAGAAATGATGCAGGCCTTCAATATCCCCATTTATGTGGCCGCTGGCTTCGAAGCCGACGACGTGCTGGGCACCCTAGCCCGCCAAGCCACTGCCCAACAGGTACGCACCCTCATCCTTACCGGTGATAGCGATACCTTACAATTAGTTGATAGTTATGTCAATGTACTTCTCGCCAACCCATTTGGGCAACGGATGAGTTCAATCGTCTATGACGAAGCCAAAGTCATCGAGCGCTATGGCGGTCTCAAACCAAATCAGCTTGCTGATTTGCGTGGGCTCAAGGGCGATAGCTCAGATAACATTCCAGGGGTCAAGGGTATCGGCGAAAAAGGGGCGATTGCGCTCCTCAACGAATTTGGCAACGTCGATCAGATTTTTGCCAACCTCGAGTTGGTGCCCAATCGCTACAAAAAGGTCTTGGCGGGGCAACAAGAAGCCGCCGAGTTCAGTCGGATGCTAGCGACGATTGTGGTCAATGCCCCGGTAGAACTGGTGATGGCGGACTGTGATGTGTCGGGCTATGACAAAGCCAACGTAGTACGCTTCTTCCAGAGCCTCGAAATCGGCCAAACCTTGATTGGGCGCTTGCCCGCCAGCAATCAAGCAGTTACCCCACCGCCACCTAGCGCACCAAAGGCTACGCTGCCGAGCCGCGCCGCCAATCAACAAATGGATATGTTTGGGAATGCCCCTGAGCCAGGCGAAGCCGTAGAGTTACGCGCCGGCTATGTGACAGTGACTGACGAAGCTACCTTGGCCACTGTTGTGGCAGAGTGTCGTAGCGTGGGTGCATTTGCATTTGACACCGAAACTACCGGCACCAGCGTGTTCCGCGACAAATGCATCGGCATCTCAATTGCCTGCCATGCCAACCAAGCCTGGTACATCCCAATAGTGCATCAGCAAGTCGACGTGTTGCCGGTGGCGCTGATTGTCAGTCAACTGGGGCCGTTGTTTGGCGATGCTAGCATCCAAAAAAGTGCCCACAACGCCAAATTCGACATCGAATCGTTGCTTGGCATCGGGATTACCGTCAACGGCTTGACGTTTGACAGCATGTTAGCCGCCAGTCTGCTCGACAAACGGCGCGGGCTGAAAGAATTGGCGTTTTATGAATTGCAGCTCAGTGAATTACCGGTCACCATCGACCAACTGATTGGCAAAGGCAAAAACCAAACCACCCTTGATACCGCCGATATCGTGGCCGTCACCAATTATGCCGGCAGCGATGCCGACTATACCTTGCAGTTGACCCATGCCTTGCGCCCGCAAATCGACGCCCAAGCAGGGGTTGCAGATATATTTTATCGACTCGAAATGCCCTTGATTGCGGTACTAGTACGGATGGAGCAGGCCGGTATCAGTGTCGACGAAGCCTATTTGGGCGAATTATCGGGACGGATTACCGCCCGCATCGGCGAACTCGAACGCGATATATTTGCCATTGCCGGCAACACCTTTAATATTGCTTCGGGTGATCAATTGAGCGATGTATTGTTTGGCAAATTGGGATTGCCGACCCAAGGCCTCGAAAAAACCAAAACCGGGCGCTGGTCACTGACCGCTGAAGTGCTGGAAAAACTGCGCCCTAGTGACAATACCCTCATCATCGAACGGATTTTGCTCCACCGCCAATTGAGCAAACTCAAGTCGACCTATGTGGATGCCTTGCCGGTCCTAATCAACCCCCAGACCAAACGGGTGCATACCTCATACAATCAACTAGGGGCAGCGACAGGGCGCTTGAGCTCGGTCGAACCCAACCTGCAAAACATCCCCACCCGCACCGAAGAAGGACGTGAAGTGCGGCGGGCCTTTGTAGCGGCGCCTGGGTGTGTGCTGGTGGCGGCAGACTATTCGCAAATCGAATTGCGGGTGCTGGCCCATATTACCCGCGACCCCAATCTGCTCCAGGCCTTCCACGAAGACCAAGACATCCACAGCGCCACCGCCGCCCAGTTGTTTGGCGTAGCGGTCGCTGACGTGACCAAAGAGCAACGGAGGATCGCCAAAACCACGGTGTTTGGTGTCATCTACGGCATTAGCGCCTTTGGGTTGGCACAACGCACCAATTTGAGTCGCAGTGAATCGCAAGTGTTGATTGACGGCTTGTTTGCCCGCTTCCCCGGGGTACGCGAATACATCGACACTACCATCGCCGATGCGCGGGCGACAGGCTATGTCAGCTCGTTATTTGGGCGGCGGCGCCCGATGCCCGAAATCAACATCAAAGGGCCACGCCAACAGGCAGCCGAGCGCGAAGCCATCAACCACCCCATCCAGGCCACCGCAGCCGACATCATGAAGCTGGCCATGTTGCGGGTCGATGCGGCCATCCAAGCCTATGGCAATGGGGCACGCTTGCTGTTGCAGGTACACGACGAATTGATTGTCGAAGTGCCGGCAGCCCACCAAGCCGATATCGCCGCCTTGTTGCGGCGCGAAATGAGTGCCGCCTATAGTGATTTGGCGGTGCCCCTTAAGGTCGACGTAGAGGCCGGCGTCAGCTGGGACCAACTGTTGGAAGTGGGCGAATAAGGACAAACGATACAAACCCCTCGTTGCCACGTCGTGTGGTAACGAGGGGTTTGTGGTTGCGATTCACGGTTGCGCCGCACGCATTTTTTCACAAAAACAAAAACCTATTGCTGAATAAAGGGTTGCCCGAGGGCAGCTGGAGCGGGGCTGGTCAAAAAGCGAATAACCCGGCGTAAAGGCGTGGGCAAACGGTTGATCCAGCGTTGCAATTCGGGGGCGCCGAGGCTGTTGACCACTGCCAACACCAAAATCATCACCACAAACGGAGCTACTTGCAAGACCTGAGTGGGAATTTGCCAGCTGTTGTCTTGTAAGCGGCCGGCCATGGTCTGTAGCGCGGCAAAGAAGTAGCACCCCAGCAAGATGCGCCACGGGCGCCAGGCACCAAAAATCACAATTGCCAAGGCGATCCAGCCGGTACCC
>DBCF01000085.1 GCA_002292925.1 Roseiflexaceae bacterium UBA965 | reverse complement strand
GTACACAGTCGAGGTCACAGGCCGGGTCGGGGGTGGTATAGCCCATGGTTGGGGGCACCATCTGGTGCATGATGCTTTTGACGGCACCTACCGCCGCCAATGCGCCGGCTGCCCCAGCAGTATGCCCCAACATCGATTTGATGCCACTCACGGTCAGATTGGCGGCATGCGCACCAAATGCAGTGTGAATCGCCGCTGTTTCGGCGCTGTCATTGAGCGATGTCGCTGTGGCATGAGCACTAATATGATCGACGTCACTGGGCTGGAGTTCGGCGTCGGCCATAGCCCGGGTCATCGCCAAGGCAGCGTATTTGCCACCGGGGGCGGGGGCAGTGAGATGGAAGGCGTCTTCGGTGGCGCCAAATCCCACCAGCTCGGCATAAATCGGTGCGCCCCGAGCGATAGCATGCTCGAGTTGCTCGAGGATGAGTACGCCACACCCTTCGCCGCCGGCAGTGCCATGCCGATTGGCGTCAAAGGGGCGCACGGCGCGGCTGGGGTCATCACCTGGCGGGGCAATCGCCCCGATCACGCCAAAGGCCATCGAATTGAGGGCGGTTACGCCGGCATCACTGCCACCGGCCACCATGGCGACGGCATCGCCCCGTTGTACTATCCGGAAGGCTTCGCCGATGGCATAGGTGCCGGTGGCACAGGCCATCACGGGAGTGGTGTTGGGGCCATGCAGGTCATGGGCGATGGCCACGTGGCACGACCCCATGTTGTAGATAAATGTGGGCAGATAGAGGGCATCGACCCGTTTGCGTTGGCGGGCCTCAAAGCTCAAGGTTTGGGCTTCGACATCGGCAGTGCCCCCTAGCGACGTGCCGATGACCACCCCCACGCGGGTACGGTCGAGCTCGGCGTAGGTGGTTAGGCCACTATCGCGCAAGGCTTCGCCGGCGGCGGCCAGGGCGAATTGGGCAAAGCGAGCGGTGCGTTTGGCGGTTTTGGGGTCCATGTGTTGGGCGGGGTCAAAGTCTTTGACTTCGGCAGTAATCACATAGGGGATGTCGGCGGGGTTATAGCGGGTGGCAATTGCCACCCCCGAGCGCCCGGCCATCAACCCTTGCCAAAACGTGGCCACATCGTTGCCGATGGGTGACACTGCTCCCAAACCCGTCACCACCACCCGGTGTTGTATCAACTGACGCATGTCATACCCTTTAGAATCATTCTTTAGCCTCTATTGTACATCACAGTTTGGATTATGTGCCTCGCTGGGTGTGGCATGACAAAACGCCCATCACGTTGCCGTGACGGGCGCTGATTTTTGATTACGGCAAACCGGGAGTTATGCAGTGACAATCACGCCATAGCGACCATCTTTGCGGCGATAGACGACGCGTACTTGGTGGTCGTGATCACGATAGACAAAAAAGGTGTGGCCGAGCAGTTCCATTTGTTCGAGGGCTTCATCATCGTGCATCGGTTTGATGGCAAAGGCTTTGGTACGCACGATTTCGGCGGGGGCATCATCCATAATCTCGGCGACTTCTGCGGCACTAAACGACGTTTCGTGGCGTTGCACGTTGCGCCAGTGTTTGCCTTTGTAGCGCTCGATTTGGCGGCGCAAAGCGGCAATGGCGGCGTCAATGGCATGCATCAACTCGTGGGCTTGTTCTTCGGCGCGGAGCAAAATCCCATGCTCGCCAGCCAACGTCAATTGCACACGCCGGTGTTTGCCGTGCTCCTTGACATCAAGGGTCACATGCTGGATGGGGCGCAAGTAGCGTTCGAGACTAGTCAATTTGGCATCAATGCGGGCACGGGTGGCGGGGCTGAGATGACCATGTTGGGTGCGAACGATAAGTTCCATAACGCTCTCCCATGTGTACTAGTGTGTGATAGGGCTATCACACTGGCCGCCAGGGGTGGCAACCACACTCATCATTGAGTTGGCGCGATTGTAGCACGTTGCTCAGGCGAATGCAATAGGGCAATTTTTTGTAAAATCACGGTATACTACTGTTGGGTAGCCGTTATTTTGACCAAAAAAGAAAGCACTGCCATGCGATTTGTCGACAATCTCGATATGACCGATGCCACCATGAATCTGGCCCTCGAAGAATACTCCATCCGCCACAAACTCGAAAACGAAGATTTGCTGTTGTTTTATAGCAATCGGGCTGCCATCATTGTGGGGCGCAACCAAAACACCAACGAAGAAATCGCTAGCGACGTGGTCGCCGCCAATGACATCCAAGTGGTCCGGCGGGTATCGGGTGGTGGTGCGGTGTTTCACGATGCCGGCAATCTCTGTTTTAGTTTCATGACCCGTGAAATCAACGAACGCTTTAATCGCTACGACACCTTTAACCAACCGGTGCTGGCGGTGCTCCACGATTTGGGAGTGCCGGCCGAATTGAGTGGGCGCAACGACATCATCGTCAATGGCCGCAAAATCTCGGGCAATGCCCAATTTGCCGCCTCCGACCGTATGCTCAGCCACGGCACCTTGCTGGTCGATTCAGACCTCGATGCCGTGACTGCTGCCTTGCGCCCCAAGCCAGGTAAGGTTGAATCGAAGGGGGTCAAATCGATTCGTAGCCGGGTGGCCAACATCAACGAATTTCTTGATACGCCGATTACGGCCATCGAGCTTCGTGAACGGATTTTGGAAAAAATATTTGGTACCCGCGACCGCGCCCTCATCCCCACCGTGCCCTTTGGCGACGCCGATTGGGAGGGGGTCAAGGCCTTGCGGGCCAGCCGCTACGCCAACTGGGACTGGAATTACGGGCGCAATCCGGCGGCCAACGTACAACGTTCCCAGCGCTTTGCGGGGGGTGAGGTCGACGTGCGCCTCGACATCCAAAACAACCACATCGTCTCGGCCCGGATTTTTGGTGACTTCATGGGCCAAGGTGACATCGCCGACCTCGAGGCAGTGCTGACCAATCTGCGCTACGACGCCGCCGTGATTGCCGATGCACTGGCCAGCATCAATGTGGCCGGCTACATCGCCAATGTCAGTCGCGATGAATTGTTGGGGTTGATTGCCCCGTAGGATGCACTGATAGGATTGACATAAACCATGTGGTCGTAGCACCGGGGGTGTTGCGATCTATACTGAGTTTTATTGACACGAGTTTTCATATTTACCGCATAAGAGGAGTTAACCCATGACTGTCGATACACCCACAAATCAGCTGCCCGTTACCTGGATTATTGGGGCTACGGGTGGCATTGGTGCGGCACTTGCCCGTCGCCTCGCACCACGGACCCAGCTCGTACTTTCGGCCCGTAATGAGGCGCCACTAACAGCATTGGCCAGTGAAGAGGGTGCGCAGGCGTGTACCGTAGATGTACCCCAACCAGAATCCATTCAACATGCGTTCACAAGCCTACTCCACACCCACGGCCGTATCGATGCGGTGGTGCTTGCAGTGGGGAGTATCTTACTCAAAAGTGCCCATCGCACCTCGCTTGACGAGTGGCATACTGTCATCACACAAAACTTGCATGCCGCCTTTTACGTGGTGCGTGCGGTAACCGATAAAATGCAACGCCAGCCGGATGGTGGCTCCATCCTACTCTTTTCTACGGCGGCTGCCCAAATCGGTTTTGCCAACCACGAGGCGATTGCTGCCGCCAAAGCCGGGGTCGAGGGATTGGCCCGTGCCACCGCGGCCAGCTATGCCCCCCGCAATATTCGTGTCAACGTGATTGCCCCGGGGCTGGTCGATACCCAACTGGCACGCCCGATTACATCCAACGCTGCGGCACTCGAGGCGTCACGTCAGATGCACCCCCTCGGTCGTATTGGGGTGGCGGATGATGTCGCACACATCGCCGAAGCCGTCTTGACCTCCACATGGATGACCGGTC
>DBCF01000235.1 GCA_002292925.1 Roseiflexaceae bacterium UBA965 | reverse complement strand
GGGGGTGCCGTCGGGGCGCACCCAAATGCCATGCAGGCCGGCGTGGATGGCGCCGAGCACGTCCCAGCTATGGCGTGACACCAGCCAACAATTGTCGCGGCGGGTTTGGCAGTGCTGGGCCAGGAAGTGGTAGGCGTCGGGGTGGGGTTTGTAGCGACGTACCTCATGTACGCTAATGATTGCATCGAGATGCGGGGCGATCCCATTAGCATCGAGGAGCGTGGTTAGCATGCCGGTAGTGGCGTTGCTCAACGCCACACAGCGGAAGCCGGCACTCCGGAGCGCCTGGAGCGCGGGAATGGCGTGGGGGTCGGCAGGGAGTTGGGTATAGATTTGGTAAATTTGTTGTTGATCGGCACTACTGACATATAAGCGCGCTGCGGCGAGCGCAGCCTGCAAGGCGTGGGCGGTGACGATGGCAAAATCGACATAGCGTCCCATGGCACTGCGCCGCCAGCTGTATTCGAGTTGCTGTTGGCGCCACGTGGCGGCCACCTGCGGGCTCTGGGCGCCACACCATGGTTCGAGGGCGGTAGTGATGGCCAACGGGTCAACTAGTGTGCCGTAGACGTCAAATGCAATTACTGTGGTCATATATGTCCTTGGGAGCGTATGGTATTAGTCTCCTTCTTTTTATACCACAATACGAAGGAGGAAGGAGGACACACGAACCCCTCCCACATACGATATATGGAAGGGGTAATTGCGTGGAGTAATGATGTTGTGATATTAGGCGATGAGGGCGTTGAACCAGCCGGCGGCCATTTCGACATCGCTTTGGATCAAGCCATGCTGGGCAGGTTGCCAGGCCATGGTAATCGAGGCGCCAGCATCTTGTAAAAGGCTGTAGAGCGCTTTGCTTTGCTCGGGAGTCATGAGTGGGTCGTGTTCACCGTTACTCAAAAACAACCCCTTGCCTGCCAAGTTGGGTAGGACGGGTGGCACGTAAGTGGCCATTGCCCGCAACAAAATCCCACCACGCATGGTTTGGGGGTGGAGCAATAGGGTTGCGATGGCGATGTTGGCACCATTGGAGTACCCCAGAGCGTAGATATTGTTGGCAGCAAAGCCATAGTGAGTGGCGGCAGCGGCCACAAATGTGGCGATTTGGCCGGCACGCACTTGGACGTCTTCGAGGTCAAACACCCCTTCAGCGAAGCGCCGAAAAAAGCGAGGCATGCCGCGTTCGCTGACATTGCCACGTAGACTGATCACGCCACAGCCTGGAGCAATAGCATGCACCAATCCCAACAAATCACGTTCATTGCCACCGGTACCATGCAATGCGAGGATGGTCGGCAAATCGGGTGCGGTAGCCGGTTGATAGAGGTGTTGATAAAGGTCTAGGCTCATTTTGGCTTTCTACTTCCGACGTTACTTCCTACGTCATGGGCGATTACCAGTCGCCGTGACACAGATATCGATACGACAATCGAACCACGGCGCGCTGATACGTGTGGTGGCGCCATGTCGGTGCCATGTAGGCGCCATGGAATGACGCCTACATGACGCCATATCGGCGCCATGGAATGACGCCTACATGACGCCCCTACTAGTGATCGCCGTGGTACTTTTCGCCGGCGCTAATCGCAATCGGCAGGTGGTTCTGGGATGGGGCGATAGGGCAGGTGGCATAGATGGTAAAGGCACAGGGAGGGCTGACGGCGCGATTGAAGTCGACAATCACTTTGCCGTTTTGGGGTTCGCCAGCCATCAAAAACCGCCCGGCACCGTAGGTTTCTTTGCCACAAGTGGTGTCACGGAAGTTGAAAAAGAGTCCTTTGCCCGCTGCGACGGCGTCGAGGGTGTAGCTTTGACCGGCAATGTCAAAGCGCACATAGCCGGGGCTGGGGGTGTCATCGACATCGCCGAGTACGGTGAGAATGGGGATAGTTTTGCCGGACTCATACGCCACAAAGTCAGCCTCGACGCGGTAGGCTGGGTCGTAGTCGAACCAGATCCGTCCGGTAAAGGCTGCGCGCACTGTGCTGTTGCGGTCGCGCAAGCGAATTCCGACGCGGTGTCCACGTGGGATGACAAAGAAGCTGAGGTCGCGATAGGTGATGACGTCAGGTTTGTGTTTGCCGTCGCCGTCGCCTTGCAAGGTGCTACTGCTAGAGCTGGTGTTGCCGTTGATAGTGACGGTTTCGCCGGCGGTGAGCTCGATGCTGACGTTGTCGTTTTCATCACGGATGAACACGCCTAAGTGAGCAGGGCATGAATTAGCAGGGAAGATGATGTCTTGGTCTTCGCCTGAACCAAAGGTATTAACCCCTGGGTTCAACCAAAACAAACCGGCCAAGGTCAACCAGCCATCATCGGCACGCATCGCAGCATCTACCTGGGCCCGCCAGGCCAATTCGTCGTGGAGTGTGGTCATGAAAAACCTCCGTAAGATAATAAAATTACTCTGGTATTATAGCCTGAATTACGAATACGCCGTGGTTACAACAATTTGCGATAGACGGCTTCAAGTTGGGGGGCAATATGATTGATGCTATGGTGGGCAATGGCCATGTGGCGATTGGTCTGCCCCAATGTACCGGCCCAGGCTGGTTGTTGCAGTGTCTGGATTATTTTGGCGGCCAAATCGGCCCCATCGCCGTAGCGAGCATAGATACCGTTGGCGCCGAGGTATTGGCGACTGACTGCCGCATCAAATGTGATGACCGGTAAGCCTAGCGCCATATATTGCGGGATTTTGCCGCTGCCTTCGCTCAGACTCATTTTGGGGGCGACGGCGACTTGACCTAATCCGAGGTAGTGCTGTGAATCGAGGTAGCGGATTCGTCCAGGTAATGTGACATGATCGGCAACCCCTAGACTCGCGGCGTAGGCCAGATAACTGGCTGGGTCGGGGTATCCCATGATCAAAAAATGGGCATCGGGGACGGCTTGGAGCACCGCTGGAATCGATTCAATCAATAAATTGGTGCCTTGATAGGGTGCGAGCAAGCCCAGATAGACGACGATTTTGCGATCGGCGGGGATGCCGAGACTGGCGCGTAACTCGCGATTAGCCGGTTGTGGCGCAAAATAATCGGTATCAATGCCATCAGCAATAGTGGTGACGTGGGTTGGTGGGTGGGCAAAATCGTTGATGAGCATCTGGCGGGCGTTTTCGCTCGATGTCAGTACCATGTCAGCTTGGCGATTGATCCAGGTTTCGAGTGCATACAGGGTACGGTAGAGCGCTGATTCGCGGCTGGCAAGAAAGCGATGGTCGATCATTTCGGCCGTCATACTGCCTTGATAATCAAAGACCAACGGTTTGCCAATGATGCGTTTGAGCACCGCCCCTATTAACCCACCTTCATGCAAATGGGCATGGATGATGTCGGGTTTGAATGCCAGAGCCGTTTGTAGGCTACGCCAAGATAAGGCCACATCGAGGTAGAGTTTGTGGCGCGAAGATCCCACCAAGGCGCGTTTGACCCACGGCACATCCCACGAACGCACGATGTCGAGCCCGGCCACGTTATCACCGTTGTGGTAGGTGGCAATCCGCACCACATGACCACGGCGTTGCAGCTCGTGGGCTTCTTGGGCAATGCGGATATGGCAGCCGTAATCCGAAAAAAAACTGGTGGGGGCTATCATCAATACCCGGCGGGGCGCATCGGTCATCACACCGCCCCACCATAGGCCATGTCAAGTACTTCGGCGATATGCAAAACCTTCATCTGCGAGCCACGTTGGGTGAGGCCGCCGGCGAGTTGCAAATGGCAACCTGGATTGGCGGTGACCACCACGTCGGCCTTGGTGCGCTCAGCGTTGTCGATTTTGCGGTTGCCGAGCTGGGCGGCCATGGCGGGCTGGGTGACATTGTAGATGCCGGCTGAGCCACAACAGAGAGATGATTCAGCCATTTCGACTAATTTCAAGCCGGGGATTTGTTTGAGCAATTTGCGAGGCTGCGCGGTAATGCGTTGGGCATGCGCCAAATGGCAAGGTTCTTGGTAGGTGACGGTCAAGTTGACCGGTTTGAGGTCAGCGGTATTGAGCTCGAGGCCAGCGATGTATTCGCTGATATCGCGTACCTTGGCGCTAAAGGCCTCCGCTTTGGCGCTCCATTCGGCATCGTCGTGGAGCAAATGGCCGTATTCTTTGATGGTCGAACCACAGCCGGCGGCGTTGACGACGACGGCGTCGTAGCCTGTCCCAAACGCCGTGATATTGGCTTTGGCCAAGGCGCGTGCCCCGTCGAGCTCGCCACCGTGGGCGTGCAAGGCGCCACAACAGCCTTGTTTGGCTGGGATGGTGACGCGGATGCCGTTGCGTTGCAATACGCGAATGGTGGCGTCGTGGACATTACTAAATGCAGTCGACATAATACAACCACTAAGCAGGGCCACATGACCTTTTTGCACACCAATGGCAGGGAAGGTCTGGCCGTGGGGTGTGGTAAATGAGTTATTGATAGCAGGCAAAATCGCTTCGGCTTCGGCAAGTCCGAGGGCTTTGATAATACCCAGCTTGCGGGCCAACCATTGCACGCCGCTTTTTTGGTAGAGCCAGAGCAACCGTGAGAAGCCGCGGAACAGGCTCATCCGGGTAAATAATTGCCCAAACACCACCGACCGAATGGCGCGCACGCTGACGGGGTAAGGGGGCAGAGTGCCGTCGACTTTGGCTTGGTGGATTTGGGTACGTGAGGCTTCGAGGATTTGGCCATATTGGACGCCACTGGGGCAGACGGCTTCGCAGGCACGGCAATTGAGACAAGCGCTCATTTGCTCTTGGAAGGTGTCGCTTTCCATGCCGATACGGCCATCGGCGACGGCTTTCATCAGATAGATGCGGCCACGGGGCGAGAATTGCTCGAGCCCGGTTTCGCGATACGTAGGGCAAGCCGACAGACAGAGTCCACAATGGACACAGGTATTAATCACAGCATCGCTCGGCATATCGACGCCGGCAAATGGTACAAGGTTAATGGTGGTCACAGTGACCTCCGTACATGCATGATGCGAGTAAGTGCTAATGGCAGTATACACCAAGTAGGGGCGAATTATGCCGGCGAATT
>DBCF01000306.1 GCA_002292925.1 Roseiflexaceae bacterium UBA965 | reverse complement strand
TGTCTTTATTTGCTCATAAAAACGCAGTACCATCAGGCATATCCGCCATCATGGAACAATAATCACGCAGTGGGGGCAGTAACGCCCCCACTACAGAAAACCCGAATTAGGTGCCTTCTTCCCACGAGCCGAGGTACTTGACTTGGGCGCCCGACAACACATCATAGTTGATGCCCATGGCGCGCAATTTGAGGGCGGCGATTTCGGCATCGACGGCCTTGGGCAAGGCGTGTACGGCGGCAGTCAACTTACCCTGGTACTTGATCAAATATTCAGTGGCCAAGGCTTGGTTGGCAAACGACATATCCATCACGGCACTGGGGTGACCTTCGGCGCTGGCCAAGTTAATCAAGCGACCTTCGCCGAGCACATTGATGCGACGACCGCCGGCCAAGATGTATTGATCGATGAATGGGCGTGGTTGGCGCTTTTCGACGGTAATGGCTTCAATGGCGTCGAGGTTGATTTCGACGTTGAAGTGACCGCTGTTGGCGACGATACAACCGTCTTTCATGGCGGCGAAGTGTTCGGCGTCAAGCACGTGCTTGTTGCCGGTGGCGGTAACCACAAAGTCGGCTTGGGCGACGGCTTCGACCATCGGCATCACGCGGAAGCCATCCATGGCGGCTTCGAGGGCTTTGACGGCGTCGACTTCGGTCACGATGACCCAGGCGCCCATGCCGCGGGCACGTTCGGCGATACCGCGTGAGCAGTAGCCGTAGCCAGCGACGACGAAGGTCTTACCAGCCAACAACACGTTGGTGGCGCGGATGATGCCGTCGAGGGTGCTTTGGCCGGTGCCGTAGCGGTTGTCAAACAAGTGCTTGGTGTCGCTGTCGTTGACGGCGATGACGGGGAAAGGCAATACCCCCTCGGCGGCCATGGCGCGCAAACGAATCACACCCGTGGTGGTTTCTTCGGTGCTCCCAATCATTTGGGGGATGAGGTCACGACGGTTTTTGAGGATACCTGACACGAGGTCGGCACCGTCGTCTTGGGTGATGTGGGGGTTGTGGGCCAAGGCGGCTTCGAGGTGCTTGTAATAGGTCTCGTTGTCTTCGCCCTTGATGGCGTAAACGGGGATTTCTTCGTGGGCAACCAAGGTGGCGGCAATGTCATCTTGGGTTGACAAGGGGTTCGAAGCAGAGATTACCACATCGGCACCACCCGCAGCGAGGGTAGCCATCAAATTGGCTGTCTCGGCGGTGACGTGCAGACAGGCTGACACGCGCAAACCTTTAAAGGGTTGTTCTTTTTTGAAGCGCTCACGAATCTGGCGCAACACGGGCATTTCGTTTTCGGCCCAGTTCATCCGTTTGCGGCCCTGCTCGGCCAAACCGATGTCCTTGATGTCATACTGCTTGGTCATAAATTCCCTACTCCTTACAAATTCCTATCCGAGTGAATCCATGGTGACGTCGTCACCACTCAATTACGCCGCGCATTGGCCAGTATGCCTGACGGCAATGTCAGTTCTGCAAATCTGCCACGACGATGACTACGTCATCGTCTCCTGCACATTATCAATCGATACCTATGCATTAATGCGCGTAAATTTCGCACATACACGCCACGTACCGAGTTGAATACATTGATGAGTATTCTCATGAGAATACACACGCACACAAATTCAATTCTACCATCATACCCGATAATTTGCTTTTGATGATGAAAAAACAGCCACAAATAACTGATATGACCCGTTGTAGATTAAACAGCCCCAAACGCCGTTGCCACCTGCGCATCAGCCCCAAACGCCGTCACATAGCGCGCATAAAACTCAGCGGGCGTATAGACGTGTTCTTGGCAGCCATGGCGTTCAATGGCAAACGCACCAGCCAAAGAGGCAATTTTGCCACAGGTGACGGCCGGCAATTGGTGCGACAACCCAAAGACAAACCCGGCCAAATAGGCGTCGCCGGCGCCGGTGGGGTCGCGGACTTCGTCGACGGGTGCCACATCGACACTGGTGTCGACCCGTGTACCATCGCGAGATTCCGATACAATCGACCCTTTGTCCCCTTGGGTGATGACCGTCAACGGCACGCTTTCGATGAGCTCACGCTCGCTTTTGCCCGTCACTTGCGACATCATGGCGAATTCATAGTCGTTGCCGATCAAGGCGTACGCGCCATTGAGTCCATCGAGAATTTGTTCAGCAGTGAGGCGGGGTGTTTGCTTGCCTGGGTCAAACAAAAACGGCACGCCCATTTCGCGGCATTCACTCACATAGCGCGCCATTGCTTCGGGGTCGGTGGGTGAGATGACCACGAGGTCGTTTGCGGTCAAACCAAAGCCCAACAACGACAAATCGCGTGAGCGGGCCATGGCCCCCGTATAAAACGCCACCAATTGATTGTTGGCTTGGTCAGTGTTGATAAAGCACGAGGCAGTGAATTCACCAATCACTTCGTGAACTCCACTGGCATCGACTCCTTGGCTGGTCATCCACTGGCGATATTCGCCAAAGTCTTGGCCTGCAGATGCCACCACCAATGGTTGCAAACCCAACAACGCCAACGAATAAGCGATGTTGCCGGCTACGCCACCGCGCATCCGCTTCATCGAATCGACAAGGAAGCTGACCGACAACATGTGCACTCGGTCGGGCAAAATATGATCTTTGAACAACCCGGGGAAGTTCATAATGTAGTCGTATGCTAACGACCCGGTGACAACGACGCGCATGGCGTTACTCCTTTACTGCAACGAGAGTTTGTAATTGCTGACTCACCAGCGCTGCCAAACGACAGGTGGTGGCCACTACTGATTCGGCTACTACTATGTCAATTTGCCCAAGTGACGCCACTGGCATCACAAATAATCGTCCAATCAAGTCTTGGGCAGGGATACCTGCCGCACCTAATTGATCAATCACCTGCATCAGTTTATGCTGGGCAAGTGCCAACACGTCATCTCCACCCTGCAACGGCACACACCCCAGCCCCAACTTGCCACCCCGTTGCAAAAATTCACGAAGCTGTGGGGCAGCCTCGTGAATGCGCTGGGGATAATCCCAGCTATTGACGAGCACCACGTCAATCGGTAATCCAAACACCTCAGCCAAGGCCACGTCGCCACCAATAGCCAAGGCGCGTTGACACGGCAAGGCATCAAGTACCCGGGCCAACGCCAACCACAATTCATCGCGGTCAATACTCAAAAACGGCGACGTGAGTACGTCAAGGAATGGTTCATCGATACACATCAACACCGGTCGTTGAGCCCGCCCCAACAATTCGGCTTGCCAACGCGCCCGTTGACACAAATGCTGTACCAATCCTTCAAACAACAC
>DBCF01000278.1:10106-17526 GCA_002292925.1 Roseiflexaceae bacterium UBA965 | reverse complement strand
GGCCAAGATCCATTGGTATTGCCCGATGAATTGTGGCTCAAGGCCCACGGCACCAAAGAAGTCATTTATCGCAAAGCCCTCGAAGAAGATATTGCGGCGATTGATCGTTATCACCCCGACTTGGTGTTTGGTACGACACCCCTTGCGAGTGCCGCCAAAGAGCGCGGCATCCCAGCGATGTATTTCACCAATCAACTGGCGTCACGTCCGTTCTTTTTGATGGGTGGGATGGCAGCGACCATTGATTTTGTGGCGAGTGTACTGACCAAAGGTGACAAATACCGCTGGATGCAAGAGTTTTTTGCTGACTAACCGCATTATCGCAACTATATACGACAGTTCCCCTGCCGTATATGGTACGTTGTAATACGGCCGAGAGGAATCAATTATGCCCCCTGTTGTAATCCGTGATTTATCAGATACAAGTGGCTATTGGGCTGCGATTTGGACAATGTGTCCCATGCCTGATGTGCATGTAATATGTGACGCCCCCGTTGGCTGTTTTAATTTGGTGGGCACGGCAGTACCGGACTATACCGACGCCATCCCCCATATCGAAAACCTCACCCCGGCCACGATGACCGAACAAGAAGTGGGCGGCAAAGGCACCGCCGATAAAGTCAAATGGACCTACGAAAATCTGGCAGCCACTGGGGTGCTCGACAACAAGCATGTCATCGTGGTGTCAACGGCTGAATCCGAAATGATTGGGTCTGACCATTCATCGTTGGTACGCCAACTCGGGGTGGGGACACGGTTTTATTATAGTAATTCACTGGCCGAAGACGAATGGGCTGGGCGTGACCGCGTGTTGCGCTGGCTGTGGAGCGAATACGGTGAACCCCACGCCGGCGAAATCGCCACCATCCCCACCGCCGTCAACATTATCGGACCAACCTATGGGTGCTTTAATGCACCGTCAGAATTAACCGAAATCACGCGCATGATCGAAGGTGCTGGTGGTACCATCAACATGGTCTACCCCTACGAAACTACCCTGAGTGAGACCCCACGCCTAGCGGCAGCAGCAGTCAATGTCGTGCTCTACAAAGAATTCGGCACCGGGCTGGCCAACGAATTGGGCAAACCGGTGTTGTACTCGCCCTTTGGGATGCAAGACAGCGTGGCGTTTGTGCGCCAATTGGGGCAATTGTTGGGGACGAGTGACAAGGCCGAAGCCTTTATCCGCCGTGAAAAACGCACCACCTTGCAGGCGGTATGGGATTTGTGGCGCGGCCCCCAAGGGGACTGGTTTGGCACAATCGATATCGGTGTAGTCGCTGGATTGTCACATGCCGAGGGAATTGTGCGCTTTTTGGGGGATGAATTGGGGATGAAAGTGGCGTTTGCGTCGGCACGCCCCCGTCGCCCCGGTGATTATGACAACGAAGCAATCCGTCAACACATCCATAAACGGGCACCCTCATTTATCTTTGGCACCATGAATGAGCGAATTTATTTGCGTGAATCTGGCGCAAAATACACCAACTTTGTACCAGCCGGATTCCCCGGGCCGGGAGTACGACGGGCCGTCGGCACGCCCTACATGGGGTATCGAGGCTGTGTCTATCTCGTGCAAGAAATCATGAATCGGTTATATGATGGTCTGCTCAATTTCTTGCCGGTCGATGGCGCCTATGCCAACCAACGCGCCAACGCCGCCGGGACACCAACGCCAGCTGGTGACAGCAACCTAGGGAATTTGCCGTGGAACAATGAGGCTCGTGCCATCCTCGACAAAGAACTCGAAAAGCTGCCCTACTTGCCGCGGATATCGGCATCACGTCAACTACAGATGGCGATTGAAGGGATTGCTCGCCAACGCAATGCCCCTGAAGTCACCGTCGAATTGGTCGAGCTCGGACTCGCCCAAAATCGCCAAGGTTAGTACACGTACCAACGTCGCCACGCACACCTCATACCGTTGTCGTATGCAACAGTATGAGGTGTTGTTGTATGATGGTAGGAGCGCATTTGCAATGAGAGAGTAACATGTACGACGCATTACACCACATCAAACAACGGATTATCACCGCCGCACAACAGACTGGGCGTGATGCCAGCCAGATACGGTTGATTGGGGTCAGCAAAACGCATCCTGCCGAGGCTGTGGCAGCGGCGTTTGCTGCCGGTCTGACAGATTTTGGTGAAAATAGAGTGCAAGAAGCCGAAGAAAAGATTACTACCCTCAGCGCCCAACGGTCACAATTAACCTGGCATTTGATTGGGCATTTACAGCGCAATAAAGCCAAAAAAGCCGTACAGCTTTTTGATTATATACATTCGGTCGATAGCCTCGAATTAGCCCAAGCGATTAGTCGCCACAGCCAAGATTTAGGGCTAGCCCCATGCAAGATTTTGTTACAGTGCAATGTGTCAGGTGAAGCGAGCAAAGAAGGCATTACAGCGCAAGGATGGCAACACGATGCACCGCTCCGGCACCAGGTTTTGACCCTGGCCCAACAGATGGGCGAATTACCGGGAGTAAAAATCTGTGGATTGATGACGGTTGCGCCCTATAGTGAAAACCCGAGTGAGGTACGCGAGGTGTTTCACTCATTGCGACTCTTGCGTGATGAGATTGCGGCGGTTATACCCCACCACTCGTGTAACGAATTATCGATGGGAATGAGTGGCGATATGGACGTCGCAATTGCCGAAGGGGCGACAATGATCCGGATTGGGCGGGCATTATTTGGGGAGCGGAGCTATCCGCCACAAGGGCAAGTAATGTGACAGCGGATTACGACTTTCGCCGGGTAGTGGGTCAAGCAGCCCTCGCAGAAGAGCGCGCCACTGCGTGCTATCAAGCCACCCACCTCGACCCGATTCGGGTCGAGCAACGGATCGATGCGTGGCAACAGACGATTGCGGGGGGCGACGATGTGGCGTGGCAACGCTATTTGACGCTCCATGGTTGGAGTCAAGCCCAACTGGCCACATTATGTAGTGACACGGTATTTGTGGGTGATATGCACGAATTACCGAGTTGGGCGTTGGTGTTGTGGGAGGCATGGGACGATGTGCTGACTGCAGATCAACTGAGTAGCCTGCAATCGCTCGTGCCAACGCTTACGAGTCATGATGGGGCAGTGATATTGCCGTTTGTGACGTGGGGCATCCAAACGTTGTATGCCGGTGATTGGCCACAACGAGCGATTTTGCCAGCACCCACCGTGCTCGCAACCTGGCTCGTACAGCAGCTCCACGCCATCGTCGGGGATACAGCCACGCAATGGGTAGGACAACAGGGAGGCCAGCTCGCACTACCGCGGTCTGCATCACGGATTACCCCCCTCTTGCACGACTCGATTTGGCGTGAATTTGCGGTAACCCATGCCTGGATGATGCGCAGTATTGCAACTGCTGTCTGGCGAATCTGCCAAACAATCCAAGCGGCCTGCATTCATTTGGTACAAGACTGGAACAAGTTACGCCAGCACTATCATTTCACCGGGCCGGTACCCACCATTGAAGCCCTAGAAAACGCACCCTTGGGCTATGCGGCCGTAGGGGGATTTGGATTACAGTGTGCAAATCAGCAACGTCTGATTTATGTGCCCCATAGCGCCCCCAAAAACGACGGGTTTGCAGTGATCCATGCATGGTTGCAACGGCGCGGAGCGCCATTGCTGCCACAACTTACCCAAACCGTACCCGGTCCAGATTATTATTGGGTCCAACTCCCACCGGCACGCGCCCCCCACGACAGCGAATACGCGGCCTATGCGCAGACGATTGGCGCCTTGGCGGCCTTGTGTGATATCTGCGGGATTGTTGATTTAACCACGGCAGCAGTGCATTGTGTGGGCGCACAGCTTTGGCTGCTCGATGCGACCAGTATGGCGACACCCCACACCACACCACTCGCTCACCGGCTCATCCACGTCAATGGCAACGATACCACGGCAGTATTTCATACAAGTCTCGCCCAACTAACCCAACCACAGCAACACGCGGTATTGCTTGATGACTATGTTGCTGAGGTAATCACCGGATACCAACGGTGTGGTGATTTCGTGATGCAACGAGCTACTGATTTGGCCTATTATTTACAGGGGCAGGCACCGTTTGCACAACGTATCATGACACATCAAAGTGATGTATTGTGGCACTATCGCAATCTGCTCCATGCACAACCATTATTGAGCAACGGGATAGAAGTAAGTGCGTGTATCGACCAACTATGTGGGCAGATTCCACCCCAGCTTGATAGCATTGCCACACGCCAGCAACTTTATGCAGACTTGGTCGGTGGAATATTGCCCTATGTGATGAATCCACAGCAAGATTACGCCACAGTGATTACCAATCTCAAAAACAGCACACCCCACACCCAGCAATTCCAGATTGCCCAGCTGCAGCTTGCGCTTACCCCTTGTGAAATCGACTATACCGATGGACGTATTCCGTGGGTGAGTCGCACATTAGCGCCATTGGATACCACTGAACTCGCTCAAGAAGCAGTACGCATAGCATATGAGATTCACGAGCAACAAATCGTGACCACCACCGGCAGCACGTGGTTGGTATTGGGGCATGATGCGCAACGTACGGGATTGCACTATGCGTACCCGAGTCTGATTGATGGCACCAGTGGCATCGCATTGGCACTCAGTTGTATTGGTGGACTCACAGATAAAGACACGCTTACCAACACCGCAATCGCCGCATTTCAACAGACATTTGCGACCATGTCAACCATGCCACAGGCAGTGGGGGGAATCTGTTATGCGGTGGCAATGGCAACACCTCATTTGGCTACATATGAGCTCTGTCACACGCTATGGCAACAATTATCGCAGGTGAATATGGGGATAAGTGACACCCTGCAATCGGCAGATTGGCAACATGGACTTGCCAGTATGGTGATTGGCTATCTCGCATTACATCGAATTGATCCACAGCGTGGGTGGCAACAACAAGCGATTGTGGCTGGTGAGCGGTTGTTGCAATCACGCCAACGCAATGCCCAAAACGAACGCACTTGGGCCGGTGCTATCCTCAGTAACGGGGGATTTGGCACCAGTGGGATTGCCTTGGCGTTCGTCAGGCTCTATGAATATAGTCGCGATTATCGTTTTTTGCGGGCCGTCTACGAAATCATCCAACTGCAAGACAGTCACTATAGTGCAGATCACGGTGGCTGGCCAGACACACGCACACAACCGTGGAGCTACCCGTTGAGTTGGTGCCATGGGTCAATTGGACCAGGTATGGTGCGCCTTGCGCTCCAGCGACATGAACGTACAGGGCAAATCGACGCATCGTTGCTTGGGTTGCTTGATGGGATTGACAGTATTGGCTTACACGAAAACGATGGCTTGTGTTGTGGTACGGCGGGAAGCATCGATTTGTTGTTGAGCGTAGACCGTGAACTCCACCAACCCTACTATAGTGAACGCGCCAATTACTGGGTACAGCAGATGATCCAGCGCGCCCACGACCGGGGCGGGTATGTGACGGCGGCAGAATACCCCGGGATATATCAGCAACCGACGCTGTTCCAAGGCACGGCGGGGATTGCCTATCAAATCGCCCGCTGCGCCTATCCGCGATTGTTCCCTTCGTTGCTCCTCAACACCTTACCGCGGAGCAAAGAATAGCATCGTGCGATTATTTACGGGGCACGAGATACGGTTTGAGGGGTGTCTTGATGGGAGCCACGCTTGTGGCGATAACGAGTGGTTGCATTACCCCGGCGACATCGTGCAAATCAATCGTGCCTTCGACGCGCACCCACTGATCATTGGGGTAGGCCGCACTATTGGACCACTGCACATGCATACCGACACCGCCGGCATCAGCCACACAACACGTAAGCACATAGCGTGCCAACATAAATTGATTATCGGCGAGTTGCATGTCAGGGTTCCGCACCACAAAGCCATCAATTTGCACCGTTTTGCCTTTGAGTGCGAGTGGGTCAACACTGGTTGCTACCACCCAGTCATAGACATTCCACGCTGTGGTATCAACAGTTGTCGGATTGACGGTGGTGACCTTTGGGCGCTGGGCGATTTGATTCAAGGCGGTGCCTTGCTGGCCAATGGCATCGGCTCCTAAGGCGCGTGGTGCGATGCCCAACCCCAACAACACAGGGATTAACAAAAACTGGGTACTATAATTGGGAATTGGAATGGGCATCGTAATACAAATAATCGCCAGTGCAAACAACACTGCGCCACTGAAATACATCAAGACTTCATAGCGGGGATGAATATACAAGGCCATTTGCCCCGTCGCAGTACGCACAAACAACAATGCCGCCACCACAAACAATAACCCACCGATAATCCATGGAGTGATACGCTTCATACCCATCCAAACCTCCAGATTGCCCCACACAATACGATTGTCAATACCGCGATTGTGGCCACAAATTGCGGTATTGGGCGCCAGCCAAAGATTGCCGCAAACATAGGAATACTTTTGAAGTCGATAATTGGACCAAACACGAGGAATGCCATCAAGGCGATAGGGCTAAAACTACCCACAAGTGACAGCGCCACAAAGGCATCGACTGTCGAGCATATCGACATGACAACAGCCAGCAACATGGCAGCAGGCACCGCCAACCACGCGTTACTTGCCATCTGCAAAATCACCGTATTAGGCAAAAACACTTGGATGAGCGCGGCCAAACTCGCACCAATAATCACATAGCGGAGCATGTCTAATAAATCACTAAGGGCATGGCGCAACCATACCAAAAAAGGTATTTCGTCGTCGGGTTGGCCGTGATGATCATGGAATTCGCTGGTCAAGGCGGGGATAATGGTGAGATTGGGCATCATGACCGCAGTCAATACAGCGATTATGATTGTCAAGCCGAACCGCCACAATACAAATGACCAACCAAACACGCCGGCAAACGCCGCACTCGTACTAATAAACACAATCGGGTTGATGACGGGTGCGGCGATAGCAAAAGCCACGCCCAAGCTCATCGGCGCACCGCGATATACCAAGCTCCGTGCCGCCGGAATTGAGCCACATTCACAAATCGGGAATACACTGCCCAACAAAGCCCCAATTAATGCCACCAACCAACGCGATTTGGGCAAGCGACGCGCCAGCCAGAGTGGGTCGAGGAATTGGTGAATGGCGGCAGCAATCAAGGCACCCGCTAACAAAAACGGGAGCGCTTCGTACAATATTCCTAAAAAAATCGCAATGAAGATATCTGTTTTTGTGATGATATCTGCACTGACGGGCAGCCAGCGATTGGCGACCACAACCACGCCACAAGCAATCAGCGTACACAACGTCGCCACGCCACTGCGAATGTACTGAATCATTGTCGTCATAAATCATGCCTCACACCAACATACCGTTGTCTATCATAGCACGCCCGGTCGCAAAAGCGACAGGTCGCCGTACAACGACGACCGACGCAATGACGCCCTCTGCGTGCGCT
>DBCF01000278.1:0-10008 GCA_002292925.1 Roseiflexaceae bacterium UBA965 | reverse complement strand
ACAGCTTCGGCCCGACTTTGGCACCCGAGTTTGGTAAAAATGTGGCTGACATGGGTTTTGATGGTGTTTTCAGAGACATGCAGTGCTAACGCAATTGCCCGGTTGCCTTCGCCACGCACGAGGCGTTGCAACACGTCGACTTCGCGGGCAGACAATTCGTCGTTGGGATTGTCGTTCATGCGGGCCAGCAAGCGAGCTGCGACACTCGGCTCAAGCGCCGCATTGCCACGCATTACTTCACGGATGGCTTGGAGCAATTCGTGTGAGCTGACATCTTTGAGCAGGTAGCCTTTGGCGCCGGCGGCGAGAGCCCGCTGGATATCGTCGTCACTGTCGTAGGTAGTTAGTACCAAAAACCGTGCCGTCACGCCTTTGGCGCGGGCTTGGATCATCACATCGACACCACTCAAACGGGGCAAACGCAAATCAAGCAACACCACATCGGGCTTGGTCGCAAGCACCAGCGCCACGGCTTCTTCACCATCGGCAGCATCACCGGCGATTTCAAAGCCTGATTCATAGCGGAGTAACGCCAACAAGCCGTGGCGGACGATGGGGTGATCATCAACCACAAGTACCCGAATTGGAGGAGAAACAGTATTCATAGTAGGCAATCTTTCGGTGTCACATTAGCGACACTAGGGGTATGTGCGGGCAATAGAATGGGGGCACGGGCACGAACCACCGCACCGTCGTCATCAATGAGTTGCAAATCACCATTGAGCGCGACGAGGCGTTCACGCATGCCCATCACTCCAAATTTGGCATGGGCAGAAGTTAAACGCTGTAGGGCATCGCCAAATCCCCGACCATTATCACGGATTTCGAGTTCGACCATCATATCTTCCATCCGTAACGTGACGGTGACTTGATCGGCGGCCGAATGGCGCACCACGTTGGCGAGAGATTCTTGGGCGACCCGCAACAGCGCCGACTCGATTTCGACGGGCAACGGTGACCACGCACCGTCGAATTCATATGAAGCCATGATGGTCGGGTGGCGAAAGCGGTCAACGAGGCCATTTAGGGCGTGACGCAAATCGCCCCGTTCGAGCGCTTCGGCGCGCAGATTCCAGACCGATCGACGCGCTTCAGCGAGCGACTCACGCGCCATACGAGCGGCCAAATCGAGGTGTTCATTGGCGTCAGGGTGATTGGTGCGCAACGCTTGTTGGGCGGCGCCGAGTTGCACAATAATGCCGGTTAAGCCTTGGGCGAGGGTATCATGAATATCACGAGCGAGGCGGGTACGCTCAGCCAACATGGCTTTTTCACGTTCGCCAGCAAGTAAGCTAGCAGTTTGCGCGGCAACTCGTTGCTCGAGTTGCTCACTCAGTTCTTGCAATGCAGTGGCATGGGCGTCACTTTGTTGGAGCGACCGTTGCAGATTCCCCGCGAGGAGCGACGTAATCGCCGCCACTGCGAGGTATAAGCTACTCCAAAATCCAGCAGCAATAGAAGTCATTAATTGGAGTTGGGTCGTATCAACCACCACTTCATTGCGAAAGTAGTCATAGAGTGCAAAGCCGGGGCTGTGCATGTGGAGCCAGGCCGAGATACCTACTACCATCGCAGAAATCACCGCCAAAACCAAACTTGAACGGCGACTAAACAACAAACTTGCTGCGCTGATTGGCAAAATTAATAAGGCTGGGAAAAACGTTTGGGCACCAAAACGAATAATCACATTGGTGATTGAAATAGTCCAAAAAGTCAATAAGACCAACGCAGATACATTTGCGCGTCCGATACGTAGTAACAATAGAGCGGTAATATTTACCACGACAAATGGCACAATCGCAATCCACCAAAATTGCGACCGGGCAAGACCAGCAAATACGACTTCGCCATAAATAAAGTGGTATATCGCCATTGTCAAGGTACTGGCAATGGTCGGTAGTGCCAACAAAAACGCGCTCCGTTTGATGAGCTCGTTGCGATGTGGCGAAATGATTTGGTTGGGGATAGGTGTCAGGTTACTCATAGTTTTATTATAGGCAATCTCGGGTATTGAAAATCATCCAAATTGGTGATTTTGCCAGACCATAATAATGAGGAATCGTTCATGTTGGTTTGGTACAGTGTAAGTGATGAAGAATCACGTGTGAATGAAAGTAGGATTCTATGGTAGGGTGGCTCAAAAAACCAGCAGTGCTCATCGGACTGGTAGTCGTCGTAATTATTGCCGGCTATTTTATTTTCCGATCACGCACCGCAAGTACAACGACAACCAAAAGCAACACGGTCGTGGTCAGTCGTGGAGATTTGACGACGGTCGTATCAGGCAGCAGTAATATTTTGGCCGAAAGCAACGTGACACTCAGCTTTCAGTCTACCGGTATTATCAGCGAGATTTTGGTTAAAGAAGGCGACAACGTCAAAAAAGGGCAACAACTCGCCACCATTGATGCTCGCGATTTGCAATATCAACTGTCATCAGCAGAAGCCGCCTACAAAAGTGCCCAAGCCAAGTTAGCACAGCTCCTCGAAGGCTCGGGACGTAGTAGTGATTTGACATCGGCACAGGCGGCTGTGACCAGCGCGCAAGCCCAACTCAATAGTGCCCAAGAAAAACTCGATGCGCTCCGCAAGCCGACCTCAGACAAAATCAGTGCGGCCAAACTCAAAGTGCAACAAGCAGAAACCACGTTACAAACCACCCGTGACAGTAATTCGGCCACCAAAACCAAAGCTGAACTTGATTTGTCAAAAGCCAGCGAGAGTTTGATCCAAGCGCAATCCAAGTATGGCAAAGCCCGCTGGGACTGGGATTGGGTACAAAAATACAATTCAGATCCCGTAACCGGTCGTGGCGGGATTTCGGGCTCAGCGGCAATGAGTTATCAAGATGCCTATACTCAAGCCGAAGCGGCGGTACGGGCGGCAGAACAAGGGGTACAACAAGCCCAAATCACCCTCAACAATGCCAAATCTGCCGAAGCATCCAACATCACCCAAGCGGAGTCCGCTTTAGCAGATGCCCAACTCCAACTCGCCACATTACTGAAACCGACGGCTGCAGATATTGCGGCGGCCGTGGCCTCAGTGCAACAAAACGAATCAGCGCTCGAGCAAGCCAAGGCCAGCCTCGACAAAATCGTCACCCCAGGCACCCAGACCGATATCTTGATGCAACAATCGGCAGTAACCCAAGCCGAGTCAAGCTTCAATCAAGCAAAATTGAAGTTGGAGAACGCCACACTTATCGCTCCATTTGATGGAGTGGTTAGTACAATTGGCTTGGTTATCGGGCAAACATCGAGTGGGGCAACGGTAACGATGATTGACCGCGACCCCATGCACATCGACGTCAAATTCGGTGAAACCGATATCGTGTCAATCAAGGTTGGCCAAGCTGCCCAAATTACCATTGATGCCCTACCTGATTGGAAAAAAACTGGCACCGTGGCGAGTATCTCACCAGTTGCTGATTCTGCAAATGGGGTTGTCACCTACAAAGCGCGGATTGATTTCAGTGATTCTGATACACGTGTGCTCGTTGGGATGACGGCAATCGTCGAACTCGTCACCGCCGACAAAAAGAACGTGTTGCTAATCCCCAACTCGGCAATCTTGCCCAAAGGTTCCGGTCGGATCGTGCAAATACCAGGTGCCAACAATACGACGACTGATGTCGACATCACCATCGGGTTAAGTGATGGGCTTCAGACCGAAGTGCTGACCGGGTTAACCGAAGGCCAAACAATTATCGCCACACCCACCAACACAGTCAAAAGTGGCGGCTTTGGCCCTCCTTAAAGAGTAGGAAAAAAAGACAATGATTACGATTGAACAGATGACCAAAGTCTATACGATGGGAGAGATTGAAGTCCACGCCTTGCGTGGCGTCAATCTCACCATCAATAGCGGTGAATTTATCGCCATCATGGGACCGAGCGGGAGCGGCAAAAGTACGCTGATGAACATGATTGGGTGCTTAGATACCCCCTCGTCGGGGCGTTATGCCCTCGATGGCATCGAAGTTGCCTCGCTCAATGACAACGATTTGTCGGCAGTACGCGCCCGCAAGCTGGGATTTGTGTTCCAACAATACATGCTCTTGCCACGCCAATCAGCGCTAGCCAATGTCGAAATGCCAATGCTCTATCGTGGCATTTCAGCCCAAGAACGCGCCCGTCGTGCCCAAGTCGCCTTAGAGCTTGTGGGCATGGGCAATCGCTTGGACCACCGCCCCAACGAATTATCTGGCGGTCAACAACAACGGGTAGCTATTGCACGGGCGCTGGCGGGAAGCCCATCGGTGATTCTTGCTGACGAGCCGACCGGGGCACTCGATAGCACCACAAGTGAAGAAATCATGCACATGCTCCAACAACTCAATCGCGAGCAAAAACTGACCATCATCATCGTGACTCACGAATCTGATATTGCCGCATATGCGGATCGAATCGTGACAATACGTGATGGCGTCGTGACCACCGATCGCAAAAACGAGGTGTCCCATGTCTAATCAACCACAACGTCGGGTACTCGAACCTGTCAGTGATACAGGTCGCAATGGGCTCGATTACCGCGAACTCATAAAAGTATCGCTTGACAGCTTACTTGCGAATCGGCTCCGGACGTTTTTGACAATGCTGGGGATTATCATCGGGGTGGCGTCAGTGGTATCACTCATGACCCTCGGTAATGGTGCCAGCGAAGCAATCACTGGGCAGTTTTCGGCATTGGGAACCAACGTATTGACTATTTTTAATAGTCGACCCAATCGCGGACCAGGTCAATCGGGCAATATTGCCCCGCTGACCATGTCAGACTACAAAGCCATTGAGCGCATCAAATTGCCCATCGTAGGTCCAGTGCCGCAGTTTAGTGCCAATGCAACCATTGCAGCTCCTGCCGCTGACAAGTCAGCGGGGATACTTGGTACCACGGCAGATTATGCCAAAGTCCAAAGTGTTACCATGGCCTCGGGGTCGTTTTTTACTGATGCGAACGTCCAAGGCGCATCGCAGGTAGTAGTGCTTGGTTCGTCACTCAAAACCTATTTGTTTGGTAGCGGTGAAGCAATTGGCGAAACAGTCCGCATCAACTCACTTGCCTGTCGAGTCATCGGAGTCATGGCATCCAAAGGCGGTGGCGGATTTGGGTCAGTCGATGATCAGGCAATCGTGCCCATTACCCTGGCACACACGCGCTTGTTTTCGGCACGCACATCAGATGGAAATCTCCGCGTCACCACCATCAGCCTGTCGGTTATCAAGGCCGAAGACATTGATTTCACCCAAGAACGCATCCAGATGACATTGCGTGATTTACGCAAGCTCAACAGTGATGGCAGCGAAGATGACTTCAATATCATCAATCAAGCGTCGTTTTTGTCGTCACTTTCAACCATTACCACCTTGCTGACTACGTTTTTGGCAGCCATTGCCGGGATTTCGTTGTTGGTTGGTGGCATTGGCATCATGAATATCATGTTGGTCAGTGTGACAGAACGCACCAAAGAAATCGGCTTGCGCCGTGCCGTCGGTGCCCAATCACGGGATATTTTGCTCCAATTCATGATTGAAGCAGTGGTACTAAGCTTACTTGGTGGATTTATTGGAGTGGTACTCGGGAGTATTTTGCCGATTGTATTGACTGTCACGGGTACATTTAATGCCCCAGTCACGCTCAACTCTGTGGTTATTTCGTTGAGTGTATCATTGGCCACTGGGCTCTTTTTTGGGATTTGGCCGGCCCGCAACGCCGCCAGACTCAACCCCATTCAAGCCTTGCGTCACGAATAATTACGCTGTATGTGCCCCCGTGCGTCATGCTGAACCGTCAGCGTTACGCACGGGGGTTTTCGTTGCTGGCGCGATTGCCACCGCGCACCCGCACAAAATGCCCACCAAATTCACCTTCCCAGAGGATTTCGGTGCACCAATGCTGGCGATAATGCTTCCATGATTGTGCATGGAGTTGGATACGTGCATCACTGCCAATGTAATCGAGCACCTGTGTCGATGCCACCACAATCACTTTGTGTTTGGCGCGACTCAACGCCACATTTAAGCGGCGCACATCAAACAAAAACTGTTCGTTTTGGCGAATATAGCTGGGATCACTTTCGGTGGCACTCACAATCATGACGTTGCGCTCGCTGCCTTGATAGCGCTCGACGGTATCGATACCAGGCACCTCAATATCGGCAAAAAGTTGCCCCGGCGCGGGGGGCATATGCGGGCGGAGCAAGGTTTTGATGGTGCTTCGTTGCAGACGGTGTGGTACTACTACGCCATAACCACTGGTTGCATCGTATTGATGGGCAATCAATGGCAACAAAATATCGCGGACAATAGTTGCTTCAAAGTGATTACTCGAACGACTACTGGCTTCATTGTGCTCAATCAGTATCAACGGGAAGTCGGCATGCAACGCCGCCTGCACCAAACCACCCCGACTCACCACACTCGCCATGCCGTTACGTTGTTCCGAACGGTAGGCGATACCATCATGGCGGTAAATTTCTTGGCGCAAAAATTGTGCCAGTAACGGGGGCACCCGATAGCTGGTATCAAGGCGGGCAATCGGCACGTCGTAGTCAAATAGGGTGCGCCCATCTGCAAGATAATCAAACAACGAGCGATGCACCGGGTAGCGTGCAAAACTGCGGCGCGGTTCATTCGTCCAATCGTGGGTCACAATCACCGGCATCTGCCGAGGGTCACCCACCACAATCAACATGCCATCATCGGCCAAAACCTGGGATGCCACGATAGCTTGGGGTACGCTCATCTGCGAGGCTTCATCCAAAATCAATAGATCACCCCAGGTACCACCATCGACCAAGGCACCGATACTGGTGGGGGTGGCTCCTACCACACACCACTGTTGCTCATTGATGAAGGTCAGCATTTGGTCTTTGTCTGAAACATACGTGACACCGGGCTGGCGGAGTTCGCTGTCGTTTTTGCGATAGCGAAACAACCCAACCGCTTGCAATTCATGCGCCATGGCATGCTGTTTGTCACGCAAGGTGGTTTTGAGTTGCGCAAGCTTCGTCATTAATTCACTAATTGCGGCATGGGTGTGACAGCTGATTGCGACACGCAAGGGCTGATTGGCACACATAGCGGCATACATACGCGCCATAATCGCATGTGCGGTGGTAAAGGTTTTGCCGGTACCAGGAGGGCCTTGGACCAGCAAAAGTGGTGCATCGGCGTAACTGGCCACATAATCGCGGGCTGCCCCAATAAACGTGGGTTCAACCACATCACACGCCAACACATAAGCATGGAGTCCTAGCGGGTCGACTCCACGTACAGTCCGCGAGTGGCCACTCAACATGCGATACAGCACATTGTCATGGGGGTCTTTTAGTACCCGTTGCAAGGCTTTGTTGGTGACACTGCCAGGAGCATTGTCAGGATTTATGTCAAGCACATAGCAATCACCATCACTAGGGACAATTGAACGGCCACCAAACACATAGGGGGCATCGTGGCGACCATATACCGGATCAAGGATGAATGTATACGCACCAACCTGTGGTTGTGGGTGTGGTTGACTGATTTTGACGCGCATCGCAAATTGCATCAGCTGTGACGGCGTCAACGGTTTGCCAGATTCGCCACGCAACGGTGCCAAAAGCGCCTCGCTGACTTCACTCACATATGGGGAGCCATCCAATTGTTGCGCCACATCGGGAAGTTCATCACCGCTCCACACCCGCATCACGAGTTGGATGCCATTCATGGGGGCGAGTGCAGTCTGGGCGATACGCCGCGCATGATCGAGCTTGAGGCTGGTAGCCGCTGATTGCCATTCATCACGATATTCGACAATCAACGCAGTCGTCGCCCGCACACGCGCCAGTGGCCAGGCCGCATGCGTATCAACCCATTGGCGTAATTGGGCGTGGCGTTCGGTCTGCATGTATTCGTCTAATGCGCCGTGTAGTTGCGTCGGGGCACGATGGGTCTGGGCAATGGTAGCCAGATTTACCGCATCGGATTGATTGTTCCACCAACGCCCCACCTTGGTAGTAAGGTTCATCAAGCCATACAGCCGATATTGACAATAGGCGGCAATTACGGCTGCAGTCATATGCCGAAAGCGGGCAAACGCATCTTGCCCGGTGTGTGGCGGACTCGGCAGGCGTTGCCAGGCTGCGTAGGCATATTCGAGGGGAATGTTACTGCTATAGCGGGCTCGTTGGATGTAATAGCTATCACCTGGTGTTGGCCGCCCACTTGCATCGAAATGAAATGCGTTGAACAATGCGCGATAATTGTGTTGCTGATCCGTCCAACGAAATCCATTAATACTCGCCAACGCCATCATGCTTGGCACTGTGGTCGCCAGCCGGTTGTATGCACTGGCTTCGTTACTAACGATCGTCACCAACGGGGCATCGTGGGGACAAGGTGTCGTCAAAAAATCATGCCAAGCCTGGATGACGGGATCGGCATCATAATGCCGGCCCAGCGCAGCCAATAATTCGTCCCAGGTGTGCTGTTCGTAGACCACGAAATGCAACGGCACAGTATGCGTCATATCGACGTTGTGGATGTGTGCCTCCCAGACGGTGACAATCTGACGCACCCAACGCCCGAGTAATTGACCTTCGCTAATCAAATCAGGGACGTGTGACGACTGCATACTGATAGGGTATTGGGTGGTTGCATTCCCATCGATATAATAATCAATCAACGCGCCACAGTGCCAAACAAAGCCTGCGAGATGATCGTGTTGGATGTCGAGATACAGCACCGCCGCATTCCCACTGATGCGCGGCAGGGTCACGCGCATGCTTGCCGGCAGATAGGCAACGGCAGTTGCCCGATCACTTACGCTCCGGAGCTGTTGGGCACGGGCGATCCAATGGTCGAGCAATGGCCCTACCACCGCATCATTCCCCAGTGCGATTACATTTGCGGGAATCGGGGTAGGTGGCACGAGTTCTTTATTGCTATTGACCTGCTTTAAGGTGGCAAGTTGTGCGACGGTATGAATCCCTTGTTGCACAAAAGCAGTACGGCTTTCACGATCTAACAACGGCACCAATGCGATATCTTGGCGTTGGTCGGTGTCGGTCAAACAGAGCTCCATATAGCCACAGCCTTCGCAATTACGACAAATGGCATAGGGGATATCGGCAAAGCGCTGATTGGTACTTTGTTGCAACAGCGATTGTGGCTCATAGCCAAACATGCGCCGCACGCTATCGCGTAATTCGTGGGGATTTGCAACCATAGCGAGACAAACGTCATCGAGACCGTACCACGATTTGGCGGCAATGATACTTGCATTGATGATGGCTTGTTGCACGCTATCAACGCTTGGGATGGGGGGGATTTGATGCATGATACTTGTGCTGATGTGGCATGGTATGTGTGCACCCAAAATGACGTCAAGCATCATATGATAGATTGCAACTTGGAGTTGATGTTCGGATTTGACGGCAAATGCCGATTTGATGTCAGTAATCAATACCTGCACGTTGCCAGATTCATCACGATAGATGCGGATAATGTCGGGGCGCCCTGCTACCGTCCAATCGGCAATTACCGCTTCGAGGTTGGGTTGCAACAAAAACATCCCTTGCCCGTGTGGCAATGCCTGAATCATCTGCACAAATTCTTGGTTGTGCACGGCATCAGTATTACCAAATGATTCGATGGGCCACCCAAACGCTTGGAGCGCGTGGTTGATGCGTTGTTCGAATTGTTGCCCTACCACTGCAGGCAGTGGGGTAGGACTTTGGGGAGCGACGCCATAACGTCGAAACAGTTGCCCCATCACCGCGCTCCCGGCATTGTTTTCAAATAAGCGCCAACGCAAAAACCGTTGACAATTATTGAGTCGTTGCTGTTGGGCGATATCGGTGGCCACAATCCGACGGGTACCGTTATTTTTGAGGGGGATATCAAACCGCTCTGACGAGATCTGCATCGTCACCATACTCCAACTATTCTGCCCACGCCGGCGAGCGACACGATGGGTGTATTATCCCATGAAATTTTGTGGGGACATGGGGCGAATAGCGGCGAATGA
>DBCF01000076.1 GCA_002292925.1 Roseiflexaceae bacterium UBA965 | reverse complement strand
TTGAGTGTCGCCCTGATGCCAGCGCTGTCGGCGTCGAGCGCCAGGTAGATGTTTTTGGTGAGTTTTTTGATGGCTTGGACATGCTCGGCGGTTAGTGCCGTCCCCAGTGGTGCTACCACGTTGCGGAAGTCGTGTTGGTGCAAGGCAATCACATCGACGTAGCCTTCGACAATCACGACAGCGTCGTGTTGTCTGATGGCCTCACGGGCCATGTCGAGCCCGTAGAGCACACTACTTTTGTCAAACAACAAGGTCTGGGGCGAATTCAAATATTTGGGTTGCACGTCACCCATGGCCCGCCCACCAAAGGCGATGATATGCCCTTTGACGTTGCGGATGGGGAAGATGACCCGACCACGGAAGCGGTCATAATAGCTGCCGTCATCACGCTGAATGGCCAGCCCCGCCGCCACGATTTCGTCGGGTTGGTATTCTTGTTTGGTGGTCAGGTAATTGAACAGCAACGTGCGTTCTTCGGGGCTATAGCCCAGCTGGAAGCTTTCTTGGGCCCATTCGTTGATTTGGCGTTTGGCCACATAGGCCCGGGCTTCTTCGCCGCGGGGTGAACGCAACAGCATATGATGAAAAAAACGTGCCGCGGCGTTGTTGATTTCGACGAGGCGCTCGCGTAAATGATCGCGCTCTTCATCTTGGTTTGTGCGGGGGGCTAATTCGATGCCGGCGCGGTGGGCCAGTTGCTCGAGCGCCTCACGGAATTCGAGGCCTTCGCTTTTCATCACAAAATCAAACACCGTCCCGGAGGCTTTGCAGCCGAAACAGTGATAACTCTGTGAATCGGGGTAGACGGTAAAGGCCGGGGTGCGCGTATTGGGGTGGAATGGACAAAACCCCACCAACGAGCGCCCCGCCTTGCGTAATTGGACTTTGGCCCCAATCAGCTCGACAATATCAATACGTTCTTTGATTTGCTCAATTACCCGATTATTGGTCATACACACCCACACCATTTGGAGTCTGTAACAATTAAATTATGCAATAGTTGCTTATCCGCCCCATGTGCGTGGCACATAGATATCTTGGAAGATCTGGGTGGCAAAGCGGTCGGTCATCCCTGCCACATAATCGACTACGGCGTTACTGAGCGGCTCGTCGCGTAAGCGATTGACGGCCATTAGGTCGGCAGGGATTTGTTCAGGGTGGGCGATGAAATATTTGTAGAGCAGGTCGATGATGAGCTCTACTTTGGGATCTTCGGTTTTGGCGACTGACCCCAAATACACATGTTGGTACATGAATTCACGCAAGGTATTGGTTGCTTCAAGGACGGCGGGGCTCATGTGCAATTCCAGCACCGCAGGTGCCGCTCCTTCACCGCTAGCCCACCAGTTTTGATCAATTAAATCACACACCATCGTATCGATACGGTCGGCGTGGCTCTCGCCGAGTACGGCAATGGCATCGCTCGGGAGGTCGTCTGCGGTGAGAATCCCTGCCCGTAGGGCGTCATCGATATCGTGGTTGATATAGGCCACCGAGTCGGCGATTTTGATGATTTGACCTTCGAGGGTACTCGCTACGCCCCACGCTTTGGCGCTGATGTCGCGACGCCCTTTGGAATGCATGTAGATGCCTTCGCGCACTACATAGGTCAAATTCAAACCGGTGCCGTTTTTTTCGAGTACTTCGACAATCCGGCGGCTTTGTTCGTTGTGGCGGAAGGAATGGCCGATGGCGTGGGCCAAGGCGGTTTCGCCGGCATGTCCAAACGGCGCATGGCCAATGTCATGCCCGAGCCCAATCGCTTCGACTAAATCTTCGTTGAGTCGCAATCCGCGGGCAATGGTGCGGGCGATTTGGGTGACTTCGAGGGTATGCGTCAAGCGGGTGCGGTAGTGGTCACCTTGGGGCGCAATAAATACCTGGGTTTTGTGTTTGAGGCGCCGGAATGGCTTGGAATGCAATATGCGGTCGCGGTCACGCTGGAAGCTAGTGCGTACCGGCGATTCGGCTTCGGGGTGTTCGCGGGTGGCTCCAGCGCTTTTGGCGGCATACGGTGATAACCACTGTTGCTCACCTTGCTCAATCCGTTGTCGTACCTGTAGATGGTGCATATTGCCCTCCTTTGGACGCAACTAACGACCACATAAATAACGCCCCAGACAAATGAAGCCCAATCAATACTGGGTAATAAATCGGGTGTGCGAGCTGACTGGCAACCTCAAGTACTAATTTATTATCGGCAAAACAAGGCACCGCACCGGGAATCGGCAACCAACATGATTCGACGCGGGCTGCAATGAATGGCGCAAACATATAGATTGTTGCCATCCCGAGGAGCGTGTCACGCCACAGCGACCGCCACCCTATCAATAACCCAACCGCACTCACAAACGGAACTGCTACCAATACCCAGCGACGCGCCCAATCATCATTGATATCACTGCCGTACAACACGGTGATCGCAATAACCGCACTCAGGATGATACTAAGGGCTGCAATCCCATGTGAGATACGCGCTTGAGTCAACACGGAAATATCGCTATCGACAAATAGTGAACCAGTGACGGGCTTGGTCGGCCCAGTGACGGGCTTGGTCGGCCCAGTGACGGGCTTGGTGGGCCCGGTGACGGGCTTGGTGGGCCCGGTGACGGGCTTGGTGGGCGCAGTGACGGATTTGGTGGGCCCGGTGACCGGTTTCGTTGGGCCGGTGATAGGTCTAGTGGGGCTAGTGATGGGTCTGGTCGGCGTACTCAGTGGTTGAGCGGACGGAACAATTGCGTCGGTTGGTCCGGTTATGGGATTTTGTTCCTGCATAGATTCACCATTGTGCATTTGACATGAATAAAATCACACAGCCGACAGCGGGAAGACCGCCATCGGCTGTGTGATTGCCGGGCAATCGTTAACGTTTAACCGAAGTGTTTGCGGTTCTTTTCGATGTATTTGCGCATCCCTTCGGGGACGGCATCATCGGCGTAGATTGCTTCGACTGGGCATTCAGGCTCACAGGCACCACAATCGATGCATTCATCGGGATTGATGTAGTACATATCAGACCCGTCGTAAATGCAGTCAACTGGGCAGACCGCAACACATGAGGCATCTTTGGTGCCAATGCATGCTTCTGTAATCACATACGGCATAATTTCATCCTCCTAGTGGACAAACTACTACACACCACACACAGATAATAGCACATATTTCGGGTGGTTGTGGCAAATATCACGCAACGCCGATTTCATAACAGTTACGGCAGCGCGCCTCATACAACTCTAGTCCACCTACCGCAATCACCGGTGCAGTATGGGGCGCTGCTTGCCCATTGATGAGGCGTTGCGAGCGGGTCGCATACGAGCCACATTTGACACAAATGGCAAACAATTTGTCGACTTGTTCGGCGACGGCCATCAACTCTGCCACGATGGCAAATGGTTGGGCGCGGAAGTCTTGGTCGAGCCCTGCCACTACCACGCGAATCCCGCGGTCGGCCAGGGTTTGGCAGCCGGTGGCAATCGCTTGCGGGTCACTCTCGAGGAATTGGACTTCGTCGATGGCGACCACTTGGGTGCCATCGGGTACCGCCGTGACGATATCAGCGATGCTGGCCACGGTAATTGCTTCGATTTTTTGGCCATTATGGCTGACCAAACTGCCGGTGCGGTAACGGGTATCGCGGCGTGGTGTAAAGGCAAGCAAGCTCTGCCGCGCCAATTGGACATGATTGAGGCGCCGGATGAGTTCTTCGGTTTTGCCACTAAACATACACCCGCAGATCACCTCGATCCGCCCACCATTGGGTAAACGTGTCATCGTGGTACCTTCGTGTATTCTATGGATGCTTTATGGTAGCATATCGCACTCATCTTGAAAAATCAGACCCCTTGCACGCCATCAAGTAGCGCCACCACATTGTCCCCCAGTGCTTCAATCGCATAGCCCCCTTCTTGGATGATGGCCACTGGCAACCCCAATTGTTTGATGCGTTGCCCTATCGCCGTATAACAGGCCTGGCTCAATTTGAACCCGCCCAACGGGTCGCCGGCAAAGGTGTCAAACCCCGCCGACACCACCAGCGTCTGAGCGCCAAAATCACGAATCTGTTGCAGGGCGGCATCTACGACCGCGAGGTACTGCGTATCGTCACAGCCAAACGCCAAAGGATAATTGTGGTTGCTCCCCAACCCAGCTCCCTCACCCTGCTCGTCGGCAAAGCCGAGGAAGTAGGGGTAGCATTCGTCGGGATGACCGTGAATCGAAATAAACTGCACATCGCCGCGTCCATAAAAAATCTGTTGGGTGCCGTTGCCGTGATGGATGTCGATGTCGAGAATCGCCACTTTGCCTTGCTGACTCAATGTCTGGGCGGCCACGGCGGCATTGTTGACATAACAATAACCCCCACACATGTCGGTACCGGCGTGGTGGCCAGGGGGGCGGCAGCGGGCATAGGTGTGGCGGGCGCCGGCCTGCAACTGCAGGGC
>DBCF01000254.1:6937-7245 GCA_002292925.1 Roseiflexaceae bacterium UBA965 | reverse complement strand
TATTCTGACTACCTGTTACCATCCATAACACACTTTGCCACGATATAGGTAAATGAAACCTATCCGCAACGGATTTTTCATGGAGGTTAATATATTATAACTGCATTTGTGTATCGATTTTGCGATAACCGGCGTTGGGTAATGATCAAATGCAGCAAAATGCGTTTATTTTGCGCCCTATCAGAATACCTCGTATGATAGATACTAATGAGTTTTAGCAGACGAGGGTGAGTCATGGCGGGCAATACCTTTGGCAGTGTGTTTCGAGTCAGTACGTTTGGGGAGTCACACGGTCCGGCGGTGGGGTG
>DBCF01000254.1:3949-6917 GCA_002292925.1 Roseiflexaceae bacterium UBA965 | reverse complement strand
ATCCTCGATGGCTGTCCGGCTGGGATTGCGCTCGATGAAGCGGTGATTCAACGTGAACTCGACCGGCGCCGGGTGGGGCAGAGCAAAGTCTCGTCACAACGTCGTGAACCCGACGTGGTGCAGATTATGTCGGGGGTATTTGAAGGGCGCACCACTGGGGCATCGATTGCCATGGTGGTGATGAATACCGACGCCAAATCGCAACACTACGACAACATCAAAGACAGCTATCGACCTGGTCATGCCGATTTTAGTTGGGACGCCAAATACGGCTTCCGTGATCACCGTGGCGGTGGGCGCTCAAGCGCCCGCGAAACCATCGGCCGGGTGGCGGCGGGTGCAGTGGCCCGCCAATTGTTGGCCCATTTCGGCATCCAAGTGATTGCTTGGGTGCAGCAGTGTGCGCATCTGCGCGCCCAAACCCACGACGAAGCCCAAATCGAACAAAACATTATGCGCTGCCCCGACCCGGTGGTGGCCGAACAGATGATTGCCTTGGTCGATGAGGCTCGCAAAAACCTCGACTCGCTGGGGGGCATCGTCGAAATCCGCGCCCGTGGCGTGCCGGCTGGTCTCGGTGAGCCAGTGTTTGACAAGCTCCAAGCCGATATCGCCAAAGCGATGTTTAGTATTCCCGCCATCAAAGGGCTCGAATTTGGCGAAGGCTTTGCGGTTGCTACGATGCCCGCTTCGCAACACAACGACCCCTTTGTACGCAACCCCGATGGCTCGATTGGCACCGCCAGTAATCACCACGGCGGGATTTTGGGGGGGATTAGCACCGGCCAAGAAATCGTACTGCGGATTGCAGCCAAACCACCGGCCTCGATTGCCCGCCCGCAACAAACCGTCGACCGTGACGGCAACCCCACCCAAATCGAAATCCACGGTCGCCATGACCCGACGGTGCTCCCCCGCCTCGTGCCAATCGCCGAAGCGATGCTAGCTTTGGTGCTGGCTGATCACCTGCTCCGGCAACGTCTCGCTCGGGTATAAGTGGTCATTACGAGGAGCGATTGTTATGCCCGAATTACCCGAAGTAGAGCAGGCCGCCCGCACCTTGGGTGAGCAGATTGTGGGCGCCCACTTTGACGGTACCATCCGCTGTAGTTGGCTCAAAACCATCGAAAGCCACGATACTGACGTACTCGGCGCCCAGCTCCGTGATGTGCAGGTGACGGGCTGGCGCCGGCGCGCCAAATGGATTCTCATCACCCTCGATAATCAAATGACGCTGGCGGCCCATCTCCGTATGACGGGGCGCTTTGTGGTGTGTGGGCGTGATGAGGCTGACATCCCCCAGCAACGGGTGGCCTTTGGGTTGCGTGATGGTCGCGAGGTGCGCTTTGTCGATCAACGCAAATTCGGGCGGATTCGGCTGCTCACCCCCCCCGAACTCCACCAACTCGAAGACGCTCATGGGTATGAGCCATTTGACGATGCGTTGACTCCGGCAGTGTTTTTGCATTTGACCCAATCGACCCAACGGATTATCAAAGCGGTCTTGCTTGACCAAACGGTGTTGGCGGGGATTGGCAATATTTATGCGGACGAGGCCTTGTGGCGCGCCCAAATCCACCCACAGACTCCGGCCAATAAGGTGACGCCAGATCAGGCCACGGCGCTGCTTGACGCCATCCAAACGGTATTGCGCCAAGCCTTGACCAACGGTGGCAGTACCTTGCGCGATTACCGCGACAGTTATGGCGCCAAAGGCACGCAGCAAGATAATTTCATGGCGTATGACCGTACCAATCAGCCGTGTGGGCGGTGTGGGACGTTGATTGTCAAAACGGTGGTGGCGCAACGGGGGACGCATTTTTGCCCGCAGTGCCAATCGTAGAGACGCAGCCCGCTACGTCTCTACTACGATTGGCGTTTCTGGACGTGGGCGCCATAAAATCTACGGTATACTAAAAACAGCATGCCCCCGTAGCTCAGTGGATAGAGCGACGGTTTCCTAAACCGCAGGTCAGCCGTTCAAGTCGGCTCGGGGGCACCACGCAACTCAATTCTGGCGCAAATACAGTCCGTGGCATGCACGTTGTGTGTATGTACGGGCTTTGTTGTATGAGATTATTGCTATTTTGAAAATTATTGCAGTTTTGCGTTATAATGTGAAAAATAACAGTTTTTGAAGAGAAACAGTGAAATTGAAAGGGATGATGATGCGGAGAGTATTGTGGTTCATCATCGAAGTTGTCGTGATTACAGTCTGCATCCACAATTACCAAGTGGGTATTCACGTACTCCAACAAGTCGGTATATTGACCCCGCCGGTGGCGATGTTACCTGGGATTACGCCCATGGTGTGGTATCCGTGTCACGACATCGAGATTCAGCCAGTAGCGTCGGTAACATTTGAATGTGGGCATGTCGATGTACCGTTGGATTATACGGATTTGGAAGGTGAAAAAATCACCTTGGCAATGATTCGGATTCCGGCCCAAGGGCAACGCATCGGGGCGGTGTTTTATAATCCGGGTGGACCTGGTGGCTCAGGGGTTGATTATGTGGCGCGCCTCGGACCACAGTACGTACAAAAACTCCACCTCGAAGGGTTTGATTTTGTGGGGTTTGATCCTCGTGGCGTTGACCGCTCGGGCGGGCTCAAGTGCTTGACCGACAACGAGCTTGCGATTAATCTCTATCAGGCGTATTTATGGGGATTTGATAGTGCATGTATCACCAAATACGGAGAAAAACTGCAGTTTTATTCGACCGAAAACACCGCCCGTGACATGGAAGTGATGCGGGCAGCCATGGGTGACACCAAAATCAGCTATCTGGGGGTGTCATATGGGACCTATTTGGGGGCCGTATACGCCAGCATGTTCCCGTATCGCATCCGTGCCATGGTGCTTGATTCGGCCTATGAGCCCAATGGTGATACGCCGGAAGAGCAACAATTGACCCAAGCTGTTGCCTTTGAGCAGGTGTTCAATCGTTGGATTGCCTGGTGTGAACG
>DBCF01000254.1:0-3872 GCA_002292925.1 Roseiflexaceae bacterium UBA965 | reverse complement strand
CAAGATGTGATTGCGAGTGGGGATGGGCGCGAGGTCAACAAAGATGTGTTGATGTCGGCCACCAAATGGGCGTTGTATTCGCAAGCACGCTGGCGGCCGTTGGGGGCGGCGTTGGCCAAGTTGGCGCAGCAGGATACTCGCGAGATTTGGCAAATGGTCGATGCGGGTGATAAGCGCAACATTGATGGCACCTACAAAACCAGCATGCAATCACACGAAATCATTATGTGTGCGAGTGGGATTCGCCAAGAGCCGGTGACCGATGCCGATGAATTAATCGAACAACTGCATCTGCGTGCCCCGCGGTTTACCCAAATGCTCACGGCAGACGATATTCGTGGTGGATCGTATTGTGATACATATATGGCAGCGATGCCGGTGGTGCCGATCAACTACACGGGGACTGCTCCGGTGTTGATTGTCGGTGGCCAAAACGACCCTGCTACTCCCCTCCGCTGGGCCACCAAACTGCGTGACGAAATGGGTCCCAATGCGGTGCTGTTGATCTATTCAGGCGAAGGCCATGGCCCCGTCGGTGAATCTAGCTGTATTGATGCCGTGGCGGCCGATGTGTTGAATGGCGCGGAGCTCCCCGCAGCTGGGATTTTGTGCCCACCCGATTACGACACACCACCCCTTAGCAAATAATGCAGAATCAGGCAAGCGTCGTGTAATTACCCTGGCTTTGGCTATTCACGTCACGCTCATCTGTTTTTAATCAAATACATATTTACATTGATACGTTCGTGTGATAAAAACAATATGTGATTAAATCACATAAAAACGTAATTAATGTAAGAGTAAAGGATGACGGGTAGGGTACTGGTTGAGTTTATATCAGTGGTAAGTGATAATGGGTAGTAATGTATGAAATCGCACAGTGTAAAGGGAGTTTATGCGTAAAATTTGGATAGCGTTGATAGTGATGGTGCTGGGGGTGAGTTGTTTTGGTTTGGGTTTCGTATTTGCGTTGTTGTTAGATAGCGAGGAACCGACAGCAGAGGTAACCACAACGGTGCCACGAAGCGAACCAAGTAGCACTGCTATTCCTGAAGTAACCGCAACGGTGCCACGGAGCGAACCAAGTGGTGCCACCATCACGTGGCATAGTTGCAATGATGAATCAATCGACAGTGAAGATAGTGACAAATTTGATTGTGGCACGGTTGATGTGCCACTTGATTATGCCCAGCCCGATGGTGAAAAAATCAGTATTGCCTTGATTCGGTTGCGGGCGAGTGGCAGTCGTAGCGGTGCCATTCTCTACAATCCAGGTGGGCCTGGTGCGTCGGGGTTTGATTATGTGGCCGGTATGGGGCAGACCTATGTCGATGAATTGCAGCTCGAAGAGTATGATTTTGTGGGGTTTGACCCCCGTGGCGTCGACCGCTCGGGTGGGTTGCGCTGTCAGACCGACAAAGAAATCGACAAATACATGTACCCAGACACGACGCCCGACACCCCCGAAGAAGAGGCGTTTTTGCAAGCGGCATATGACTCGTTTGCGGCGGCTTGTAAAGCCAAATATGGCACAAAATTGCAGTTTTATTCGACCGCAAACACTGCTCGCGACATGGACATGATCCGGATTGCTATGGGTGATGAAAAAATCGGCTATTTGGGGGTGTCGTACGGTACCTATTTGGGGGCGGTATATGCCAGCATGTTCCCCGACCGTGTGCGCTCGATGGTGCTTGATTCGGCGTATGAACCCAAAGGTGATAGCATCGAAGAACGCTACATGACCCAAATGCGTGGCTTCGAAAAAGCGATGAATAATTGGATTGCCTGGTGTGAAAAAGAAGCACGCTGTGCCTTCCAATCCAGTGATGTAGGGGCACGCTGGGATGCGCTCTTTGCTAAATTAGATAATCAGCCAGTGGAGGGAAAAGACGGTCGTTTGGCCAATCAAGAAGTGCTTGATACGGCGACTAAATCAGCACTGTACTCACAATCACGCTGGAGTGACTTGGCGCAAGCGTTGGCAGATGTCGAAGGCGGTGATGCGGAAGGGTTGTGGTATTTGGCTGATACCTACAACGATCGCCAAGACGATGGCACCTATTTGACTTCGAATCAATCGCAAAATGTGATTACCTGTGCAAGTGGGATTTTGTATGATGCGGTTCCCAATGCCGAAGAGTTGCTCAAAAAAATGCAAACCGAAGCGCCTCGGATGAGTATGGGTGCGACGGCAGAGCAATTGGCAGATCCTTCGGATTGTCGCGTATACATGGATGTGATGCCGATTGCCTCCGTAGAGTACACGGGAGATGCTCCCGTACTGATTATCGGTGGCGAAAACGACCCTGCCACTCCGATGCGTTGGTCGACCAAAATGCGTGCACAAATGGGCCCCAATGCGGCGTTATTAACTTACTCGGGTGAAGGTCATGGCCAAGTGCTCGAATCAAAATGTGTGAGCGTGGCGGCCTCAGCCGTATTGACGACGAATGAGCTCCCTGCTGATGGCAGCAAATGCGACCCCGACCCCGATGTGGTTGCGCCACGATGGTGGTCATTGGTACCGGGTGCGGTGAGCGATGCGGTGGTACTTGATGCAATGATGATGCATGATGCGACGGGGATAAAGACTTCTGAGGCGTTTTTGCAGGCATGGGCCGTGCCGGGTACGAACCAAAAAGACCTGCTTGCCGAGTATGAGGCTACGATGGAAACCGCAGGTTTTACAAACCCCGATGACCCCAGTGAAGTCAGCGGCGGTTTGTTGAAATACTTTTGTGATGGCAACGAGTGTGTGGGGGTGTTGGTGCTTGATGCCACGGCACTTGCTACGCCTGATTGGGACTCGATAAGCGAATTAGTTCCCGCTGATCATTGTTTGGTCGTCTATCTCTATTTCCCTGAATAAAACGGTAATAATCACACGCCGCATCGGATCAACCGATGCGGCGTGTGGTCGTACATGATATGGGTGAGGCAGCTAGTTGTGGCCATTGAGTTGTTTGGCCTTGATGTCGTCTGGCCAGGTGCCTTTGATATAATCGAGAATCAAGACGATTTCGCTGTCGCTCAATTGATTTTGGAATGCCGGCATGGCGTTAGTTGCTACGCCGGTCACCGCCGCGCCGCCATAGGTGGTGATGGCAATCAGATAGGCATCGTTGTGATGCCAGGTATGACCACTGACATCGTGGGGTGGGGCGGGGTAGCTGCCATCGGCGTTGGCTTGTTGCCAATTGGGTTGGCCTTGTAGGTTGTCCCCATGGCAACTTGCACAATGTTGGGCATAGAGTATGGCGCCAGTGGGAGCACTTTCACTGACGCGTGAGCTCATGGTTTGACTCGGTGGCGTGGCACGGGCAGTCAAAAAAATCATCACTACTGCGAGCACGACGATGACAATCATCGCGATTTGGCGTGGACTCATACGTTCCCCCATAGCATGACGATACCGTCACGCACTAATAAACAGCCGAGAACTGCCAACAATACTCCACTCATTAGCAAGATGCGTTGGTAGAGTTGTGGCGACAATACATTGCGGTTGTGCCCAATGATGAGGGCAAACCCTGCTCGGATACCGACCAACATCAAATAAAACCCAAAAATAAACAGACTGGCGCCGGCGACACCATATTGTTGCCAGGCTTTGACCAGATTGGGTGCGCCAGCAGTGCCCCAAAATAAATAGGGATTAGGGTTGAGGAAGTTGATAATCATGGCTTGGAACAACGACCGCAGGCTGCCGTCGTCGTTGGCACCGCGACTGGTGCTCAAGGCCGCCAAGTCGATTTGGCGCCCCCAGGCGTCACGTACGCCCCGAATTCCCAACCAAACAATGTAACCGCCCCCCACAATTCCCAGCCAGCCAAACACGCTGTGGGGCAAACTACCAATCAACAGGGTGG
>DBCF01000132.1:1558-6737 GCA_002292925.1 Roseiflexaceae bacterium UBA965 | reverse complement strand
AGCGGCGAATCAATTCGCCGGCATGATTCGCCCCTACGTCATTCGTCATCCACGCCCCACGCCCCATGCATACGGGCGAATAGCGGCAAATAAATTTGCCGACATGATTCGCCCCTACTTCCTCCGGGCGAATTGATTCGCCGGCATGATTCGCCCCTACTCCTTATCGGGTGTGGTGGCGCGCCGTTTGGCCTGTTGCAGACGATCGATGCGACTGGGCGGTGGGGGTGGCGTGCTCGGGGTAGGTGGTGCTGGCGATGTGGGTGGCGGTGGAGCAGGTGGTGTGCTCCGGCGAAAAGGTATCACGGAGACGAGTCGTATGTTGAGGCGGCGCAAGGCGATTTCACCAACAAACAACGTCATTGCCACCAATATCAGGTAAGGTACGAGTGACAATGACGCCGCAGGAGCACCGCCCCGCACCTGCCAATATTGCGCCGTCACCACGGGATTGGCTTGGCCGTTGGTTTGTTGGGCGATTTCGTTGAGCATGGCACTCCCTTGGCCATCGTTGAGGAATTCGCTCCGTTGCGTAATCACCACACCGCGGCTCACCACGGCATCACCGACCCGCACCGTGAGTACATAATCTCCACTCGGAGTATCAGCCACAATCGCCCGCCAATGACGGGCATCACGTTGCGTCAAGGGAATCGGAATCTCACTCCCATCTGCCCCAACCAATTGGGCAATCGGCACCGTAGTGGTGATATCGGCAGTGACGTCGATATCGAGCAAATCATCATGGGCATACCATGCCACCGCCACCGTTTGGGGCGTAGTGGGAATGAGTGGCGTCAATAACGCCGGCACCAGCGCTGTCAATCCAACACCTTGCACCCAATCACGCCCCCAACGAGCACTCAGGTCACTCGCCCATACCGCACTCTGACCCATACCAATCTGCTGACTAACCCACAACGGATTGTCGGAATCGATTTGCATCAACACCCGGGCATTGGGGCGGGTGGTGGTGCGGTTGTAGCCGTGGAGCATCGCAAGTGGTGGATTACCCACCGGCCAGGCGTCACGACTGACCAGTTGGGGTATGACATCGGCTTCGACGAAATCGCGACTGGCCACCCGGGTAGTTTCATCCAAAAACACGTTGGCTAAATCTTGGGGATTGGTGACGCGATAACTTACCCCTTGCCCGATCCGTGCCAACTGCGCCAACCCTTGCGTGTCGGCATCAGCCCCCAACGCAATGGTACTCAGCGATACCCCTTGGTCCGCGAGAGATTGCGCAATGTCACGACTCGACTGGGGGTCTTGGCCATCAGACAGCAAAATCACATGGCGCACATCGCCGTCGAGTGCTGCCACACTAGCTTGGGCGAGTTCTAGGCCGGAGCGGATCGATGTGCCGCCGTCACTTTGTACCACCCCCAGCGCTTGCGCCACGCGGTCGGCTGTGGGTAGTGACTGTGGGGGCAAACTCCATTGGGCACTATCTGAAAAAAAGGCCACGCCCACGGTATCACCATCACTCAAGCCTTGAATGGCTTGGTAGGCGGCTTCTTTGGCCAAATCGAGGCGTGACAACCCGCCCCCCACAAGATCTGACATACTGCCGCTTTTGTCGATGACCAACAGCAGCGCCAGCCGTTTGCGTTTGGCGGGGTCGATGGGATCAAACCCCACCGGCGCGATGTCGGCCAGGGGCGTGTGGCGGAATCCGCCGGCGCCAAAACTATCGGCTCCGCCTAGCCACAAAAACCCGCGCCCGAGGGTTTTGACCGCAGTCACGATATTTTGCATCACCACCGGCGGTACGCGGCGGGCAGGGGTGTCGGCCAGCACAATCACGTCGTATCCTGCCAGCGTCGCTAGCTGACTGTCGATATCACTGGGGCGGCGGAGCGTCACCGTACTGCCGGTGGCTTGCACCAGCGCCACAAAGGGTTGGATGGGCTCAATCGGATCGGCCAACACCAAAATCTGGGGGGCGCCGTCGCGTTGTACGATGACCCGCTGCCGGTTGTCGGGCAAGGCATCGTCTTGGGGAGCCACCAAGGTGAATTCGAGGCGATGCATGCCTGGTGTTATGGGGGGGATGGTCACGGCGAACCGTTGGGTTGTGCCCGGTAATGCCACCGTCGTCTCAAAAAACGGCATGCCATTGTCGGTGACTCGCAACGTGGCCGTTTGGGCAACACTCCCGGTGGTGTCGATTTCGGCAATCAAGGTGCCGCTACCACGGGTTTGTTGGGGCAGGCGCACTTGGGTCAGGGCCGCCTGTGCCACGGATTGACTGGTCGTCAGTGGCATAACATCGACACGAATACCGCGAGCAACCAAGGCCGTGATGGCGTCGCGTAGGCGGCCACGGGTTTCTTGGCCATCAGACAGCACAAGCAGCCGTCCCTCGTAGCCGGCGGGGAGCAATGCCGCCGCCTGAGTCACTGCCGCCGCTAACGCGGTACCCTCACGACTACCCACCACCGCCGGCGACGTATCGCGCAAGTCTGGGCTGGGCATGGCGGCGACGGCCGCGGTGCTGGCCACATCGACAATCCCCAATAGCGCTGTCGCAGGTTGGCTGGCTTGGAGCTGGCTCAGCACCGTCGCTTGCTGTTGTAGCGCAGTGGTATCTACTGACGCCGATTGGTCACGTACGACGACGAGGGCAACAGCAGGCGGGGGAATCTGCCACGAGGGTGCCGCCAGTGCCATCACCAACAACGCTACACTCATCATCCGCACAACGAGGACGATTTGACGCCGAGGCGTAGGCAACCCGGGTTGGCGTGACCACCACCACAGGGCTACGAGGATGAGCGGAATCGCAAGTAAATACCACGGCGCATGCCACGTCAAGAGATTCATGTCACCCTCCGTAGCAGCCACGTCAACCAACGTTCCCCACACAATCCAAGTATGCCCAACACCAACAACCATTGCCCAAGGGCGATGCCCGCGGGCAACAGCCAAGGCGTCGCAATGACTGGAGCGGCGCTCGCCAGCCGATCCACCCGCGATTCGGCTGGGGCCAACAAATTGGCCACCACCCAGGTATCGTTGATGCGGTAGGCCCCCACTTGTGTTACGTCAACCAAAACCACATCGGTGGCGCGGGTAACGATGCGGGCCTGCCCGTTTGCCGGTTGCTGAGCAAGTATGGGCAACGGGACGGGAGGGAGCGCCACCACCACCGCCTCGCCCGTTTGGTAGCTCGGCTGGGGGCGGGGCGGTGCGAGATAAGTCAAGATATTGCGCACCAGCAAGGGGAAGTCAGGGCGCAACGGCAAATCACTATTGGTCAAGGCGAATCCAAATACCACTGTCGCGACCCCGTTGTTGCGGCCAGCATAGGCATGCACGCCGGCACTACTTTTGAGCCATGTTTGGGCCCACGCTGGGGGATTCACCACCGTCGCCGTCAGGACTTGACTACTGGCAAGGGCAATATCATAGTCTAGGGTTGCTTCGGCGCCGTGGAGTACCTCGGGTTGCAACAGTGGCAGTCGCACCGGTGGCGTCGTGCTGGGGGCAGCGAGTTGCCAAAGTGGCACCGTCACCGTCAAAGGGGTGCTGGCATCGGTGTGGATGACCACATCAGCAGCGGTTACTTGATTGGTCACCACCACATTGGGCAATATCTGGAGTGCCGCCGCCAAAAACCGATCGGCTGGGGGGTAGACGGCCACACGCAGCGGCGTCGGCGTGGTTTTTTGCCACCAACAGTTGTCGTCACTGGCCAAGGCATCGCGGCTATCGGGCGTCAAGCGGGCATGGAGCAACGTGGGTGGGTTGGTTAGCTGTACGCGCCATTCGACGGGCGCATCGGCACGGGGCAACACGGTAGTGGCATCATACAAGCGGTTGTTTTCGTCGACCAATTCGATGGTACGGGCTGTAGCAAACGGGGTTCCGTCGGCTTCGATACGGATGACCCCATCCCAGCCCGTTGGCCCAGCCGTAAACGTACAACCTTGGATTGATTGATTGGCCACCGGGCCACCAATCGCAATCAGACGCCAATCTGCGGGCCACACTGCACTACGGAGCAGTGGGTCGTCGCTCAACAAAAACACCTCACTAGCGCGCCCCCGCATGGCAGTCACCCACGCCGGGAGCATGCTGATATCACCGGCCACAGGCTGGGCTTGTACGGCATCGATCAAGGTGGCGAGGTAGTTACGGTCACTGAGTTGATTGGCCCGTAGCGTCACATCATGGTCAGTCGTCAGCAATGAAAACGTGGTGGCGGGCGGTGAAGTAGCTACAATTTGGGTGGCAATCTGGCGCGCTTGGGCGATGCGACTACCGGCGGGATCGATTGTGTGCATGCTGGCACTAGTATCAATGATGATGATGCGTTGCAAAGGAGTCGACAGCGCCGCCACAGTGGGGTCAGCAGCCGCCCCGGCCAACAATGCCACAATCAATAGGCGCAACAATACCAGCCACCACGGCGTGGGTGGGTGCCACGGCCGGGTACTCGTTTGCTCGTGGATGAGCTGTTGCCACAATTGGAGCGACGGCACGATTTGGCGCGTGGCACGGGGGCGCAAAAGGTGCCAGATTGCCATGGCAATCAACAACGGCACCGCTAACCACCAGACCCACCCTTCACGAAAACTCACAGCAGCACCTCACGCAAGGCAGTGGCCAAATCGGTCGTTGTCGTCACCAAAACATACCCCAACCCCAAGCGGTGACATTCGTCACGAATGTCTGCTTGCCGCGTCGTAAATGCCGCTTGATAGCGAGATTGCAGGTTGGCATCGACCGTCACGGTGTATGCTTGCTGGCTCTCGCTGTCAATCAAGGTCACATCACCAGCGAGCGGTGGGGTTACTTCAGACGCGCTTAGCACGTGGATAACGAGTCCAGCATGCGTCATGAGTGCAAATTGGGCGAGCTGTGTTGCCCAATCACTGTGCCACAAATCACTACACCAGACGGCCAGTTGCGCCAGTGGGAGTTGCCGTGGCATGCCAAAGGGTTGGGAGGTAGTGTCAGTGGCATACATGTGGCCACAAAAGGCAACCCAGGCATCAGTACGTTGATATGCAGGGGATAAATACTCATGCCACAATTGCACCGTATCGCCATGACTCGTAGCGACAACGCCCAAGGCGGCTACCATGCGGAGCGTCTGCTCCCATTTGCTGGGGTCAACCCGCATCGATGGGCTGGAGTCGAGCACGATACGTAATTGCCCTTGCGATTG
>DBCF01000132.1:0-1479 GCA_002292925.1 Roseiflexaceae bacterium UBA965 | reverse complement strand
TCGTCGCCCATTTGGTACGGGCGGAGCAGTTCGGGTTCGTTGCTCCGGCCACCTTGCCGGGCTGCCCGCACGGCAGACAGCCCGTGTGGGCTGAAGCCCTGCCACGGGAGTTGCATGCGGGTCAACCACGCAGATTCGGCGACACTAAGTAATGTGGCCACTGTGGACTCTTTTCACGACAACCAATTAGGGGATAGGGACGGCTGCCAACACCAACGCCACGATACTATCGGCACTGGCGTTTGCCAAAAACGCTTCACGGCGCAGGACAATCCGATGGCGCAATACCGGCAGCGCCACTCGTTGGATGTCGGCGATATCGACCTGCAAACGCCCGGCCCGCAACGCTTCGACTTGGGCAGTACGAATGAGTGATTGCACCGCACGGGGCGACGCACCATAACGCACCCCGTCACGCACCGCTGCTGGCGCACTTGGGTCACTAGGATGAGTCGCCAATACCAATTGACTGGTATAGACCAAAATATGTTCTGCCACCAAAATCTGTTGGGCTATTTGGCGGACTTGGGCTAATGTGACCGCATCAAAACATGCAATCAACTGCGGATGAAAGGCCATCGCCTCACGGCGAGCGATTTCTATCAAATCACTGGCATTGGGGAACGGCACAATAATGTGATACAAAAAACGATCGCGTTGGGCTTCGGGGAGGGGATAAGTCCCTTCCATTTCGATGGGGTTTTGGGTGGCCAGCACCATAAATGGATCGGGCAGGGGATGGGTCGTCCCCGCCACCGTCACCGTATGCTCTTGCATGGCCTCGAGCAAGGCACTTTGGGTGCGTGGTGTGGTGCGGTTGATTTCGTCGACGAGGATGAGCGACGCAAAAATCGGTCCAGGCGCAAAGCGCAGCTGGTAGCGCCCCGGTTGATCGTCGAACAGCATCATGGTGCCCACCACATCGCTGGGCATCAAATCGGGGGTGCATTGTACCCGCCCAAACGACAACGACAATAGCTGGGCCAGACTACGAACCAAGGTGGTTTTGGCCAGACCAGGGGCACCCTCGAGGAGCACATGGCCATCGGCGATGACCGCAGTCACCACCTGATGAATCACTTCGTGTTGCCCCACAATCACGTGCTGTAATGCGTCGCTCAAGCGCTGAATCTGGTGTTGGGCGGTAGTAGGATTCATGGCGCCTCCTGTTGTAGTGCCGCAAAATAATCGCGCACTGTCGCTTGCCCCGACCACGGAATCTGATTGCTGACAATTGCCTGATTGGCAGTGCGCGCCGCATCTTCCACCACTGCCGCATATTGCTGGGATGGCGCTGCCGGCGCACCACCATCCGTGTTGGGACGCAACACCGTTTGACTAGGGGCTGATTCCCCTTGGGCAGGGACGGTCAACAGCTGCGTGCCATCCAACTGTGGCACAAAGAGTTGTGTTGCTGATGCCCCACCGCTCCCACTGCCACTGCCGTTCCCCCCGGGCTGTCCCGTAGTTCCCGTGCCA
>DBCF01000066.1:5547-6712 GCA_002292925.1 Roseiflexaceae bacterium UBA965 | reverse complement strand
TCGTAGACTTCTTTGGGGATGGTCTGCAAGCCGGCATAGATCAAAATAGCGGTGTAGCCGGCATGCCGCCAAATATTGATGGCGGCAATCGTCGGTATCGCCTGATCAATTGACCCCAAAAACGGCTGACGTTGGAAGCCTAACGCCATGATGATTTGATTGAGGAACCCCATGGTGGGGTCGAGCAACCATAACCAGATCAAGGCGACGACGATGTTGGGCAACAGCCACGGCAACACCAAAATCCCGCGGATAGCGGTCGACTTTGAGAATTTGTCCATCATCACGGCTATCCCTAGTGCCAACGTGGTCTGAATAGGAATATTGAGCAGAACGTAATACCCAGTAACTCTTAGGGCATGCAAAAAATCAGCATCACCAAACAGCCGGACATAATTGGCAAGACCGACGAATTTGGCCGGGCGCAACAAATCCCAATTGGTGAAACTCATCAACAACCCGCGCACCGACGGCACCGCAAAAAAAATCAAAAACCCAATCAAACTCGGTGCGACAAACGCCCATGCGTACAAGGCTTCACGCCGTGCTGCCAATCGTGGTTGGCGGTGTGTAGTCATCGTGACGCTCCCTCGCTGTCAAAACAATGGCCGACTATGGCCAAACAATTTAAGAACGACTCATTATATCTGTACAATCAGTTGTCGCAATACATCAGGCGAAACGGGTTTTACAAGGTAACGAAATATACCGGTGTCTTGGTCAGTCCGTTGGGCATTGAGTACACTACAGACGATAATCGGCACGTGACGCTCGCGTAATTGGTGGTGCAATACCGCCAATAGTTGGGCGCCTAATCCATCGGGACGATGGGGCTCGATAATCACTACCCGCAAATCTGAGCGACTACAATGCATTTCACATTGTTCAACGGTTTGTGCCGCTAATACCACGTATTCGTGCTGGAGCGTCCGGGTATACAGTGACTGTATCAGTGGGTCGTGCTCGATAATAAGCACCGCGCTTGTATGCGCTGCCATCGCATCTACTCCCACCTTACCGAACTATATGCTTGTATTTACTTACAATACGGGGTTATCCCATGAATGGCTTGGATTAAACGTCAAAATAATAGGAAAAAAAGCGAAAAGTTGGAGGCAGGCCTCCAACTGAAGTAGGAAGCATGAAGTAGAAAGTATGAAGTAGA
>DBCF01000066.1:0-5482 GCA_002292925.1 Roseiflexaceae bacterium UBA965 | reverse complement strand
AAGTATGAAGTAGAAAGTATGAAGCATTGCTTTACTGAGTTTTATTGACTACCGTTGTTATTTCGTCCTTGCGATTTTATATTTCATTCTTCGTAACCGGGTGCTGGCACCCGTAGCATGGTTGGGGTTTCTGTGTCCTCTGTGTGCCCTGTGCGAGATAAACGACCATCCTACTGCTGATTTTTATTGTTGCGGTATTCGCGGGGTGAGAGCCCAATTTCATTGCGGAATACTTTGCTGAAATACCCGGGGTCATCAAATCCGACGGTAATGGCAATATCGGTGATGCTATCGGTTTTTTCACGTAATAATTGGCAGGCATGGGCGATGCGGTAGCGCGTCAAATATACCCATGGAGTGACCCCTAATTCTTGTTGGAAGACTTGGGTGAGGTAGCTTTCGCTTACACCGGCCACATTCGCGATTTGTTCGCGGCTGATGCGTTGGGTGGACTGTTGTTGGATGTAGGCCATGGCAATGCGTGCCACGCTACTCAGGTGCGGTGGGTTAGGCATATCGCCACGGGTGAGACCATGCAACAATTGGTCGATATCGTCGATGGTGCCCCCGATTTTGGGGCGCATGATGGTATTTGGGTAGTTGAGGCGCTGGATCTCGCTCCGGGTCAGTACTTTGCCACTAATGATTATGACGGGCACAGACTGTAGGCGTTCGTCGCTCCGAATCCACGCCAGTAACTCAAAGCCGTCGCCTTCGGGCATGACTAAATCCAAAATAATCGCCCGTGGATTGGGGATTTGTTGCAATACTTCACGGGCGTGGTTGCCGTCATAACACGACGTAAACAGCGCATTAGCAAAGGTGCGTGTGATGATGCTCTGATATAAATCATGCATTTGCGTATGATCATCAACAATCACAAAATGAATTTCGTCGGCCTGTTGTTGCGTAATGAGCAGGCGGAGAGTTGCCATAAATGAATCGTTACTCATTGGTTTTTGGAGGATAGGCGTCGTCCCGAGGATATCGGTGCTGTTATAAATCAAAAAAGGTACTCGTCCGAGCACATCATGAGTTTGAATGTAACTGAGGATTTGGGCATCATCTGCGAGCGGATCGCTACTATCCCAGCCGATTGCAACGGGGTGGAAGTGTGCTACCAACGTATCTAATTGGGTTGGTGTGTGCGCAGTCTGCACAATCAGCTGATTTTTTTGGGCGACGTGTTGTACGGCTGTGCTGATGGATGCGGTATGTTGCCCGAGTACGATTAGGATTGCAGGGAGGTTTGATGGTGGTAATGGCAATGTAGTTGGATCGAGTCCGCGCAATGGTAAATAGACATGAAAGGTACTCCCCACCCCATATTGACTCTCGACGGTCAATATGCCATGGTGCAGCGCCACCAGCCGGCGGGTAATCGCCAACCCCAAGCCTACGCCATTGGGATGTTGTTGGTGATGGTCGATTGTCACAAATGGTTCAAAAATGCGATCCTGGTGGCTCGGTTCAATGCCGGTGCCCGTGTCAGATATCCAGAGGTGCATGTATGGGGGGGTGACCTCTGTCCCAATGGTAATGTGCCCTTGACTCGTGAATTTAGCCGCATTACTCAACAGATTGGTGATGATTTGGCGTACCCGGACTGGGTCGACATAGAGCATCGGTAATTCGTCGGGGATGTACAATTTCCAGGTCACTTGGGGGTTGTGTAGTGTGGTGCGGAGCTCGCCAAAAATCTGGGTAATTAGTTGGTGGGGGTTGATGGTTTCGGCAAACAATACCAGCTCGTCGATTTCGGCCCGTGACAAGTCGAGCAAGTCATTAATCAACAAAATCAAATGCTCGGCACTACGTTGGATAGTCACAATATCCGCACGCACATTATCGTTGAGCGCGACACCGTGGGGTGTCGGGTCGGTGACAAGTAATTGGCTATAGCCAAGGATGATATGCAGTGGCGTACGCAATTCGTGACTGACATTGGCGAGTAGACGGGTTTTGAGGCGATCGGCCTGCTCTGCGGCGTATTGGGCAGTTTTGGCGGCTTGGTACAAGTCAATATTGCGCAAGGCAATCCCGATTTGGTCGGCCACCAATTGCAACCCGTCGATTTCATCATGGGTATGAGGCACGAGGGTGGTGCTTTGCACATCGAGTAGCCCGGTAATCGTATTGTTAAAGCGAATCGGGATGATGACCCGTGTGCGAGTGTCGAGCTGATGACTATCGGCCACATAGCGGGTACTAATACTAGTATCGGGGATGAAAATTGGCCGTTGGTCGTGAAGTGCCGCACCTAATGCCGTTCCAACCAACTGCGGTGCGTGCGCTGAATTGGTATGAAGTTGACCATACTCATCAAAGCGCCACAACAATACCCGGTCGTAGCCATAATTGAGGCGAATCAAGCCACTGATTTCGTTGATGAGCTGGCTATGATCGAGAATTGTTCCAACCCGTTGGGTGATAGCGATGCTGGTTTCGATTTGGCGTAGTCGCCGTTGCTCATTCAACCGATTGACGCCGACGAGTTGGTTGGTGAGATCGGCAAACGAGACCAGTTTTTCGACCGCAATTTGGGCCACATTATGCCGCTCAATCACGCGTCGTGGTGGGTCATAGGTGGCAGGGAGTTGTTTTGTTTGGATGCCGTAAATCACCAAATCAATCATTTGGGCGGCAAATGAATCAATCACCGTCTCGACGGTCATATGCATGTGGCCATGGTTGATTTCGGCCATGGCCAAGGGATCGCCATTGATACCCGTAATCAACGTATGTGGTGGCAGGCGATTGTGGCGGGCAAGTACGTCCCGCCCAGCACTTGCGAGTGAATCCGACAAGCCAAATACGGCATCTATCGGTGTAACATCGCTATCGACCCATATTTCGGTGGCTGCCACCCCATCGTGATAGAGCCATTCACAGGGGATATGAATTAACTGAATCGTTGGTACGGTGGCAAGCGCATCCTTGATTCCCATCAGCCGCGATAACCCCATATCGTCATACCCGCCCACAACGAGTACGCGGGCATCGGGTTGTAGCCGTTCTGCCAACCAGTGCCCTACCGTGTGCGCCGCATCATATAACCCGCGCCGCGACGTAAATAACGGATAGCGCAAAAAACTCTCAGAGGCATCGATAATCGGGATGCCTCGCGCCACAATCCGGCGCAACAAGGGCTCAGCAATGGTATTACAAATCAGCCCATGCACATCTTGGACGAGTAATTCTTCAAAAAATTCATCGATTTCGTGTGGCAATAACTGTAAATTGGTGATATTTCGTGTCAGCGTGCCGAGCTGCACTACTTCGACATTACGCTGGATAGCATGCCGAATCACTGCTTCACGGACTTGCACCCAATACGGGTCATGCATGCCGACTTGGACTGCGATGCGGTGGCGCGCTACCATCTGTTACACCCTCCATTGGATGCCGGTATACCTCGATTGTAACAAAAATGAAGAGCAAACAATAGAGAATTGAAAATGCAAGCAAAATTAGCAGATCCCAGCGCCAATGCGCTCGTCATTGCACATCAATTGAAAATCTCATCTTCTGACAATACCTGCACCAAAATCCCACCCCTAGCGTCATTCCATGCCGGTTGCGCTGGCAACCGCAGCGTGGAATCTCCTGAGGCTTGCCATAGGATAGGCACACGACGGCGGGGTATTCTCATTAGGAGATTTCACGATCGTAGTCATGGAATGATGTGGAAAGGGAGAGCGACTCCGCACCCGTTGCCTACCCTGTGTACCATACGCGCGCGGAAAATAACGACTGCGGTTACTGTTGCACCAAAATACATGGGTGATTTAAAATTACTTCCGCAAAAATTGCACAACGAATTAAAATCGCAGATTGAGCGAATAATTTCCCCATTTGGGCTTATCAATGCACCGCCGAACAATAAACAAACAACGTAGATAGGCGTAGGTATTATTCTGAATTAAAATATACTAAAAATGTCATTTATTTTTTAGTGTATTTTTTAAAAAAATAATAGTACAGAAAAAATTTAAAAAATAATCTTATCTTAAATACAATAAAAAATATTGCTTTGTATACAATAAATATTATCATTTATAATGAAAAAAATAATGTTGTATTACCAAAGGATTATTGACGAAATGATGAATATAGAGTATTGTGCAAAAGTAATTTATTTTACAAAAAGCATTATTATGCGAAGGAAGTGTGTATGCAACGGTTTAAAGTGTTGATGTTGGCCGTATTGGCGTTGGTGGTGTTGGCATCGTGTACGACGAGTAGTTGTGTGACGACGGTAACAATCAATACGCCAGACACGTTTGATTGTCCCACGGCGTTTAGCGATGTGCAGGGGTGTGTGATTACCACCGACATTCAGACCAAATACAAGGGGATGAATGTGGTGCCCAACACCGGCATGATTGAGTTTTCGACTGATCAAACCATTGAAGAAGTCAATACAATTTATACTGACTTTTTGAAGGCCAAAGCCGATTTTGCTGAAGTACCGGTGAGTGATGACATGAAAAAAATCGCCACCACTTATTTGGGTATGGCTGATACGGACACGATTATTAGTTATCAGACTAGCGTCGGCGTAGGCTTTTATGTGTTCCTCAAAACAGTCGATGGTCGCACCAATGTCGCCGTTATCTCGGGCGCCTTGGGTTGCCCGTAATTCCGCCATTGTGAAGTGTGACGCGACGCACGGGAGGGAGTTGGATTGCAAATCAATCTGACTCCCGTGCGCTTTTTTGTGGCATGATGGCTTATGGCGTATACTGACAAATAGGTAAAGTAAGTGTAAGGGATTGAAGATGCAACGTAAAATCATGGCGAGTCTCGGGCTGTTATTGCTAGCTTTTGTGGTGGTGGCCTGTAGTGCCGCTGCTACCCCTGCGGCAGAGCCAACCGTCCCTGCAGAGGCACCAGTGGCAACAGAAGCACCCAATACCGATGCTGCGCCGAGCAGCGGTGCCATCGAAGTCCCAGTGCAAACTCCATTTGCCTGTCCAGAGGGTACTGCTACTGATGCGAGTGGCGCGCTGTTGATTAGTGGGTGTGAAAGTATTAGTGATATTCAGACCAAATACCCGGGCATGAATGTGCTGCCCAATAGTGTCATGATGGAATATTCGGCCGAAGGCACCCGCGAAGGCTATTATGATGACACGATTACGAGTGGGTTGACTGATTTACCGACGATGTGCAAATTTTTGCAGTTTTATGGCGACATTTACAATGGCGATCAGGCAAGTCTGACGGCGATTGGTACCGGGGTTGATATGCTTGGGTCGATTTGTGCGACCGACAACGAGTATACCCAGGTTGCCGTCAGTGATAGCCTCAAAACAGTTGCCACGACCTCGTTGGGGTTGGCTGCTGACGACAAAATATTTGCCTACGAAACATCAACCGGGCTTGGCTATTATGTGTTTTGGAAAATGGATCCTGCAGATAACAGCCGTGTGGTTGTGTCGATTATTTCGGGTGCGTTGGCCAGCAAATAATCGTATTG
>DBCF01000025.1 GCA_002292925.1 Roseiflexaceae bacterium UBA965 | reverse complement strand
CACTTCATATTACAATCCGCCATACAAAAATATAATTACTACGCTTGAATGACCCGCACACCGATGGCGGCAATGGCATGACATAGCGTACTATCTGCAGTACTATCCGTTACCAAGATATCAATTGCGCTGAGTGGTGCGACAAAAGCTGGCGCACTCCGCCCGAGCTTGGTATGGTCGGCCACGATGATGACATGCTTACCGGCACTTAGGATGGCGCGATCAGTCATGGTTTCGGGCAAATAATCGTTGGTCAACCCTTGCACCACATCAATACCACGAATCCCAAAAATAATCTTGGTCATGCGGAGTTCTGCCAAACTTTGCACCGCGAGATGCCCGATATACGAAGACTCGCTTTGGCGAAACATCCCACCTAACGCAATCACATCGAGATTACTATCGGCCAAACAATTAAGTACCGGCAATGAATTGGTGACAACGGTGATATCGCTACGAGTGCGGATGATTTGGGCCACGGCAAGTGCAGTCGTACCGCTACTAATAAACACTGTATCGCCCGCATCGATGAGATTTGCGGCAGCCTGGGCAATCCGTTGCTTTTCGGCTTGTTGCCATTGACTGCGTTGCAACACGGGCGGCTCGGGCGGGGCCGCACTGACGGCGACCGCGCCGCCATGGATTCTCATCACACTCCCAAGAGCAGCAAGCTGGTCGAGGTCGCGCCGGGCAGTGGCTTCACTGATATCAAACGCCGTACACAATATGCTGGTAGTCACCTGCCGATGCTCGCTGATATAGCGTTCGATTTGTTGTAAGCGCGGATGAAAAATCGGTTTTGTCATGGTACATCATTTACTCGTGGTAATTTGCCCCGCCTATTGCACATAACCACCGGCGTTACTGACTGGTTGCATGGCCACAGTGCGTTGACCTGATTCTTCGACCCACACGCCACATTCGCTGCCATCTTGACTTGCGTCGAGGGTAACTTCGCTACCATTAAACCGTAACGCGGGGTTGTAAAACTGCGATACTTGTTGTGCGTCACCAACGATATAGTGGGTAATCAATGCGCGCCGGAAGCGGGTCTGGCTGATATTTGGCAAGCTGCCGTGGATTAATTGCCCATTAAAAAACAACACGTCGCCGGCCTTCATGATGACTGACTCTGCAGACATATCATCTGGAATTGGTACCGTCACATTGGTAAAACTTTTGCTGGTATCTGCAGGAATCGTACAGAGTACTGGCAAGTCATGGCTCCCAGGTACAACCTGCAAACAACCGTTTTCTTCGTCACAATCATCAAGGGCCACCCAGGCGGCACAACAAGTCCCTGGATTGACCCGCAAATAATACTGATCTTGGTGGAGTGCTTGTCCCCGTGCGCCTGCCGCCTTGAAATAAATCATTGTACTCACGGCAAATGGCTCGATTCCTAATAGTTCAACCATTACATCACGTAAGCGTGGGTCGAGTAAATGGTTTTTGCTTCGTGTATCGATGCGATGCAAATTCAAAATACGAGGGTAGCGCTTGAGCGGGTCTTGGGTGTCTGCAATGATGTCAGGGTCGTATACTTCTTTGGCACGTTCGGCCGCATTCATTTGCATGTAATGGGCGACCAACTCGCGAACTTCAGCTGCTGGTATTAGTCCACGTACTAGCGTATACCCGTTTTGGGCGTATTCTTCCGTGTGTTGCTCGTACATACATTCTCCATTTGAAATAGGCAGAATTATTATATGATTGCTTGTGTGTGACGATTATATGATGGAATGTGATTGTTTGCAAGTAGTAAAAAACGGTGTTTTGCAAGAAACATGCAAAACACCGTCAAATTCAGTTAGACAAGTGACACATTTTGGCCGCGTTGCTGTTGGAGTGCCGCCTGATAGGCGATACTTGCCACGGCCACATCTTGGGCGGCATTGCCAACCGATTTAAAAAAGGTGATTTGCTGGTCATCACGCCGTCCTGGGACTGTACCATTGGCGATGTCGCCGATTTGGACGACACTGGTGGGGTCGAGGAGCCCGCTATCGCGGGCGGCGATGAGCTCACCTGCCTCGCTCCAGGCTGGTGCAAATTGATCGACTGCTACGTAGGCGCGCCCGATTGTCTGGGGGTCTGCTTCGATCATGGTGTGGGTAAATGAACCAATGCCGTTGATATGGGTGCCCGGATGGATTTCGCTGTCGGCAAATACGGGAGTATGGGACGAGGTGGCGAGGCAGACCACATCGGCTGTAGCAAGAGCTTCGGCCCGGTCGTTGGCGATGGTGATGGTGCAATGGGGGTGTTGCTGTTGTAAAGTGGTCTGGAATTGTTGGGCGCGTGCGCGTGAACGGTTGACGATAGTGACGTGTGTGATGGGGCGTACGGCACAGACGGCGGCGACTTGGGCCCAGGATTGGGCACCGGCGCCGATAATCACCAAATGTGACGAATCGGCGCGCGCCAAGAGCCGAGTAGCAACCCCTGCCGATGCGCCGGTGCGGAGCACCGTAAGGTAGGTGCCATCCATCATGGCGAGGGGGCGACCGGTGTGGGCTTCGATGAGCATGACGATGGCATGAATGGTGGGGAGATTGTGTTGTTCGCGGTTATGCGGGTACACGGAGACGATTTTCATGCCCAAATGACGATTATCGACCAAGGCTGGCATAAAAAAGGTATGTGATTGCTGGCTAGATTGGTCGACATCGATGCGAAGCGGGACGGTGGTAGTACCAGCGGCGATACTGGCATAAGCGTGGTGTACGGCGTCGATGGCAATTGGCATCGAAACCAGCGCTTGGATGTCGCTGGCAGTAAGGATTTTGAGATTGGTCATAAATTGCTCCAAATTCGCTTTGAAATTCATCACGAATGATGATATACTACCAGAGGTTTCGCCTCCATCGTCTAGCGGCCTAGG
>DBCF01000303.1 GCA_002292925.1 Roseiflexaceae bacterium UBA965 | reverse complement strand
CGACAGCCCTGAAGGGGCGCCATGGTATAACTAGGGTAGCTTACAGCCCGTGGAGCGTCATCAACCCACAACCATAGGCCTTCTCGGGGCCGATACCGTTGACCACGACGTAGCCAAACAAGGCCGGATCGTCGACCACCAAGGTCCCGGTAAAGCGCGTCGGCACAAAACGAATCACGCCGCTCCCCGAGCGATTACCGACGACGAGTGGTTCGGCCTGCAGGTCAAACGACAACGGGGCGCTGTCGTCTAACACCACATGACACCCCGCATCACGCATTTTGTCGATGAGCCATTGTTGCTGTAATTCGTCGCTGTCGAGGCCAACCCGCACACTATTTTTGGTGTTGATATCGACTTTTTTGGCGGGGAAGGCCACCAAGACAAATAACAATTGTTTTTTCTTAGGGATGGCTTGGAGTTTTGGCCAAATCGTGGCGATTTGTTTGCTGTCGGCGGCCGCATATTCTGCAGGCAACACCGTAACGTCTGCCTGATGGATGCTTTGAATCATCAGCGTCCAGACCGCGCCGTTACGATCGATGCGGTAGAGGATTTTGTTGATAGTGCGTTCGGCATTGACGTGGTGAAACAAGTGCATGACCCGCCGATGCATCGACTGACAATCGAGTAAGTCGCGTTGCACCTCGGGATGCGCCAAATTAAGGGTAATCAGGGTATGCACGACCTGCGTAATCGGCTCAAATACCACGGGCAGTGCGTCATCATCGGGCGCAATCACCAATTTCGGTGCTTCTTCAGGACGGGGGAGTTTCTTGCGCCGAGGCACAATGCCATGTTCATTCGCCATACTACGATTTAACCCCATTCAACACAATCTACATGAGCATTGCAGTAGCAAGATGCCCACCCTATGCACCAGCACCCCACCCGGTGGGGGATAGACCAATACCCAACCATAGACACAAATAGCATGTACCTGCCACATAGCCCTATTGTCACCGGAGTGTAGCGGTTTTGTCAAAAATACCAAATACACACAAGTGATTGATTGCTATAGTATAACTAGAAACCGCTATTTACCTCGTACATTCGTGCATTTGTTAACCCTATTATATACGCCCTCCATGGCATTCTCAAAACGCAAGAGGCAAAATGACACGCGCACTTTTTTTGCAACACAACACGTATTATGTCGCCTTCCAAGTCACCCGCACTATCGCACTCAGTGCCCTTGGCGCCAACGCCAATCATTATGCCAGCCACGAATACCGCATCCCGCGCGATGTCGAATTTGTCAGTGCCCTCTTGCATGCCAGCGACGAGCGGTTTTGGTATGATTTGCGGATTATTTCGCAGCCCAATCTGACCACGCCCCATCAAGGAGCAATCCAGATTGTCTTTTTGTGCCGGATGGATTGTGACGAGGCCACTGCCCAAATCCACGCCCAAAGCCTCGCACACTTGCTCAATGCCCGTTTTGTCGACATCAGCTGGCAACAAATTCACGACGTGGCGCCGTTGCTCCAGCCGTTTGCCGTGCAGCATGCCGCCACACTCATGCGCCGGACAGGTTTTTTGCAACTACCCGATCAAACCGCACCAGCCACCCACATCGGCTTTCGAGCCGAACCTACACCCCGCACCGATAATCAGGAGTTGTTTTATATCAGCTCATTCATGTTTAGTACTACGGCAGTCGACACCCTCTATACCTACCTGCTCTCAGCAGCTCAACCCATCATGGTGAGTGTGCGCATGCAACGCACGCAGCTCACCAGCGCCGAGCATGCGTTTTTTCATCAACACATCAAGCACTACGACAACACCCACCACTACCCCGATGCTACCCGGCAGATGCTCGGGCTCTATCAAAGCGCCATGAACACGATGCAACTGCGCTTGCGCGATATGGCGGCTCAACTGCAAGTCACCATTGCCACCAGCGCCCCCTTGCCACCCCATTTAATCGATCTCATCGGCAATGTGATGACCCAACCGGCGGGGGGCTTTATGAGTTCGCGCTACGAGCTCAATCCGGCCCAATTACTCGGTGGCTACGTGGTGTACCAGCACGAAGACCTCGGTGCGGCACACCAGGCCCTCACAACAATTGATTTTTGCCCCATCCCCACGCAATCTCTCACGGCCAGTGGAGCCCGGATTCAGCAATTGTTTGATATCACCGAGGCGTCGCTTGTCTTTCGGTTGCCCGCAAGTCGCAACACGCCGCTGCCAGGGGTGGCCATGCAAAGCCATCGCACCTTGCCGCCACCCACTGGGTTGAGTACGACCGGCACCCGCATCGGCATGAGTGGCACTGGGGGGCTAGACCAACCCATTCACATCGCTCCCGTCGATCGTACCCGGCATTGTTATCTAATCGGGCAGACTGGCACCGGTAAATCGACCGTGCTCAAAAGTATGATCCTCGATGACATCGCCAACGGCATGGGAGTCTGTGCTATCGATCCCCACGGCGACCTGATTACCGACATCCTCGCCCAAATCCCCGCCCACCGCCGCGACGATGTCATCGTCATCGACCCCACTAATAGTGATGCACCCATCGGGCTCAATTTATTTGAATACGAGACCCAAGCAGAGCGCGAAATGGCGATTCAGCTCTTTGAAAAAATCATCGAACTGCTGGAATACGCCAAAGGCACCCCACCGTTATACATGGGGCCAGTGTTTTTTCAGCACTTGCGCAACAACGCCTATTGGGTTACCCAAGACCCACTCGACCCCGGTACCGTCATCGAGCTCTACAACATGTATGCCATCAAAGATTACGCTGAGCGCTGGGATCACCACACCCAAAACGATAGCAAGCTCATTACGTGGCATCGCATCCTTAAATCGAACAATTATCACAAACAAGGCGAAGATGGGCACTCGAGTTTCTCGTACTTCACCAGCAAATTCGAGGATTTTATCTTTGACACCCGGATCCGGCGCATTTTTGGCCAAAAACACTCGACCATTAATTTTTTTGAGGCGATGAACACCCAAAAAATCATCCTGATCAACTTGTCGCGTGGGTTACTCAGCGAAGTGGCGTCGACGTTTATCGGGGGTGTCATCCTCGCCAAACTCCAGCAAGCTGCCCTCAAACGAGCCGAGTTACCCATTGCCCAACGCCCGACCTTTGCCATTTATGTGGATGAATTCCAAAACTATACCTCGGATAGTTTCATCTCGTTGCTTTCAGAGTCGCGCAAATACGGGATTGCCTTGACCCTCGCCAATCAGTTTTTGGCGCAAATCGAAAACAAACGCATCATCCAAGCCATCCTCGGCAACGTAGGCACTATCATTTCGTTTCGGGTAGGGCTTGCCGATGCCGAGACCCTCACCCCCCGCTTCGCCCCCGAATTTGGCCGTGAAGACCTCATCAATCTGCCCAATTGGCAAGCCTATGTGGCCACCCAAGTTGCCGGCCAAAGCCAACGCCCATTTAGCATGCGCACCGTAACCCCAGTGCGTGACCTCGACGACAGCGTCGCCGCCCAGATCATTGCCCAATCGGCCCAACGCTACGGCACCACCGCCGCCAAAGTCGATGCCATCATCGCCCAGAGCATGCACCCCACCCGCACCACACCCGCCGAGAGCGAAGCATCCATGACCACCAGCGCACCCATCACACCGACGAGCACGTGGCACTTCCCCAAACAGCTGATGCATCGCACCATCCAGCGTGGCGACCACACCACCTTTGTGCTTGATGGTATTTGGGCCAAATATTGGGGCGATACGCAGATATTCACCCTGGCATTACCACCGCAAATCACCACTACATTAGCGACGATGCCCGTCACCGACATGCAGTTTGGTCGCTATCAAAACTCAATCAGCCGCAAATTTACCGATATCTGTCATGTCAACACCGCCCTCGACGTCCTCAATTATTGTCGACACAACGGCGACAGCACCACGGTCTATCCACACTTCGACCACGAAGATAGCCAGAGTATCCGCGAGGCCTTGTACCGAGTATTGCAAAACGGCCACGGGAGCGCGCCGACCTTGCGCCAAGCCATCATCCGTACCAACTTTGGCGTGACGCGTGACGACGCCGGTCACGTCCACGTGTGGGGCACACCCGACGGTCCCACCCAGATTGGTCAGGCATGTCAGACGATTGCCGCCGGTGATAATTTCGTGCTGATGTGCGACCATGATGGCGTAGTCACGGCCTGGGGCGACAATTCCCGCAATCAGTGCGACATCCCCGCCGATTTACCGGCCATCCAGCATATCATGACGGGTTATGATTTTTGTCTGGCCATCGACACCAATGGCTTCGGGCATATGTGGGGCAACAATAGGAACGGTGAATGCAATCTCCCCGCCACCCCACTCCGCCTTGCCGCCACCGGCTATGACCATACCGTGGCCGTGACCCACGACAATCACATCATTTGTTGGGGCGTCAACGCCCACGGCTGTTGTGACGTGCCGTTGGTAGTACGTGACCTGATTACCCCCATCGTTGCGGTGCATGCCGGCTATAATTGCTCGTTTGTCCTCGATAGCAACGGTACGGTTTACCATTGGGGCGAAAGTCATGCATCAGATGACACATTCACTTTCCCCCAGCACGGAATTTTCGCTTTGTACGGGTATCATGAACAACTCTTTCTGTGCCACAACGACGGCCGCATCATCCAATGGCGCACCACTCACCATCTACCCAGTGAACTCACCAGCCACCAAATCGTTGATTTACAATGTGACAAAAACGACAACGCGCTAACGATTTATACGCACACCACCATGCCCCGTGCCACCCCCTGGCGTCCGATTGCCTTGATTGACGTGCCCACCATGCCCGCCCATATCGCCACCCGCCTGAATGAACTGGGCATCACTACCGTCGATCTGATATTGCGCATGACTGACCAGCAATTGCGGAGCATCCGCATCATTCAAGAATACCCCACTGACTACCAAATCGCACTCAACGCCGTGCGGGCCTACTGTGCCAGCCAACAGTTCGCCATCGCCGATTGGCCCCTGCATGCCGTCGCTATGGCACGCCTCACCATTAGCGCCCAACTCCTCACCGTCATGCAACAGTCGATTGACTACCTCGAATTAACCGTACGCACATCCAACTGTTTACGGCGGGCTGATATCGCCACCATTGGTCAGATTTTGCAGATGAACACCCAGCAACTCGCTAAAATCCGTAACCTCCAGAGTAAGTCACTCACCGAACTGCAAGCCAAGGTGCAGAGCTACTGTGTGCGCCAACAGGTTGACATCGGGAATTGGCCACACGACGCCATCGATGCGAGCACGCCACGCCCCGCATCACTACTACTGCCGACGTCGTTGTCGTCGCGATCCGATGATTCTTTTGATTTCGACCTCGATGATGATTTTTTCAAAAATCTTTAGCGCACGTTGCCGGTTCTGCTCCCGTTTGCCTGTATGATAGCACCACCGACCATCTACATACAGGAGCTTCCCCATGACCGAGCTCAGCTACCTCGACCTGATTGGGCGCTTGACCGACCTGACTCGCTTGGCCACACCGCCGCCACCCGACGAACGTACCGGCACGTTTTCGAGTTATGATCGCCGTTCACGCTACAACGCCAGCACCAGTCTGTACGAAGCCTGGGACGCCAACGACGACGGCACCGGCGTCATCCGCTACGAAGACGATTATGTGGTGGTCTTTGACGCCAGCGGCCCGGGAGTAATTTGGCGGGTCTGGGCGGCCTTTGCCGACATGGGCCACATCCAGATTTTCATCGACGACGCCGCCACGCCCGTGGTCGACATGCCCTTCCGCGACTTTTTCGAACGCCACCCCGCCAACCTCAATCCCCTCGGCATCACCAATCTGCCCCAACTCACCCCCACCTTGTCGCGGGGGCGCAATCGCTTCATCCCCATCCCCTACCAGCGCTCTTGCAAAATCCGCATGGCGCCGGGCTGGGGGCTATACTACCACTTCACCTACACCAGTTTCGGCGCAGACACCCAGGTGCCCAGCTATACCGGCACCCTCACTAGTGCCGAATGGATGGCGCTGGCTCAGGTCGACCGCGACCTAGCGCAACGAGGCTACCGCCTGCCGACGACGCCCCACAGCCAGACCACGCACACCACCGTCACCGTTGCGGCGGGGACGAGCACCACCCTCAGCGAGCTCACTGGGGCACGGGCGATCCACGGCATGCAGNNCCCTCAGCGAACTCACAGGGACCCGGGCAATTCACGGCATGCAGCTGAGCATCGCCGAGCTGACCGACGCCAATGCCACTGCGCTTTTGGCCGACCTGCGCCTGACCATCTATTGGGACGACGAGACCACGCCCAGCGTCGATGTGCCCTTGGGACATTTTTTTGGCAGTGCCCCGGGCCTCAATTATTACCGCACCTTGCCAATGGGCATGACCACCGGCTTTCTGTATAGTCATTGGTATATGCCTTTTGTAAAAAAAGCGCATGTCGCGGTGGTGAATCGCGGCACCCAGGTCTGTACGGTGCGACTGGGGCTGACCCACGCCGCCCACGCCGGCGCCGGGTCAGACATGATGCACTTCCATGCCCAATGGCATGGCGATAACGACAATCAGCGCCAAATCGCCGAGGGGCGTGCCATCGACTGGCCCATCATCGCACTCACCGGGCGTGGGCGTTTTTGTGGGGTACACCTACACATCAACAATCGCTGGCAGCCCCCGACCCAGCCCGCCCCCAGCTGGTGGTACGGCGCCTGGGACCAAAAAAACATCGACTGGTGGTGGGGCGAAGGCGACGAAAAGTTCTTTGTCGACGGCGAAAAGTTCCCCTCGACCTTTGGCACCGGCTCGGAGGATTATGTGGGCTATGCCTGGGCGGCCGAGCCACCCTTCCCCGTGTTCGAAAGTGCCTATGCGGCCCAGTCATGTGTGCCCATCGACGGCAACGGCGAGACCTCGGTGGTGCGGGTACACATCTGCGACGACGTGCCGTTCCAGCGCAGCTTCGAGGCCTGCATCGAAAAATACAAGCCTAATGTATGGGGCGAAGGCAACGTCTGTGAATATGACGTGGTGGTCTATTGGTATCAGGTGTAATGAGAGAGATGGTGCCAGCGATTTGTTTACGTTACTCTATTGACATTCTTTATTAGGGTGATACAATAACTATCCGTCCTAGTAGAGGAGGTGGTATGGGATACGATTTTGTTTGCTTTAGCGATGGCACTAAGGCACCCAAATCGGCCGTTGGATTTTGTGTGGCCCAAATCAAAGCGCTGCTTCGGGAAGCAACACTCCTACCGGTAGTATTGCACCTGATTGAACTCAGCGAGCGCAACCAAGGCACATCCTTTGCGACCTTTAGTCGATTGCACATCAAACAATTGGTGGCACTGGGGATTCTCGAACAAGGCTCGGCGGGGTACACGGTGAACGCGGTGTTTCGCAACGTATTACTCGAAGCGAACCGCCAAAACAACATGTACGACATCATTTTCGACAAAGTGATGTACGACAAAGTCCCCGAAAAGCCCCAAGAGGAAGACGGCGGGCCGTTCGACAAACCCGAAGGCATCCCAATGTTTGTATTTGGCGACCAGCCATTATTCGAGAAGTTGCAGTTCCAGTTGGAGTTCTACGATTCGCAGAGCCTGACCTACAGCAACATCGAGTACAAACCCGACCACGAATTCGCCATCCCCGACGGTGTGCGGTCATTTATACAGTCGTTACCTGCAGCGTAACGACCATGCATGACCCCCGCAATTCTCTCGTGATGAGGGGATTGCGGGGGTAGTTTTTTTTTGGGGGGGGCAGTAGTATCGCCAGCAATACATCTTTGATAAGTTGGAATACTTCGATTCTAAAATGACACGTTTATATGCAACACTATAACCATCGACCGTACCACAAATGCACACCGGCATAAATAACTGTGTTACAAACAACGCGGATAACCACGTGGCACCACCCGAAAAATACGCTTGGTGTGGCATTCCATACCATGGTGTTCACGTGCAAGTACTCGTTGACCACTAGCTGGGTCCAAGATATACTCGCGATGAAATAGCACCACATGCGACCCCGTCACCCAACCACGCTCATTGGGATCAGCCAAAATTCGTCCAGCGTCAGTCGTCGTATAGTAACTTATCGTGAATAAATCATCGAGGTGAATCAATTCATCAATATAAAACTTCACCTTTCGTACATCCGTTGGGCAATAGGCGAGTTGCATCTGCCATGGTGCCAACGCATCTGACCACGTGGCCGGATTCTGCGTGTTCATCTTACCCATAAATTCATTTGGCGTTTGTCCCGTCATCATCGCTAGCGTAGTGGCCACACAATGCGGTCCAACTTGGCACTGCGGTATAAATATGCGGTCTCGAAAAAAAGATTCTCCTACTTGTGGCCACAACCCACTATGCGCATCATATGGCATAAAAACCTCCTATACCGTATCTATCACGACTGATCAATCACCAGATAATCCGTCATTATCGTCATAATTTCTTTGATGCGCGTGTCATATGGGTCATCCATGAGTGCCGCTGGCACACGGATGGGGAGCCCACTACTGCGGGTGCACTGGATACCTAAATACCGACCTAACGAAAATACATTTGCTTCAGAATATCGCGGGTTAGTTACTGCTAAATCGTTGATCGTGTTGCTGAGAAGTTGTCTTAACTGCCCGACCTCGTCAGTATGTACTCCTGCCACTACACACTGTACCGCATAGACTTTTAACCCAAGTGCTGGTGAGTTAATGAAAATATATTGCGGTGATTTCCGTGTATTTGTTGGTCCCCATGCCTCATTCGAACGATTTATTTTTTCACGTACCGCTCCCGGTAACTTTGGGAAAATACGATAATTAAACCATAGGGAACTGTTGACCCCTTCCCAACTACTTGGTTTCTGGATGCCCTGCCACCATACAGCACTATTTGACCCTTCACTCGTATTAATTTGATTAACTATTTGGTCAGACCCAGACACTGCCGGTGATTCAAGCACATACTTTAAACCATCTTCAGTCAATCCACTTGCACCCATCTCAACAGTTCTTCGAAATTCTTTTGACTGCTGTGCTTGTTCCAGATTACCGACTAATGAACGTCGTAACATTTTAAGCCACGTCGTATTCCCACCAAACGTTTCATCTAAATCCGCACAATTCGTATATTCTGCAGGCATATCTACATTGATACTCTGAATTTGCCGCTCTACGACTAACGTTAAATTGCGGAATTCAGTACGTGCTCGCACAATCACTGATTCTGCCTCATCTGAGACTTCGATACATCTCGAAACACGAAAATAAGCCTGCAAAAAACGGGTAATTCCACCAATAAACGCTTGTTGCCGCTCTTCGTCTCCAATAAACCATCCACCCACATAAGGCACGTTTGAAACAGCTACGATTGTATTCCACGCCTCGCGCAACTCTGTTAACACATAACCAGCATGGTCTTGATTCCCTAACAAATAGTGTTTCGCCTTGGCTTTAGCATATTGTGCCATACGAATCAGCTTAATATGTGCCTCTGCCCCAACATAATGGTCTGCATCATTCGCTTCGCCACCAATACTTAGCAGTTCCGTCTCGTGATCGACGGTAATTGATAACTGCACCTGTTTCCGTAATGTATTCTGTTTCTGTTCATCGAATATTTGCGCTACTACCTGTTGCATCATCGGCCACCGTGGATGAGCGCGTAACGACTCTAATGAATTTACCACATTCAGTTCGGTTTTAATCTTCCTAAGACTAGTTAGCACAGGTTTCATCGCTTCTGATTTTGCCACTGTCGCATACAGCTGTGTACTTTCCTGACTCATCAATTCAATCGGATCAGTAACGGTAAAACTTGTAATTTTTGACAATACTGCAGATTCACGGGGTTGCAACAAATCATCCAACTTTTGCCTAAGCTGTCCGAGTGTCAATTTATACACTGCATTTCGATCAAAGCCCCGTCCCCATTCGCCAACACGGGCCATTACAACACCACCACCGTTATT
>DBCF01000166.1 GCA_002292925.1 Roseiflexaceae bacterium UBA965 | reverse complement strand
GTCAAATTGGGCATATAGTTGACCAACGCTTCGGCGAATGCCGCCGGAACGACGCCCCCTTTGTCTGCCTCACAATAGAGCACCAAAATCGGCACAGCGACTGGCTTTAGCCAATCCCACAACAAAATTTTGCCCGAATTCAACCAAATCGGCAAGATGGGATCGTTGTGGAGCTTGGCGTAGGCCCAAGAGTCGAGGGCTTCGTCGCTCCAATGGGGAGCTTCACCCCGTTTGAAGGCCACCAGTTCGGCATGACTCATGGTCAGCCAATGGCGCAAGCCGGCAATCCACGGATCACGCCGCTCGGCGATATAGGCTTCGTCGCCCGCCATCGGCCATACCGCTGGGTCTTCGAGTACCACTTTACTCACTAATTCGGGGTGCATACTCACCAACGCCAAACTCTGCGCGCCGCCCATCGAATGCCCAATCACCACCGGTTTGTCGAGACCGAGTGCAACGATCAGCGCCGCCGCATCGGCACCAATAGTAGCGGTGGCATAGTCACTGGCACGATCTGATTCGCCGTGCCCGCGGCCATCAGGGGCGGTGACGCGGTAGCCGGCAGCCACGAGCTGGGCAATTTGTACGCTCCAGTACGTGCCACAACCGGTAATCCCATGGAGCAACAGCACGTCAGGGCCACTGCCGGCTTGATGGACATTCAGGGTCACGCCGGTAGAGAGTGCTACGCGGGTTTGGGTCGTTGCAATCATCATGCAATCCTTTCAATTTATGGGTAACATAATTTGCTGGCACCACGTGGGATGCGCGCCACCAATAATTTCTGTTGATCCGCAGTAAAAAACGGCGCTGGGCAAATCGCTTGGCCAGTGGTGGTATCGTTGATTCCCCAATGGATATGTGCTCCTTTGACGCCACCGATTAACTCCCCCAACACATCACCTGTACGTACTTCTTGACCAACAGTAACAGTAATTCGTTGGATTTGCGCATCACCAATCGCTTGGTCATTGGTCATCGGCTCAATTGCATACACGAGGGTATAACGATCGTTGATTGCAATCTCTATATTCATTTGCCAATTGTTTTGGGGAGGGAATTGTTTGACATCTACGCGCACGACGGTACCACTAGTGGTAGCGTAGATTTTTTCGAATGGTTGTTCAGTCATGAAATCAATGCCGTTATGGGCAAAGCCCCATGGTGCACTCGCATCAGTACTAAATGCTTCATTGATATAGATGGCATTGGCATCAGCCACGGGGAAGCGCATGTCGGTAATCGCAATCGCATCGTCAGACACTGACCGTAATACACTGCGCGGTGTGAATTGACAGGCGTTACACCATAGTAAAAGCATCGTCCATGCCACCATAATTATTGACTGCTTCATGATATCCTCCCACCATCCACATCAATTATGTTTATTGTAACATCAGCACAACGCGGTAAATGTGACAGCAACGCCCTACGCCAATTGCACACAAACAAACACCCCCTCGTCTTGCGACGAGGGGGGTAGAATGGGGTGCGCGACGGGTTTCGAACCCGCAACCTCAGGTGCCACAGACCAGCGCTCTGCCGTTGAGCTACGCGCACCACAACGAGCACTAGTATAGCATAACTCTGTGGCGCGCGCAAATTGAATTTATGTTATGGGGTAACCCAGCCACCCTGTTTGTCACTGGCCACAATTGCCTCGATTACCCGCATATTGGCGACTGCATCACTAATCGGGGTCGGCACTGCCGTGTCGTTGAGGATGGCTAGGCTAAACAAATCACCTTGGATGGTATATTGGTCAACCGTGGGAAAGGTGATGGTCTCGGTCGTATTGCCACTGGTGTGCCACATCGTGCAGGGGCGGTCGGGTGGCGCATTGAAGGGGATTTCGATTTCAATGCGACCAGTCGTCCCCATGATGTGCACCCGTTGGTACGAGCTGAGTTGGGTCGAGCAGGTAAAGGTAGCAGTACCACCGGCAAACTGCATCATCCCCGACGTCAAGCGGTCGACATTGAGGGTGGGGTCGTATTCAACCAAACCACATACTTTGGTCGGCTCACTGCCAAAAATAAAGCGTGATAACGAAATGTTGTAGCAACCGATGTCCATCAAACCACCGCCACCGATGTCTGCTTGGTTGCGCACATTGGTGGGGTCGGTCAAAAAGTACGAAAAGATGCTGTTGATGGTGCGTAATTCACCAATCCCACCCGAAGCGACAATCGCTTTGGCGCGACGCCATTGGGGGTGGTGGCGGTACATGAAGGCTTCCATCAATTTGAGATGGGGGAAGCGTTGGGCGGCATCAGCCAATTGTTGGGCTTCTTGTGCAGTCAAGGCAATTGGCTTTTCACACAGCACATGCTTGCCCGCTTCGAGGGCTTGGATCGACACGGGGACGTGCAAGTGGTTGGGCAAAGGGTTATAGATGGCATCAATATCGGGGTCAGCCAACAATTCTTCGTATGAGCCATAGGCTTTGGCGATACCTAATTGTTTGGCGGCGGCTTGGGCTTTGGGCAAATCACGTGAGGCTATTGCGACGACCTCGCTGTATTCACCCTTCATCATGGCGGGGTTTACTTTGGCCATCCCGATATTGGCAGTGCTAACGATTCCCCAACGAATCTTGGTCATGGAGCAGTCCTTTCTGTACCACAAACGCCTGTGCGCATTATACATGCTCCGTGGTAGGATAAAGCATATAACAAAGGAGGTTGGTATGAAATGGATTGGGCTTATCGGCGGTATGAGCTGGGAATCATCGGCAGAATATTACCGCGTCATCAATGAATTAGTCCGCGATCAACTCGGCGGCCTGCATTCGGCCCAAATTTTGCTCGCCAGTGTTGATTTTGCGCAAATAGAGGCCTACCAACACCGTGGCGAATGGGACGAAGCCGGGGCCGCACTGTCCGCCGTGGCCCAGCGCCTCGTCGCCGGCGGTGCCGAGCTCATCGTGCTGTGCACCAACACCATGCACAAAGTAGCGCCGCACATCACGCACGACTTGCCTGTGCCGTTTTTGCATATCGCTGACGCAACCGCCCACCAAATCCAACAATTTGGGCTGACCCGCATCGGGTTGCTGGGGACACGCTATACCATGGAGCAAGATTTCTACAAAGGACGGCTACGTGATAATTTTGGGATTGATGTCATCATCCCGAACGATGCGGAGCGCACCGATGTCAATCGCATTATCTACGATGAGCTCTGCCTCGGGCAAATCATCCCTGCTTCACGCCTGCGCTACCGCGAAATCATCACCAATCTCGTCGCCCAAGGGGCCCAAGGGATTATTTTGGGCTGTACCGAAATCACATTGCTTGTCGACCAGAGTGACTCGTTTGTCCCCGTATTTGATACCACCCGCATCCATGCCGAAAAAGCCGTCGCCGCCGCACTTGCCCCCGATTTACGCTAAAGGAGCACAAAATGAAACGCTTGTTATTGCTAAGTCTCATGGTCATTATGACGAGTTGTAGCACCCCCAGTGCCATTAAACCCGTCGCCACTGCCGACGTGAGTACGGGTGCCACCAGCACCGGTACATCCAGCGAAGCCACTGCGACCGTACCGGTAACCAGTGAAAGTACACCCAGCACTGAGGCAACGGTCGTCGCTACACCGGTTGCCCCAGCCACGGCAGCACTCGATGCACAACAAGTCGATGTCGCCAAAGAGTTTTTGACCGCCTATCATACGGACCCTAGTGGTGATAGTAGTGCCAAGTATCTCAGCCCTGAGCTCACCAAACTCTATGACGGTGGCAAAACCATCCCAGCGATTATTGGCGTCGATGCAGCCTACACCACCGTCACGATTGTCGATAGCACATTGTTTGACGACAATCAACGCGCCCAAATCACGGCCAAACTCGATTATGTCAATGGCAGCCAAACCATCGACATGACCTTGGTCCGTAGCAATGGCACGTGGCAAGTAGCGGCAGTCAGTGCCCAACCCCAGAAATAACGTATCGTCCGCAGTTTTAACCGATTATAAGGAACACACATGAAACGCCGCACCTTCCTCGCTAGTCTCGCCTTAATTCCCGCCATCGTCGCCTGTGGGAGTGGCGCCAGCACCGCCAGCATCACGCCGTTTAGCGGAGCAACACCAGCCCAAGCCAGTGATGCACCCCTCGCCGGTGAACTCGTGGCCGGCCTCACCAGCAACATCAACGACAAAGCCAGTGCCGCCGCCACCCTGTATCGCCTACCCGACGATGCTACCTATGTGGTCGTCAAACAATACTACGCCGATATGCTCACCGCCCAAGGGTGGCAAGCTGACCCCACGATTTTGGTCGAAGGTGATACGTTGAGTTATGCCGCGTGGAAGAAAGACGATCAAGTCGCCGTTATCGGTGTAGTTGAAAACGTTGCGGGCGATGGGGCATTTATGACCCAGTCTGTCTACCGCCCCTAATCCCCACGCCCATTCTCCGCGCGTTGGTGGTGACGCCAACGCGCGAATTGGCTCCGCCAACGGCCACGCTCGCGCCCACGAAGTTCACGCAACGGCATATCAACCACATCCAACGCCTCGTCATCTGATTTGGCGTGCATCACCCGTTGCGCCAAATAAATCCCACGATGTCCACTACTGACATATGCCACCAGCGTGGTAATCGCCACCCCCAGCAACGGCCCACCGCCAAATAATTCCACTGCCATCACGATACAAGCCAGCGGCGTGTTGGCGGCGGCAGCAAACACGGCAATAAATCCCAGTGCGGCCATGAAATCTGTGGGTAATTGAAAAACCAGCGCTAACGTGCTCCCCAGCATCGCCCCAATCACAAACAGCGGCGTCACTTCGCCTCCTTTGAACCCAAATCCGAGGGTTAGCACCGTCAGCACTATTTTTAACAAAAACCCCCACCACACCACCCCATTAGGCACAAACGCCTGTTGGAGCAACGGCAAACTGAGACCGTTGTAGTCGTAATTCCCTATTCCCATCGTCACCACGATTACCACCAGCCCACCCACCACTGCCCGCCACACGGGCTGGGGGATGTAGTGACTGGTGATATGGCTGACCCAATGAGTGCCTTCCGAAAAAAGTACACTCGCCCCCGCAAAAGCCAGCCCCGCCAGCACCAACTGCGCCATTAACAGCGGGGTGACTGCTGGCACATTGAGCACGTGGTAATGGATGTGACTAACCTGCAAATATTGCACTGTCCAATCACCCACAAACGCAGCCACGAGACACGGGAGCAAGGCGCGATAGCGGATACCACCAACGGTCAAGACTTCCATGCCAAATATCATGCCCGCCAACGGCGTGCCAAATATGCTCCCAAACCCAGCGCTAATCCCCGTCATCAACAGCATGCGCGTGTCGTTTGGCGTCAAACGCAACCAGCGTGCGATGGCGCCGGCAATACTGCCCCCCATTTGCACGGCCGTCCCCTCACGCCCCGCCGAGCCACCACCAAGGTGTGTCAACAACGTCGCCCCTAGGACCAACGGCATCATGCGCAACGGCACACCACGCCCGTGGGGGGCATGGATCTGCTCAAGGATGAGATTGTTGCCGGCGGCAGCCTGTTGGCCATAGCGTTGATACACCCACGCAATCAGCGCCCCACTGACGGGCAGTAGATAGAGCAACCAGGTATGACTTTGAAAAAGTACCGTGGTCTGTGCCAGTAATGTCAAAAAAAGCGCACTCGCACACCCTGCGAGGCACCCCACCACAGCCGCGAGTGCAAGCCGACGGAATACATCCATGGCACGACCCCTCATCGTAAAAATCTGCGCGTTGATACGTCTATAGCTGATTGTAGCGATATTTTGGTATCACTATACCGTCCATACCAACAAAAAACCGAGGCTGGGCAATTGCCCAACCTCGGTCTCAGTACATCCCAATGCGAAACTACTTGGTTTCGCGGTAGGCCACGTGCTTGCGCACGGTGGGGTCATAGCGGCGCAATTCGAGCCGACTGGGATCGTTCTTGCGGTTCTTGACGGTGGTATAGGTGTGGGCACTCTCGGTGCTCCGCAACTTGATGATGATGCGGTTGCCTTTTTTGCTGGCCATGGTGTTCCTCACAAAACAGTTTATAACTTGCCACATTGTACCAAACTCACGCCTACTTGGCAAACAGTAGATAATACCGGATCTCCATTATCTCGCACAGCGCACGCAGAG
>DBCF01000159.1 GCA_002292925.1 Roseiflexaceae bacterium UBA965 | reverse complement strand
CGGTGCCGAGTGGCACCGCCTCCGCTCAATTGTCACTTATACTTCGGTAACAATTGGCAATACTACCGGACGACGGCGCGTTTGTTCAAACAAATGATCGCCGACTGCATCTTTGATTTTGCGGATGACAAAGGCGGCATCGACTTCGGTTTGGTCGTTGGTTTTTTGCAAGATTCGGCGCACCACATTGCGGGTCGAATCAATCAAGGTATCGGCATCGCGTACCTGGACAAAACCACGCGACAACACATCGGGGCCACCAACGAGTTCACCGCTGTGGCGATCAATCGTCACCACCACAATCATCACACCGTCGCGTGACAAGAGTTGACGGTCACGCACCACGATTTGACTGACGTCACCTACCGTCGTGCCATCGACATAGATGTAATTGACCGGTACTTTGTTGACTAATTTGGCGAAATTCTGGCCAAATTCCATCACCGAGCCGTTTTCAATTACAAATACGTTGTCCATGGTGTAACCCATGTTCATACCCAACGCCAACTTGCGATAGAGCACCATATGTCGATAATCACCATGGAAGGGGATGACGTTTTGTGGGCGCAACATGGCGAGGAGCATCTTGAGCTCTTCTTGAGCAGCATGACCCGACACGTGGACCTTGGCTTCGCTCCCGTAAATCACGTCGGCACCGATGCGGAACAAATTGTTGATAACCCGTGATACAGATACTTCGTTGCCAGGGATTGGTGAGGCAGATACGACCACAGTGTCACCCTGTTTGACGCGCAAATGGGGGAAGTCACGGTTAGCCATACGCGCAAGGGCGGCCATCGGCTCACCTTGGCTACCGGTACACATCACGGCAACTTGGTCATCGGGCAAGGTAGCGGCTTCGCTGCCACGTACCAGCGTGGTGGGTTGGATGCGCAAATAACCGAGTTCCAATGCGATACGGAAGTTGTTTTCCATGCTTCGCCCAGCCAACATCAAGCGCCGACCATAGGCTTCGGCTGAATCAATCACTTGTTGTACCCGCGAGATGTTTGAGGCAAAGGTGGCCACAATAATCCGGCCGGGGGCAGTGGCAAAAATCGAATCAAGTGAATCACCAACCACCCGCTCACTGGGGGTCGAGCCTGATGATTCAACTCGCACACAGTCCGTCATCAACACCAAGGGATTGCGCTGACCCAACGCGGTAATTGCGGCAATGTCGGTGGGTCGCTTGTCAACAGGCGTATGGTCAAACTTCCAGTCCGTCAAATACACGGCGATGCCGGCGGGTGTATTGATAGCCAAACCGACGGTATCGGGAATAGAGTGGGCGACGTGGAAGGTTTCAATTTTGAAGATACCCACACGTAATTCATCACCAGCTTCAAAGCGATGAATTTTGGTTTGTTCGAGCAAGCGATGCTCTTTTAATTTGTGTGAAACCAGACCAGCAGTCAATGGCGTCGCATAAACCGGCGGGAAGCCTAATTCAGGCAACACATAGGGCAATGAGCCAATGTGGTCTTCGTGACCGTGGGTCAATACGATACCACGCACCTTGTGGAGGTTTTCACGCAAATAGGTGATATCGGGTAACACCAAGTCAACCCCCAGCATTTCGGCTTCGGGGAACATGACGCCACAATCCAATATCACAATGTCTTCGCCGTACTCTACCACCCACATGTTGCGGCCAACTTCACCAGCACCACCCAAGGGAATTACTCGTAATCGCTGTTTTGTCATTTCACATGCAACATCAACACAATCATGTTGGTTCACACTACGGTACCGTCGCGACATCAACTGATGCCCGCACAGCAACCAAGCAATGTGCCAATAAATTTGCTGAGTTTGCGTCCTTTCTTTCTGATACTACACGTATTGCTATTCCAAACGGTTATACCGTACCTATCGTGTTCACTAGTACCGTAGGCTAAATGATCACGCCAACTTGCCATCTATCCCGAATGAAGCAAATACCATGCGTGGTATTTGGTCACACAAAACCATATCGAAACGCGATGATTACGGCACAAACCTAACTGAGGTTTGCACGCCGGCGAATTTCGTCGATGAGTTCTTCGCGATGCTCAACCCCCGCATACACCGGTAATACCACCCGACCATAGGCTTGCACATGCAACAACCGCAACAAAGGATTACTGATTTGGGCAGTGGGGTCGATTTTGAGACGGAGCTCGTGGCTCGGTTCGTCGCTGTCAGCATCAATGGCACGAATATCACTGATATTGCTCCAGGGAATCACCAAACTAATCCCAAACGCGTCATAGCGCAGGCCATCACCAGTAGGAGTATAGCGGGCCACCCATTCCATCGCGATATTCCAGATGGTCAACGGTGCTGCCACCATTAATACCAGCATAAACAACGCTGGCACCGTGCGGTCTACAGTCAACCCCTGGCCAAGTGTTGCTTGTAATGAATCAAGGATTTTCCCGGGGCTATAACTAATGGCTAACGTCGACTGAAAGGTCCAAATTGCAAACACCCAAATCAACCCCGCACCAATCATTAACAACATGACATTCCGTCGCCCTGTTGCCGATAGTTGGTATGTTTTCATCATTCAGACTCCTTCACTATTGAGCTACGTCGCCGAGGACTGTCCGATACAATACACCTAATGCCTGAAAATCTGCTTCCAACACGGCCATATTTCGTGGTTGATACAACGCGGTTGCGGGATGCAACATTGGGACAACGATATAATTTGCCACATGCTGCGGTATACCATGTGCACTACTTATCTTGATACCGGGAATCCATCTAGCAGCAGCATAGCGCCCTAATGGGACAATCAGCAATGGATTAATCACTGCAATCTGCCGTTGTAAAAATTGCGCACAAGCCGCTACTTCAGCGGGTAACGGGTCACGGTTTTGAGGTGGGCGATGTTTGACCACATTGGCAATAAACACTGTCGACCGCGCAACCCCTGCCACGTGTAATAATTTGTCAAGTACTTTGCCAGATGCACCAACAAACGGCATTCCAGCCTTGTCTTCGTGGGCACCGGGCGCTTCACCGATTATCAGCAAACGCGCATCAGTAGCGCCACTACCCGGGACAGATTGTGTCGCTGATTCACACAACGGACATGCCCGACACGTACGAATATCGTCTGCAATCAATGCCAGTGAATCCGCACCAACCATTACACTACCTACTCGGCCTATTCACAATCGCCGTCAGGCGATATCACAACACATCATCTCGATGGCGATTGCATACGATGTTTAAAGTATTTCGATGCATACAATTCATGCGGATGCATCTATTTGGTAATTATACCACGGTCGCCTTGGTTGGGTACCACCAAATCACACAATTTGGCGGTGGTAATAGCGGTACAATCATTTCACCACGACTACTCATCTGCCACTCACGTATGATGAGTGCCGCAATCTGTTGCTGATGGATATCATCGTAGGGTAAGCGCAAGCGGAAGCACATTTCGGCCACTGCTTCGTCCAGACTAGCATAACTCATTGGTGATGCCACCGGCAATACCGTCAGATTCGCCACAATCCCAAGTTGCGCCAAGGCTGCGAGGCATTCATGCGCCGCAGGCAACGGTAAGCGGGCTTCACCATGCCATGCCTGCCACAACGGCAGTACTGCAGTGGTAGGATGGCGTAACCCCAACACGAGCACACATAATTTACTGGCAGCAGCATCCATTGCCTGCAAAAACGGTGCAATATCACGTACCGCATACAAGACATGCACTGCAAATGCCACATCACACTGCACAAGGGGTGTCGTCGGCCAGGTATCGGCAAGCGTCGTAACGTGTGGCAGCTGTGCCGTTTGGACCAGCAAATCAATCTGGTCACGCATCGCCGGTGAATGCTCAAGGGCGATAACGTCACATCCTGCTGCGGTCAATGGCGGCAGATAGCGCCCACTCCCAGCCCCAATATCGAGTACCCGGTCACCCACACTGAGCTGAGGCAACAACCATTGCATGAATGCATCGGGTTGGGGCACACGCTTGACGTTGCGGGCAAAACGCGCTGCAGCCGTGGCATATTGATCGGTACTACGTTCCATGTCAGGATGGGTGGCCGCCTCGCCTTGGGCGCGCTCACGGTCATACATGTCACGCCAAATCGCCAACCAATCGAGCCCGGCGGCTTGCCATCCTGTAGGAATCGTCATTGCGCCACCTCACACCACTGATTGGCATTGGCTGCACTGTGGCGCGCCGCCGCAATCACCCGATCAACAGCCAGCCCCGCCGCACCATCACACACGTCACGCGCTTCACCAGCTAGTGTAGCCAGCATTGATTCCCAGGCGGCGGCATGCCAACCAAGCAGACCTGTAGGGGTTTCGGCACCGGGCAAGCTGGCACTTGGCTGCTGAAGATTCCAGATTTGGGTGCGCTGCATGGCAGCGGGGTGGCTGGCGGTGCCGAGCTGCAAGGTATTGACCTCTTGCATGTCAAACACCACACTGCCCGCACTGCCATAGGCTTCGACGCGAATGTCGTCAGCAGCGCCGGGCACCATTTTTGAGGCCTCAATCGTGACGCGCATGCCATTGGCTAATTGGGCAGTCAACCATGCCACATCATCACTCTCAACCGATGTCAACACCCCATGGGCATCAGGACGGATGGCAATCACCGTCCGCAAATCGGCTTGGACCCGGACTATTGGGCTCTGGAATAAGTAATGACACAAATCAATCAAATGCGACCCCAAATCAACCAACACGCCACCGGTATCACCAGCGAAACGCCACGTCAACGGACGGTCAGCACGGACATTGCTGGCCCGAAAGTAACGCAGATGGGCGCTGATACCATCACCCAAATGTCCTTGGGCAATGCGCCGGCGCGCTTCGGCTAGCGCCGGAATTCGCCGGAAGTGGTGATTAAGTACGAGCATTCGTTGGTGCGCTGTAGCTAATTCGACGAGTGTGGCAGAAACTGTAGGATCGACCGTCAGTGGTTTTTCACACATGACATGCTTGCCCGCCAATAACGCATGGCTGACCTGCTCCGCATGCACGCCAGTGGGAGTGCAGACGGCAATGACATCAATCGTAGAGTCGGCCAACATAGCGGCATATGTCATTTGTGGCACTGTGGGGTAATCACGCCAGGCATTGGCCTGACTACGCTCGCCGCCGGCACAAATCGCCCGTAACTGTGGGCGATACGCCAAGGTCGGGTAGATTTGTGGCACCAATTGCAACACCGTGGCATGCAAACGCCCAATAGCGCCATACCCAACCAGACCGATCCCCAACGTTTGGCTCATAATCTCTCCTTTATGTCAAAGGGAGCGTACCCAGATTGTGCAAGTGCTTCGAGTTGTGCCAATGCAGCCCAGCCCGCCTGATAGGTGGCTGGATCATGGATTTGATATTGTTGCGCTTCGTATTCATCGATGTCGAGGCGTTGTAGCTGCAGGCGGTCGGGGCTGACAAACAAATCGAGCTCGAGGTCGTGCGAATGGATGGTGGTAGCCGTAATCAGCGCTGGACGCGACACATTGCAATACCAGCCACGTAACTGACCATCGCCTCGATAGACCGCAAAAATCGAATACCACTGATCCGCATAAAAATGCTCGTCGAGGATATCGCCTGGGGCAAATTGCATATAGCCGAGGTCGACCGCTGGGCGCGTCCAATGGGCACGTACCAAGGCATAATTGGGCGACACCGTGAGTGGTGTCGCCACATAACTGACGGTGGTCCGCCGCGCTGATTTAATCAAGTGTACGACCATCACCAGCTCCTAGAGGTAGCTGCGACCCAACAACCGCCGGACACGCGCTCGCCAACTGGCCGGAATCCGCCGCCCAATGTCGCTGGCAATCAACAAACCAATCAACCGCAACGTCCCCATGCGTGGTGCGACCAAGGCTTTGAGCTGGTCAGGGTCATGGAAGTTGAGCGGTGATTTATCGTGGACTTCGACTTTGAGCGTGCCGTGCCATTCTTTTTCGACCCAAAACAAATGGGGCATACTGCGTTGGAACAAGTAGTAGGCCGGGTTGTAGGCATATAAATAATCAAAAAACTCACCAAACGGTTCTTCGGGTTCACGGGGGTGCAAAATAATCGTATCACCGATTAAATTGACATACCAACGGTGAAACGACCAATGGAAGGTACGTTCGGCGATTTCGGAAGGGCTTTGGATGTAGCCAGCATGCGATACCCGGGTCAGCTCTGACACAAATTGCAGGGGATCGTCCATGTGTTCGAGGATGTGTGAGCAAATGGTATACGCAAATACCCCGTCTTTGAAGGGTAAATGATGAGCATCGGCTACCACAATTGGGCGATCGATGACGATATTGCCACCACGTTCGGTATTGTCAAACAAAAATTTGTCGACAAGGATATCGGCACGTGGATTTGGATTGTCACCACTGCCGATTTCGAGCACCAAGCCCTTGGCGGGCGGATTCAAGTGTTGTTCCATGCCTGCTTAATTCAATTCATCGCCAGAAAGGCTATCGTGGAGAACGTCGAGATATTCGAGTGCCATACCGGTGCCAATTGCCACACAATTGGCCGGTTGATCGGCGACATAACATGGCACGCCAGTGACATCGGTCAACAAATCATTGATGCCACGGAGCATCGAACCGCCACCGGTCATCACCATCCCTTTGTCGATGAGGTCTTCAGCGAGGGCAGGGGGGGTTTCGGCAAGCACACGGCGTACCGCATTGATGACTTGGTCAAGTGGTTCTTGGATGGCTTCGGTGATCTCGGTGGAATTTATTTCGATGGTACGTGGCAAGCCAGCGACTTGATCACGACCACGGACTTGCATTTGAAGGGGGCGACTCATTATCATCGCCGAGCCGATTTCGATTTTGACGCTTTCGGCCATGCGTTCGCCAATCATCAAGTTATATTTGCGTTTGATGTATTGCATGATGGCATCATCAAAGCGATTACCGCCGACACGTACAGAGCTCCAGGCCACGATGTCGTTGAGCGAAATCACGGCGACTTCGGTAGTACCGCCACCGATATCGATAATCATGTTACCCGAGGGTTTGGCGATGGGGATATTGGCACCGATGGCAGCAGCCAATGGTTCACGAATCAAATATGCACGGCGGGCTCCGGCAGCCAAGGCTGCTTCGCGGACGGCACGCATTTCGACAGAGGTGATACCCGCAGGGATGCTAATCATCACATCGGGTTTATTGAGACTAAATCGGCCATTGGTTTTGCTGATGTAATGCTTGAGCATTGCTTCAGTGATATCGTAGTCGGCAATAACGCCATTCCGCATGGGGCGTACGACTTCGATACTCTCTGGCTCACGACCAAGCATCGCCAATGCATCAGAGCCCACCGCTTTGATGCGATTATCTCTGGTAGAAATGGCCACTACTGATGGCTCTGATAGCACAATGCCACGATTGCGCACATACACAAGCACATTCGCTGTACCGAGGTCAATACCTATTTTGCGGGCCATAGCGTCCGCCGTCCAATCTGTACACACAACGTAATCTATACGGGCTATTGTACCATAGGAAACAGTATTACCAAAAGACACGACGCCCAGTACACATGTACCGGGCGTCGTGCAATACCTAGGAGTTATTACGCTTGGTTTGTGCAATACGAATTTGCATCAAGGCGCGGCGCAATTCTGCTTCGGCTTGGATCATATCTTGGTCAGATTTGCGTTGGGCAATGCGTTCTTCGGCGCGTTGACGGGCTTCTTCGGCACGGTCAAGGTCGATTTCGTCAGAGCGGTCACACGAGTCAGCCAAAATAGTCACACGGTCGGGGAGCACTTCCATAAAACCGCCAAAGACGGCAAATTCGGTGCGAACCCCGTTCTTGATGATACTCAATTCGCCTTCGGTTAACACCGTAATCAGCGGCATGTGGCGAGGCAAAATCCCCACCCGGCCATCTTTGGTCGGCGCATTGACCTGATCGACATCATCCGAAAGGACGAGGCGTTCAGCCGTGACAATTTCGAGATGTAATGGCATCTCGGCACCTCCCTATGGAATTACTTACCCGCTTCAAAGGCAGTGATGACCTCGTCCAACGAGCCTTGGTATGAGAAGTACTGCTCAGGCACGTGATCGACTTCACCAGCCAACAAGCGCGCAAAACTGCGGACCGTATCACCGACGGGCACATATTTACCGGCACGACCGGTGAATTGTTGCGCCACCGTAAATGGTTGCGAGAAGAAGCGCTCGATTTTGCGGGCCCGCGATACCGTCAATTTATCTTCGTCAGACAATTCTTCGACACCGAGGATGGCGATGATGTCTTGCAAGTCTTTGTAGCGCTGCAATACCATCTGAACTTGGCGAGCGACACGGTAGTGTTCTTCACCGACCACATTCGGGTCAAGAATGCGGCTCGTTGACGCCAATGGGTCAACGGCGGGGAACAAACCACGGGATGCGATGCTACGTTCGAGCGAAATCGTGGCGTCCAAGTGGGCAAACGTCGTGGCCGGCGCAGGGTCGGTGTAGTCGTCGGCGGGCACATAGACGGCTTGCATCGAAGTAATCGAGCCCTTCTTGGTCGATGTGATGCGCTCTTGGAGCTCACCCATTTCGGTGCTCAAGGTGGGCTGATAGCCTACTTGTGATGGCATACGCCCAAGCAAAGCTGACACTTCTGAACCGGCCTGCACGAAGCGGAAGATGTTGTCGATGAAGATCAACACGTCGCGGCCTTCGTCACGGAAGTATTCGGCCATGGTCAAGGCAGTCAAGGCCACGCGCAAGCGGGCACCCGGCGGCTCATTCATTTGGCCGAACACCATCACGGTTTTGTCAAACACGGTGGTGTTGTCGTCGATGCGGGCATCTTGCATTTCGTGGATGAGGTCGTTGCCTTCACGTGAGCGCTCGCCGACGCCTGCAAACACGGAGTAACCCGATTGTTCTTTGGCGATGTTGGCGATGAGCTCTTGGATGACCACGGTCTTACCCACGCCGGCACCACCAAAGATACCCGTCTTACCACCGCGGGTGAAGGGGGCAATCAAGTCGATGACTTTGATACCGGTTTCAAAGACTTGCGCTTGGGTGGATTGCTCTTCGAGCAAAGGGGCGCGTTGGTGGATGGGGCGCTTTTCAGCGGCATCTACCGATTTGTCAAAGCCGTCGATGGTTTCACCAACGACATTGAAGACGCGACCAAGGGTGGACGGGCCGACCGGCACCGAAATTGCGGTACCAGTGTCGGTGCAGGGCACTCCGCGGCGCAAGCCGTCGGTGGTACCCATGGCCACTGCCTTGACATTGCCGTTACCGAGGTGTTGTTGCACTTCGGCGACCAGCGTACTGCCATCAGGCATTTGCACCGTGATTGCGTTATAAATCGCGGGGGTTTCGTGTTCCTTGAATTTGGCGACGATTACGACGCCAATAATCTCGGTAATTGCCCCAATTGCATGAGCCATACAGTTCCTCCAGCACGTATCGTGTGGTCAGACCACACGCAGACATCAACTATCTGCGAGGGCAGCCGCTCCCGAGGCAATCTCAGAGACTTCCTTGGTGATATTGGCTTGACGCGTTTTATTGTACGTCAAGGACAATTCGCGGCGTAGATCTTTTGCGTTGTCTGTGGCATTACGCATTGCCACCATGCGGGCGCTATGCTCGCTAGCAATAGCTTCAAGCAACGCTTGATAGATTTGCACCTCGGCAAAGCGGGGCAGCAGGTCCTTCAATACGACATCCTCATCGGGTTCGTAGTTGTAGTTGCTACTTGCAGACGCCGGTGCGGGGGTGGATTGGTCGGCTTCCACCGGCAAAATCCGTCGCACTGCCGGGCGTTGTACCAGCGTATTGACGAACTGACTATAGACGATATACGCCTCGTCAAAATCGCCCTTCAAAAAGCCTTGAATGACATTCGTTGACACGCCGAGGATATCGGCGAGCTTCGGGTAGTCACCCAGCTTGGTTACCTCGGCCAATAAGTCTTGACCACTACGATTCAAGAAGTCGCGCCCTTTTTTCCCAATAGCGAGGACTTTCACGTTGCGCCCTTTGGCTTTTTCATCAACGACGAAACGAGCCGTGCGGCGCAAAATGTTGGCAACCAAGCTACCAGCCAAACCACGATCGGGTGTGATGAGAATCAACGCGACGTTTTTGACTTCGGTGCGGACTTCAAGCAGAGTGCCTTTGCGGCTCCCACTTGCGCGGGCCATCAGGCTACTCATGACATCGCGGAGTCGGTCGGCATACGGCCGGGTAGCGAGCACGTTGCGTTGGGCACGCCGCATTTTCGACGCCGAGACCATCTCCATGGCGCGCGTTATTTGCGATAAGTTGCGCACAGAGCGAATACGTCGGCGAATTTCACGTGTACTTGGCACCGTTTCCCTCTTCCGTTTTAAGATGGGAACGCGTGTTACCATGCGTCCCCAACAGCGACCTATCCGGCAAAGTTGCTGGTCTGGTTGAACTCAACAATCGCTTTTTCGAGCGACGATTTGATTTCAGCAGACGGGAATTTGCGGTCAAGCCGGGTATCGTAAATGCCTTTGCACACGTCGGGGTGCACGGTGTGCATAAACTGCAAGAACTCAACCTTCCATTGACCAATCGCTGCAACCGGCACCGCATCACAATACCCGTTGGTGGCGGCAAAAAGCACCATCACTTGGTCTTCGAGTGGCATTGGTTGGAATTGGGGTTGCTTGAGTGCTTCTTGCAAGCGTGAACCACGATCGAGCTGGGCGCGGGTGTTTGCGTCCAAGTCCGATGCAAATTGAGCAAATGCGGCCAAATCGCGGAACTGCGCCAAGTCGAGCTTGAGGCGGTCTGCAACTGAGCGCATGGCCCGAGTCATGGCTGACGTACCTACACGTGACACCGACAAACCGATGTTCAAGGCTGGGCGAATACCCGCATTGAACAAGTCTGATTCGAGGAACAACTGACCGTCCGTAATCGAAATCACGTTGGTCGGAATGTAGGCTGACACGTCATTGGCTTGGGTTTCGATGATGGGCAATGCCGTCAACGAACCGCCGCCTTTTGCGTCACTCAAGCGTGCTGCGCGTTCGAGCAAGCGGGAGTGCAAATAAAAGACGTCGCCGGGGTAGGCTTCGCGGCCCGGAGGACGACGGAGCAACAACGAAACTTGGCGGTAGGCGGTGGCGTGCTTGGAAAGGTCGTCGTAGATAATCAATGCATCGCGAATTTCTTCGCCGTTGATGGTCACGCCGTTTTCCATGACTTCTTCACCGATGGCACAACCAGCGTACGGTGCAATGTATTGCAACGCGGCTGATTCTGATGCGGTGGCTGCCACAACCGTGGTGTATTCCATGGCACCGAAGCGCTCGAGATAGCCCACGATTTGGGCCACTTGGGCACGCTTTTGACCGATAGCCACGTAGATACAATAGAGGCCTTTGCCTTTTTGGTTGATGATGGTATCGATGGCCACGGCGGTTTTACCCGTTTGGCGGTCGCCGATGATGAGCTCACGTTGGCCACGGCCAATCGGAATCATCGCGTCAATGGCAATCACACCGGTTTGTACCGGCTCGTTGACCGATTGACGATCCATCACACCAGGGGCGATACGTTCGACTGGACGGAGTACGTCGCTCTGAATCGCACCTTTGCCGTCGATGGCTTGCCCGAGCGCGTTCACCACGCGACCGACCAACCCTTGCCCGACGGGCACTGAAATAATGCGACCGGTAGCGTTGACTTGATCCCCTTCTTGAATCGAAAGGTAATCACCCAACACAATGGCGCTGACCGTATCGCGTTCGAGGTTCAAGGCGATACCGAACACTGCTTCGCTTCGCCCTGCTTGCACAGGGAATTCGAGCAATTCGGCTGCCATGACTTGTTCGAGGCCGCTAATACGTGCCACACCGTCGCCTACCGAAATCACCGTACCGACGTTCATCATACGAGGTTGGGCGTCGGTACCTTCTTGAATGCTTTTCAGCAGACGCTGATAAATATCGTTTGCTGCTACGGCCATGTCTGGCACCTCAATCGTTGTGTCGCGACGAAAGCCGCCTGCGGCTCTCGTCTGCTGCCGTTTCATTTATGTGGTGGCAAAGGCTAACTGGTCAACATGCTCCGTTGCACCGCACTCAAGCGGGTACGTAAGCTGTTATCGAGGACTTGGTCACCCACCCGTACAATCAAACCACCAATCAGTGACTCGTCGACGGCGAATTGCACCTCGAGACCTTGGCCATATTTGCCACGGAGATCCGCGATCGTTGTTGCTTGCTCGGCATCACTCAACGCGACTGCGCTGGTAACGGTTGCTTCGAGCACTTGGGTGCCACGACTCGTGGCGCTTTCAAATGCTTTGACAACGGCCTCAATGCTATTGAGGCGCCCAGCAGCGGCCAATGTGGCGACAACGTTACGGACTTCACGTGGTGCATCGGCTCCCAATACCGCATTGACGCTATCAGCACTACTCGCACCACCACGAACTGCTTCAGCAGCAGCACGCAATGACTTGAGGGCAGCACCGTTCAATGCTTCTTGGAGCGCGCGTGCGATCATCTGTGCATCAGATGTAGTCACGGTATACCTCGCTTGCAGCTGGCACAATCACCAACCGCCACGCTCTGTACATTAGTTGTTGCGCCCTAATCGGCTCAACGACTCGTCGATTAATTGCTTGTGATTGCCCTTGAGCTCAGCGCCCAACACCTTGGCAGCCGTTTCGGTTACCAACGTGGCAGCCTGGTTCTTGAATTCGCCAGCCATGCGATCCAGCTCGGTTTCAGCATTGGCACGAGCCTCAGCTTTGATCCGCTCTGCTTCGTGGCGCGCTTGATTCACGATTTCTGCTTCTTGGACACGGGCGCGTTCTTGTGCCTGTGCCATCACCGCAGCGGCTTCTTGACGAGCCTTAGCCTGTTCGGCTTCGTTTTCTTTGCGCTGTGAAGCCATTTGCTCGCGCACTTTGTCGGCTTCACGGAGACTCTCTTCGACGCGCTTGGTGCGCTCCTGCAAGAGATTCAAAATTGGGGTATAGAGGAACTTTGACAACATCCATACCAAGAAGATGACGTTGAAAATCTGCGCCACCAACAGGCTGTAATTAATGCCTAGTTTTTCCAAAGCAGTGCTCCTTGTGGGTATACGGGGGTCACCCCCACACAACCAAAACTAGATAATTTTGAAGCCAATGAGCAGACCGAACACCATCGAAAGAATGAACGGCACTTCGGCCAATGCGAAGCCCAAGAACATGTACGTGCGGAGCATACCTTCGGCTTCGGGGTTACGACCCATGGCCTGCAATGCACCACTAAACACCACACCGATACCAGCACCGGGTCCAATTGCGCCTAAACCGATGGCCAATGCCATAGCAACAAAACGAAGTCCTTCATCAGTCATTTCATTCCTCCAAAATAATTACATAACTAGTACGAAATTAATGAGCAGCTGCTTCATGCTCATCATGACCGCCACCATGTGCCTGTGTGGCCATGGACATGAACACCAACGTCAACACCGAGAAAATGACCGCTTGCATCAATGCGACAAATACTTCGAATGCATAGAAAGGCAGCGGCAGCATGTATGGGAACAAATATCCCATAACGATGAGCACCACTTCACCAGCGAAGATGTTGCCGAATAGACGGAAGGCAAACGATACGATACGAATGAATTCGGACAATAGCTCGATAAAGCCAATGACCGTAAACATCGGACCTTCACGGAAGTTGAAGAACCGCACGAGATACTCGAGCCCCAGCGCTTTGAGACCAAAATACTCGATGAGAATGACCGCCATCAACCCCAATGCCAACGTCATGTTCAAGTCAGCTGTTGGTGCCCGAAAAAACGGTACCAATTCCTCATGCTCATGATGATCGCATTGTTGTGGCAATGCATCGAAACTTGTCGGCTTGATTTTCGCTGCATCCTCTTCCATCTTGGCAAGACGGACAGGATCAGTGACAACCTGACAAGACCCGATACTGCCGACCCCAGGAACCAACCCCACAAAGTTTGATAGCAAAATCAGCAAAAATGCTGTCCCGACAAATGGGAAGAACTTTGCCACATTCTTTTTGTCGACACCCAAGGCAAAATCATGGAGTGAACTCACTACCAGTTCGATGAAGTTTTGGAAGCCACGGGGTACCATCTGGTTCCGTACGCCAAACACCACCAACAACACTAACAACACATCGACCACGACAGTTGTTAGTAGGGAGTTTGTAATCGGAAACACTGTTTCTTTACTGCAATGACCTGCGTCATCAATCACGCCCCCAATACATGCCAGCGCTTCTGCTTTCACAGATACCGGCGGGAATGTGGGGAATTTCAAGTTGAACGCAAAAAACAGTACAGCGCCGACTACGAGGGCCGCCAATGCGGCTGTGCGAATTCTCATGAACACGCCCCTCTGACTTAATGAACGCTTTCACAAAGTACTATACCGGCACCCTAAATCGTGTGAAGCGCTTGCACGTTTTGGGGATGCAGATATATTCACTGTTAATAGTACCACAACTCTAATTCATGGGGCAACCAGATTTGATTGTTTCTCACAATTGCACATAATTGTAATGTAACTGTTTTGCATGAAAAATCGTAACGGAGATGTATTTTATCTCGCACAGAGTACGCAGA
>DBCF01000210.1 GCA_002292925.1 Roseiflexaceae bacterium UBA965 | reverse complement strand
TGTGGCATGGTGGTGTTGTTTCTAGCGTCGTGGCGGCATGGCGGCGGCCACGGCCTGTTCGTCGGCATATGTATGGGTGAAGCGCTCTAGCCCAAATTTGGCATAGTCGATGTCGGTGCGGGCATGCTGGGTGACCAATTCAGCCAGCATGCGCCCGAGGGCAGGGGCGTGGGTCACGCCGGCTTCGTTGTCGCCGGTGACGGCCCACAGTCCGTGGATGCCAGGCACTGCACCGGCGATAAAGGTACGGTCGGCAGTATAGGCCGGCATCCCTTGGGTCCAGTTGGCGACACTCATGTCGACGGCAGGGAACAAGCGTTGGAACGAGGCTTGGACGGCGTTGGTCAACGACGTCACCAATTCGGGGTAGTACGGGCGCGTCCCCACCGTGGCAATCTGAGGCAAGTCGTAGACTGCCGCATAGCCGTCACCCGTGCCCCACATCAAGGCCCCGCGGTGCTCGCGGATCCAGGCGCCTTGCTCTGGAATCATCACGGTGGGCAAGCAATCAGGCACGCCACAGACTTGCCCGATGATGCGGGTGGCCACTACGCGGTACAACGGCAGGGTTAATCCCACCGTGCGCAACAATGTATTGCTCCATGCCCCAGCCGCCACAATCACCTGATTGGCGTAGTACAGTTGGCCAGTATTGGTTTTTACTCCGCTGATATGGCCATTTTCGTGCACCAATTCGACCACTTGCTGACCATAAATCGCCGTGGCACCGTGGCGCAATACCTCGTGGGCGATGGCAACCACTGCCGGCGTAGTGTGTACTTGTATGCCTTGGGGGTGGTAAACGGCGCCATATACCTCGTTTGCAGCGATACTACCGCCACTAATGGCGTGGATTTCGCTGGGGTTGAGGGCGCGGGTATCGGCAGGGGCGAGGGGGTGTGTCAGCATGGGAGCAATCCAGCTGTCATAGCCATGGGCGCTGCGTGCCAAAAAGAGATTGCCGTTGCAGCGCAAGTGGATGTCGTGGCGTTGCCCGAGGGCTTTATAAAAGGCTAGGCTATATTGTTCGAGGGCCAGTTCGTTGGCGCCCCACCCTTTGGGACCAAATCCCGCCGCCCATTCCCCCACAAAGCCGGCGCCGGCGCCCGTGGTGGCCACGCCTGGGTGACTGACGTCGATGATGGCGATGTCGTGGATCCCTTGTTGTTGTAGGTGGTGGGCCGTGCTCCATCCCAAAATTCCCCCACCAACGACGATTGCGCCATAATGTCGTGTCCGCATCGTGTCCCCCTTGACCGCTTATTGAATCGTTTGGGCTACTATAGCAGAGAAATATGCTTACAACAATGCGCAGAGTTTTTTGACATCGCGACAGTGTTCGAGGTCGAGCACCAAGTGGATAATCTGTTCACTCGTGTCTGTGGTGACGACTGGCGCCACCAAATCGCGAAATTTGGCGATGACTTGGGCATCACTCAACGGGTTTTGCGGACCACCAAGGGGATGATCGACGGTCTGGGTATAACGCGCCCCGGCGTGGGTGGTAATGGTAATCGCCGGCTCGGCATCATCGCTCATCTGAGGATCAATCTGTACCGTGGTGTGGCTCAGCCAGTGGGCGATGTGCGGGGCGCGCCAGGCGGCATCCTCGAGTTCCGCCAAAAAGACTTTGCCGTAGTGTAGGCGCGCCGCCAGCGCATACGGCAAGCTCATTTGCGCTTCGGCGCGGGTAGTGATGCGGGTGCTGCCGCACATCCCGTATTGGAATGCGCTAATGGCGATGTGGATATCTGCAATGTCGCTGGGGGCGAGTTGATTGGTAGACATAATAATATCAATGGCGTCAATCCCCGAATGTGAGCCCCGGCAGGTGGCATAGGGTTTGATGGAGCAGCGATTAATCCGCCAATACGCGCCGAATTGGGCGAGTAATAAGCTAGCATCATTGTTAGCACCACCAAATGTATCAAAAAAACTGCCCCAGGTGCCGGTGTCAAACAGCGCTTGCGGGCCGCTGAATTGGGCTAACGCCAAATTGACCGCCATGATACCTGCTTCGGCGGCCCGGCCGGCATGCAGTTTTTTGGTGTGACTACCATCATGGATGAAACTCCACGTGCCTCCCGCAAACGACCCGGCAATGCCCAGTGCGTAGGCGAGTTGCTCGGCATTACAGGCGTGGAGCAAGGCGACGGCAGTAGTCGAACCAAAGACGCCACACGTCCCCGTTGAATGCCAGCCAAGCCCATTGTGTGCTTCGTAGCCACCACAGGCTTCGAGCACGCGCCGGGCTACTTCGTAGCCGAGGATCAGGCTGCGGAGCAAGGATTCACCCGACAGTGGCGTTGCGATGTTGGCAATGGCGGCTACTGCGGCTGGGATGACGACTGCGCCCGAATGGTCACAGCCGCCACTATCGTCGAGCTCATAGGCATGGGCGGCCACCCCATTGACCAGCGCCGCCGTGCGGGCATCGCAGTAGTAGGGGGTACCCCAGATGTGGGTGGTGCCAGGTGTTTGGGCGCTAATCCCGAGACCAGCAATGACCCGCGCTGTTTCGCTGGCGTGGGCGCCGGCTAGACTGACGCCGAGGGTGTCGAGTAGGTGGATTTTCATTTTGTGGATGGTAGCAGGCGAAAAATCAGCATAGCGGGTGGTGTGTACCATTTGGGCCAAGCTGGTGAGCGTGTTAGGCGTCATGCCGACCCCGTTCTTGGCGGTAGACTTCGTAGACGTTGAGGGGGTGGGTGGTTGGCAGTGGTTGGGCGTGAGCCGCATGCCACGCGGCAATGGCGTCACCGTTGGCAATCCACACATCGTCGTGGCGAGTGATTTCATGCAAAAAATCACGCAAGAGTTGATTGCGCCCGGGTGTGCCCATCCACTCGGGATGAAGTTGCAACACAAAGCAGCCACCATAGCGCCGGTAGGCGGCGAATTCGAGTAGCCAATTCGCCAACACGGCGTCGTAGGCCGGCAAGCGACTATGCCCGGGCGGGAAGGCCGGGGTGAAGTTGAATTGGAAGTAGGGGCGGTCGTCGAGCTCACTATGCACCGGGATTTCGACCAGCCCGCTGTGGTGGCTATACGGCATATCATCGCCGTTGAGTGATGCCGACCACGCAAACCCTGCGGACTGCAACGCCACATCAAATCGCCGCGGCCAGCGCCCACTCGGCAACCGGAAGCCGGTGACGGTCTGGCCACTCAGCTCCTCGAGTGTCGCTTTGCTGTGGGTCAACAGGGTCTGGGTGGTCGCCACATCAAGGGTTGTATAGGCTTCAAAATCCCAGCCGAGGCTGGCAAGCTGCTGGTTGGCTGCCACGATGTCGCTGATGCGCTGGGGGTGTTGTTGCGCCACCAGCCCTGGTACGAACCAACTCGCAGGAATCGTAAAATCGGCGAAGGTTTGGAGCAAGCGATCGACCCCACGCAAGGCGCCGTATTGCCACACCGAGAAGCTTTTGCTCCGCTGCGGTAAATCAGGCGCTTGGGCTACGGCGTCACGTCCATCACTAAACAGCACACTGATGAGCACGGCACAGCGTTTGCCGGCAGGCCAATAGTTATTGGGCGCGGTGGTCATTTGTTGCCTCCTTGGCCGTATTGCTGAATCCACCAGTCGGCGACATCGTTGCCCCGTGCCACCCAGACATCGTCGTATTGGCGGATAGTCTGGAATAAGCCTTCGAGGATAGATAAGCGCCCTGGTTTGGCGCTGACTTTGGGATGCAAAATCGTCGTCCAAAACAACCCGTCGCGGTGATAGCCTTGGAATTCCGCCGACCAGTTGCGCATCACGGCGCGGTAATCGGCCAGGCGGTCGAGTCCACTAGGGAAGGCCGGGTCTTCGAAGTAGGCCAGGGCGGTGTAATCGTCCATGTCCCAGCGGGCTGGTAATTCGACGAGGCCATGCCCACCAGTTGCTGATGGGTGGAAGTAGGGGCGATCGTCGCCGCGCATCGAACTCGAATACTTGACGCCAAATGTGTGGAGCAGGGTGGCGGTAGCAGTGCTCCAGTCGCCTGAGGGGGTGCGGAATCCGGTGGGGGTGATGCCTAAGCGTTGTTGGAATATGCTACGTGATTGTTCCATCACGGCTTGTTGTTGGTCAATGGTTAAATCAAAAAAAACTTCGTGGCGATGGCCGTGATAGGCCACTTCGTGGCCTGCGGCGAGGATGCGTTCGCACAGGCTGGTCCAGTGTGTCACCACCCAGGTGGGAATGAAAAAAGTAGCGTGGAGCTGGTATTGCGCCAGTAAATCGAGCAGGCGCGGTACGGCCCGGTAGGGACCATAGCTGCCTTCGCCAAAGTAGCGCAGATTGTCGAGCAGCGAATCGTCGAGCATGGCATCGCCACTCGGGCCGTCGACATCGAATGCCAATGCCACCGCCGAGCGATATCCGGCAGGCCAGCGAATGAGGGGCGGGGTAATCATAATTGGCGCCTTTGGGTGTGGTTGCTGTTGCCCTAGTATAGCCGAGCCATCTGGGGCAAACAAACAAAAACGCCGCTTGCAATCATGCAAGTGGCGTAACGTGGTGACCCGGGAGGGAATCGAACCCCCAACACTTAGTTCCGAAGACTAATGCTCTATCCATTGAGCTACCGGGCCACGTTTGCTGATTATACCATACGCGGTTGTTGTGGTGCAATAAATGAAGGAGGAAGCGTTCGCCCCCAGCGTCATTCCATGCAGGGTGCTCGCACCTGTAGCGTGGAATCTCCTTGGTTGCCTAAATGATGTCGAAAGTACCCCACACCCAGCGTCATTCCATGCCGGTTG
>DBCF01000292.1 GCA_002292925.1 Roseiflexaceae bacterium UBA965 | reverse complement strand
CTGCCAGGCCTCGCTAAAGGGCTCGTCCATTTCGCCGGCAGGGCCGTCGTGCTGGATGTGGATGACGAGGTCGCCTTGCTGGCGCGCCTCGGCCAAGGCCTCGGTCATCTGCACCAAAAAGGTGTCGGCGTTGTATATGCCGTAGCGTGGGTCGAATTGGTTTTGCTGGAGGTCGACAAAAAACACTGCATGGTTGGTGGTCATACCTGCTCCCTCACCGATAGTACTTGGCTATAGTATACCTGTGATGGTGCCAGAAATGTGCGCATACGGTAGATGTATTGCCGCCCATTCACGTGGCGCAGGTTGTTTTTTTCATCAAAATAATCAGCCGATCAGCGGTGACAACCACGCGATGCACGTGCCTAAGCCGATCCCGAGGATGATGACGCGTGTGCCGCAGCCGCGGGTGGTGCGGTAGTAGATGCGGTTGTAGAGGGCGCGGCGGGGGTTGGTAATCCAGCCGAAGCCACGGGGGGCTTTGAGGCCCAGATTGTGGCGGAGGTAGCGTTTGACGGACAAACGGGCGGCGATTCTTTTTCTGAGTGAGGGGATGCGTAACCCGAAACGGACTTTCATCGCAGGCTCCTTGCTGGTGACGTGACACGTCAGGCCATGGCAACAGTATACGCTATCGCTGACGGCTGTCGAGGATGGTATGATAAATGCACAACCAGAATCTCACTATATAGCTACCACTGTCGGTAGCGAGGAGCAATGCGCCATGACGACGCTACGTGTCGAGCCGTTGACGATGCCCGGGGTAGAATTAGGTGCCGAAAACCCCCTGCCGCGCTTCCGGGAGCGCAATCCGCATCGCCATGTGCGGATGGATGCCGCCATGCCCGAAGTCAAAAAAACACTGCTCGGCTCCGAATGTGGCAATCGCGTGTTGCCCTACCGCATGCAAGACAATTACACCCGCCAGCGCATCCCCATCAGCTATGACACGGTGGTACTCGAAAACGATATCCTCAAAGCGACCTTTATGCCGTGCTTGGGCGGGCGCCTGTGGTCGCTGTTCCACAAGCCGTCACAACGCGAATTGTTGAACCGCAATCCGGTCTTTCAGCCGGCCAATTTGGCCAACCGCAACGCTTGGTTTTCGGGGGGGATTGAGTGGAACGTCAGCCAATACGGGCATACCTTTGGCACCTGTGCCCCCGTCTACGCCGCCGCCATCACCGGCGCCGATGGCGAGCCTGGCCTGCGGCTGTACGAGTACGAGCGCTGTAAAAACTTGTTTTGGCAAATTGATTTCTACCTGCCCCCCGGCTCGCCGTGGCTGATTGCCCACACCCGCGTGGCCAACCCCAACGACAACGACACCTCGATGTATTGGTGGACCAATACCGCCGTCGACGAAAGTCCCACCGTGCGGGTGTTGGCGCCGACACGCAAGATTATTTATACCGACGTGACGGGCAAGCATTTCGATTTCGGCTATGGCGAGATGCCTATTTTGGCGACTTTTGACAACAAAGATGCCTCGTATTCGTTGCATTCGGGTTCGGCCAATGAATATTTCTTCCAACAAGATACTGCCGACATGCCCTGGGAAGCAGCGCTCGACCACGACGGTAGTGGCTTCATCGAGGCCTCGACGCCGTTTTTGCGCTACCGCAAAATGTTTTGTTGGGGCAGTCACCAAGGGGGGCGCCATTGGCAAGAGTTCCTCGCACCCGGTGGCAAACCCTACCTCGAAATCCAAGCGGGTATTGCACCATCGCAACTGCACGGCCTGAATATGCCGGCGCGGGCCGATTGGCATTGGACCCAGATTTTTGGCATGTTTCAAGGTGATGCGACGGCCGTGCATTCACCCGATTGGGATGTGGCTTGGCAGAGTGTCGATCATGCCCTCAAGGCCCAGCTGAGCCCGGCGCAATTGCAGGCCATCGATGCGTTGTACACCCAACGCGCCGACCTGCCTGCGACGCACATCGTGCAGGCGGGGTCGGGCTGGGGTGCGGTGGAATTGGCGCGCCGCCAGGTGCAGCCGGCCCCAGCCGTGCCGGCGTCGTTTGTCTTCCCGGCTACCACGATCGAGGCCGAGCAGACCAAATGGCTGACGCTGTTGACCCACGGCCATTTGCCGAGCCAGGCGCCTACGGCCTTGCCGGGGGAATGGATGGTGCAACCGGAGTGGCGGGCCTTGCTCGAACAGAGCGCCCAGACGGCCAATGATTGGTATGCCTTGTTGCACGTGGGCGTGATGCGCCTAGAGCATTTCGATGCGGTGGGAGCCGCGGCGGCTTGGCAGGCCTCGCTGGCGTTGCAACCCTCAGCGTGGGCCTGGCGCAACCTAGCGGTGTTGGCACGCTGGAATGGCGATGTGGGCGAGGCCCAGCGCTGTATGCACGAGGCCTGGCAATTGAGCCCTGATACGATGGAAATAGCCCAAGAATATATGGAATTGTTGTGTGCGGCCAATCTGTTTGCCGAGGCCCAGGTGGTGTACCAGGCGTTGCCGGCAGTGGTGCAACAAAACGACCGCATCCAGATTTTGTGGGGGCGGATTGCCTTGGAACTGGGTGATTTGGCGACGGTCGAGCAATTGATGCACCACGAATATGCGGTGGTGCGCGAAGGTGAAACCGAGCTGAGCGATATCTGGTTTGGTATGTGGTAT
>DBCF01000126.1:7576-9197 GCA_002292925.1 Roseiflexaceae bacterium UBA965 | reverse complement strand
CAAACCAATCCCACCGGCATAGGGCTGATTGACAGTGACGGCACTGGTGGTAAATTTTGCCAATAGCACACCCATTGGGCGTTGTTCGGCACCAACAATCACATCACGCGCTTGCAGTGTCAGTGGGGTTTGCCATGACCAGCCCTGTACCGGCACCAAAAACATATATCGGCGCAGCTGCCATCCTTCCACCGCGACATCCAATGACGTCATATGTGGGGCAGACAAGCGGATCGTTTGTGGTGGTGTCCCCCCTGGACGGCCATTGAGGAGCCACAACGACACCACCGTATCAGTACCTTGTACCGTCGGCAGGCGCAACACACTAGTGGGTTCTGACCAGCGCATGCGCAGATCACCAATTGATTCGGCGTCATAAAATTGCCGGAAAAACCAATAATCGTGGTCACCAGCCCGCACCGTAACCGCAGGTGCACACCATACACTCACCCACAACAGCACCATCGCCATTACACCGGCTATTCCGATATCCGTGGCAATCTGGTAGATTTCGTTTGTTCGTCGTTTATTATGCATATTCTCACCCACGCCACGTCATTTGATTATCATTGGAGCTTCGTAGCATCACGCTCAAAATTACGCATCGCCGGTAAAAACCACAACACCGGTACCATTACCAGCGATACCACACCCGCCGCCAAAAACCAAATCTGCAATCCGAATTTATCTGAGGCGGGGCCGGCCAACAATAATCCAATTGGCGCCATAGCCCCCGCTGAACTCCCCATCAACCCAAATACGCGCCCCTGCATTTCTTTGGGGACCGTCGATTGCAAAATCGCAAACAAGGGGCCATTGGTAATCGGCTGTAATATTCCAAACAACGCCATGGCAGCAATACCAATATAGAGCCCCGTTTCGCTGGCAGTAGCGAGTATGGTCATACTAATTCCCATCCCCACTAAACCAAGCAACATGGTATGGATGCGCACTTTGAAGCCACCCCACACACTCAACACCACCGAGCCACTAATCATCCCAATCCCAAACGCCATTTCAAACCAGGCTAACTGCAATGCCCCACCGTGGAAGTGGTTTTTGACCAACAGTGGCAACAACGAAAAAGCCGGATAGAACAACAAATTCAACAACATCGAGACCAGCATCAGTACCATCAACCCCTGCCAACTGACCACATAGCGGAGCCCCGCCCGCAAATCAGCCAGCACACTCAATTTGGGGGCGTCAGCAGCGACGGTGGGCTTGGGAATGGCAATAGACAACATCATCATGGCGGCTGCCACCCCGGTACATATTTCCAAAAACAATACCCCATCGAGGTGCAGATATTCGAGCAACAAGGCACCTGCGGGCGGTGCAATAATCGACACGGCACCTTCGCGCAGTTGCCCCAATCCCGACACCCGTTGTAGTTGATCTTCGGGAACGAGTTGGGCCGTGGCTGCATTAATCGCCATAAAATGAAATTGCCCCGCCAATGAATTCACAAACATCACCATATACAAATGCCACAGTTGTAATTGATCGTAGTACGACAACCCAAACAATACCGCTGCACTGGCCGCATAGACCAAATTACTCATGACAATAAAAAATCGCCGGCTGTTACGATCAACAATCGTGCCAATCAACGGCCCCA
>DBCF01000126.1:0-7420 GCA_002292925.1 Roseiflexaceae bacterium UBA965 | reverse complement strand
CCAAATCGCCACTTCCACGGAGCCTGAATTGTTAATTGTTCTTGCACTATATCAAATCCTTTTCGTATTTATGCTATTTTTCCGCTTATGCGTAAATTTGTACTCCATGGCACAAATCCCAGTGCTTGCCAAAACGCAAGGCCATTGGGATTGGTGTGCAAGACGTCGAGGGATAGTGGTACACCAGCGAGCTGGTGTTGCAGCAATCCAAAGGCCTGACGACCATAGCCACGCCGCCGGTACGATTCAGCAATCATAAATTGGCGTAAATAGACCGGGTCACGTCCCATATCGACCAAGGCATACCCTACCACATCGTCGGCAACGCAAAACAACCATGCCTGGTAGCTTCCTGCCAAAAAGCCCAACATGCGTGTGGCAAGTTGGGCTTCGTCCATGGGATTATCAGAGCCCTCGGCAATGATGAGTTGCCGATTGAGCTGTGCTAACAGTAACGCATCGTGTTGCGTTGCCTGACGCAAATGCATCATATACGCTCCAGCACCGTGACGCTTTCGACGTGGGCAGTCTGTGGGAAGCAGTCGACACAGGTAATCGCCGTCACTTTGTAGCCACCAGCCACAATCAACTGCAAATCGCGGGCCAGCGTGCCGGGGTGGCATGACACATAGACGACTTTTTTGGGCATCAAGCGCAAAATCCCCATGATGGTTTCGGGGTGACAACCACGGCGAGGCGGGTCAAGTACAATCGCATCGGCTTCGAGTACGTGGGCGATACCTCGTTCGACTGGCTCGGTATACCATTCCACGTTTTCGAGGCCGTTGGTCCAGGCGTTTTGTTGGCCACTGGCCACAGCAGGGGCGTATTCTTCGATACCAATCACCCGTTTGGCCCGTTGTGCCAACGGCAAGGTAAAGGTGCCGGCACCACAAAACGCATCAACGATACGCCATTCGCTGATATCGTCGCCGAGGCCAGCGAGCACTGCATCGCACAACGTTTTGGCGGCAGACAACGACACTTGGAAAAACGTCGTGGCGCCCAGATTCATCGTAATGCCATAGTGTGTTTCTTGGATGGCTTCTTCGCCTTCGTGTACGCCGTACGGCATCAATACACCAATCACGTTGGGTGATTTGCGCAACCAGGCGTCGCGGATAGCAATGGCGATGCGATTGGGGAGGTCGCTAATGGCGGCTACGATTTGGCCATTGGTTTCGCTGAGGCGCAACGACACACTCCACGGCGTACGGGGCTCGGGGGGATGGAGCAACGTCGCTTCGCGTAAGTGCTGCACGGCCAGTTGCAAGGCGGGTTGGAGCAACGGATCGTCGGCGACCACAATCACATGGGCGCTTTTTTCGCCACGATAGCCCAAATGGGTACCATAGCCATGTAAGCGGGCACTATTACGATAGTGCCACGAGTCTGAGCCGGCCACGGCGCTGATTTCGGGCAAATCACTGAGCTTACCGAGGTAGGTCAATTGTTCGGCCAAAATTTGGCGTTTGAATTCGAGTTGCGCATCACTGGCAATGTATTGCCATTCCATGTGGGGAGCATTGGCTACCCGCGGTATGACCCGTTCGGGAGCAGGCGTCAAAATACTGACGACGGTGCCACGAGCATAGGTGTTGGTGACGTGGGTGATTTTGACATTCACCGTTTCACCGGGTAACGCACCAGAGACAAAACAGGCCATCCCCGAAATCCGACCGACTGCGTCGCCCCCTTGTGCCATGGCGCGCGGGGTTAGGGTGTATTCTTCACCGATTTTCATCAATACCTCTATAGAAACGGCGCCAGACCACCATGGCCAGTACGACCGTTTCGGCATAACACGTTACCACATGGGCAATCGGCACCGCCAAGCCGGCAGCCACCGGTCCCCAATTCATCAACAACGCCCACTTCGCACCCAGTTGCGCCGTATTGGTGAGCAACGGCGTGCGAGTATCACGCATGGCATTGAGCATGCGCGACAATAATTCGGTCAACACAAAGGCGGGCAAGCCCAGCACATACCATTGCCAAATCACAAACACGCGATCGCCAGCCGCAGCATCAAAGGCACCTCGCTCAAGCACAATCTGGATGCCCCAGCGCCCGAGCCACCACGTCAAGCCAATCACCGGCAGCGTCAAGCCCACCGCTAACGCCGTGGTACGCCCAAAAATTCGCCGAGCATGGGGGAAGTCACGCTCCACAATTGCTGCCGCCAGATGGGGAAATACCGATTGTCCAATTGCCGACCCCAACAAGCGGGCGGGCATGTCGGTCAGCAACCACGCACTATAAATCGCCGCCACCGTGGCAACTCCCAGTTGCGAAGCAAACGACGTATCTACTATTGTACCAGCATAATTGACCGTCACCGAAAGCGCCGTTGGCGCTGCCAACCACAACACGGTGTGTAACTGGGGTAGGTGGGGTTGCCAACGCCAGCGCAACGGCATCTCAACCCAACGCAAGCCAATCAACACGATGATGATTTTGATGACCGCTGCCAGTACCAGGCCAATGGTGGGTCCATACACACCAACTGCTGGCCACCAGCGTGCCAGCAAGATTCCCGCAATAATCATCAGGTTATACGACACATAGGCGGTGGCAATCAGCGTAAAGCGCCGTTGGGCGGTGAGTAACGCCGACACGATACTTACCAATGCCAATAACACCGGTTGCAACAACAAAATCCGTGTCAGGGTGATGGTGAGTTGTTGGGTGGCAGCATCGCCCCCCGGCAACAACACCATCGTCACAAACCAACTCACCCCTAGTTGGGCCACGAGGGCAAACAGCGCCACCCCACTCAACACCATCGTGCTGACCGTATTGAGCAAACGTTCTTGATCGGCATGCGTCGGCTCCGCCAGGAGCAATGGCACGAGGGCGGTGGTCAAGGCGCCACCCGCCACAAAATTGATGATTGTTTCGGGCAAACGAGCGGCAGCATAATAGGCAGCCACCGCACTACCATCACCGAATGTGGCCACAATCAGCATTTGGCGGAACATCCCCAGCACTGCAGATAGCGCAAAGGCGGCGGCCATGATGACCGCCGCATCGCTAATACCGTATTGGCGTAATCCCCACCTGCGCATCAATTTATCCACGAATAACCGCAAGCACCTCGTCACGGCGTTGCGCCATCACTGCCACATCCATCGCTTCGAGGTTGAGGCGTACCAGAGGCTCAGTGTTTGAGGTGCGCACGTTGAAATGCCAATCTGGGTAAATAATCGACAAGCCGTCACGTGTTTCGATTTTGGCATCGGCAAAGCGGGCTTTGAGGGCGGCGATGACGGCGGCCGAATCAGTGACTTTGGAATTGATTTCACCCGAAATAAAATACTTGGATTCGATGGGCTTAAGCAATTGCGACAAGGTTGTCCCTTCGCGGGCCAACATTTCGACTGTCAAGAGTGACGGCAACAAGCCGGAATCGGCAAAAAAGAACTCTTTGAAGTAGTAGTGGCCGGTGACTTCGCCACCAAACAATGCGCCTTCGTCGGCCATACGACGCTTGATAAAGGCATGACCGACCCGCTCTTCGAGGGCAGTACCACCGGCAGCCGCCACCAGTTGTGGCACTGCCCACGAGGCCCGCACGTCATAGACGATTTTGGCACCAGGGGAGCGTTTGAGCAAGTAACGAGCCATGATCGCAGTGAAATAATCGCCTGCCACAAACTGACCACGGTCATCGATGGCAAAAAAGCGGTCGCCGTCGCCATCAAAGGCAAAGCCAGCGGCGGCTTTTTCGCTGATGACCCGGCGTTCGAGCTCGGCACGGTTTTCGGGTTGGAGCGGGTCAAGGCCGTGATTGGGCAATGAGCCATCGGGATCGAGGTACAACCCCACGAAGTTGACCGGTAATTTGCGATAGACGCGCTCGAGGATGGGGCCCACCGTACCATTACCGGTATCGGCAACCACCGTCATGGGACCGGCGCTCGCAATCAGATCGATATCAATCAAACCCAACATGTGATTGACGAATCCCTCAGACAAGTCGATATGGCGGCGTGAGCCTTTGCGGCCAGGGGTGGCATAGGCATCGGTTTGCACGATGGTACGCAAATCAGCGATACCTTCGCTGCCACTCAACAAGTAGGGCATTTTGCGCACCATTTTGAAGCCGTTGTATTCTTTGGGGTTGTGCGAGGCGGTAACCATCATGCCCGGCAACCCGAGCTGGGCACAGGCATAATAAAATTGATCGGTACTCACCAGACCGATTTCGATGACATTGGCCCCTTGGTCGATGATGCCCCGAGTTACGGCGTCGAAAATCGCTGGACCTGACAAGCGCATATCGTGGCCGACGATGACTTCGCTGACATTGAGATAGGTCACAAAGGCGCGCCCAATGGCGTAGGCACCGGCTTCGTTGAGCTCGGTGGGGTAAATACCCCGAATGTCGTAGGCTTTGAAAATTCCGGGATTAATGTCCATCGTTATTCCTTCTATCCGTCACTTCAATATTGCTTATTTTGTCACAAAATAACTCCAATGGAACGCAGCTGCGTTCCATTGGAGTACACAAACGCATCTGATTATTTTGCTGACATGCGTATTATACTTTGCCTTTGCGGCTTTCAATATAGGCATCGATAGAAGGTGGCTCTGAATACGGGAAACCCAAAATCTCACGCTGCTCAGTGGTTAATTCACGATCGGGCATATTGTTGGGGATATTGATTTGTTGCTTAAAAAACGGAATCGTAAAGACGTGATTGACGGCACGCCGTTCTTTCACCGTTTGGTTATACCCACCCGTATGATAAATCATACAATCGAGCAACAAAAACGACCCTGCTTTGGCTTCGACCTGCACCGCATTGCGTTCGATGTACTGTGGTGTGGGACATGGCTCTTTGAGGTGTGATGCCGGCAACACCCACGTCGATCCATTTTGCAACGTAAAGTCATCGACACAAAACAATGCGTTAAAAGCAAGGGGGCGTGATGACACATAGTGCTGATAGGGAATGTCACGGTGCCACGCTCCTTGGTTATAACTTTGTTGGGCTGGATTAATGATGCCGTTTTGTTGGTTCAAAATAAACTTGCCATGGATGAGTTTTTTCAGCACCGTCATTAAGTTTTCGTTGAATGCCAACTGAAAGAGTTCTTCATCGCCATGCGTCAATACCGCCCGAATGTTATTGTATTCATTGGTACTCCGCAATACGTCTTCACCGTATTTTGCAATATAACGGGTCCGTGTTGCATCAAATGCATTACGGATGGCAGTCAGCTGATCTGCAGTATAGCCACCATCAAGTACCGCATACCCGAGATTTGTAACTTGCTCAATAACATCATCAAGTGGCGTGACATTCTGCTGGCGCATTGATACACCATAGAATTTTTCGGGGACGGGATTCGTATTCATGGGACGCTCCTATCGGTGTCGCAATAAATGCACACGGTACTTACTTGTTATTATACGCAATTCCATCAACATTGCCTAGCAGTAATCGTTGAATTTTTTGTGCAAATACTCCATAAAATGATTGCAAACCCAATAAAAAATAAAAACAATTAATTCATTTTTATCATTATTTATGCATAAAAAAGTGCGCGTCTAACGCGTTGTACGACGTACATAAAGCGCTATGACGCCAGCACTGCACAGCGTACCGTATTTGGCTCAATAATCGATAAAACTATCTGTAAAAATCAGGGTAACGACCGCATCGCAACAATAATCACACAATACCGGTTATTTGCAGGTACGGTGCAGTTTCGCTTAATCATAAAATTGCGTTAAATCTTCGTTTTTGCCGATTACGACCAATATACTCCGTGCGGTAATAATAGTCTCTGCCGCAGGCGAAACCAGTATTGATTGTGCCGTTTTGATGGCGATTAATGAAATCCGATACTGTTTGCGCAAATCGATTTCTGCGAGTGTTTTGCCCACAAATTGCGGTGGTGCCTGGACTTCGATAATATTGTAGTCATGCGAAAGTTCAATGTAATCGATGATGCGGTCGCCACTCAAACTATGTGCGGCCCGTACACCCATGTCATGCTCCGGGAATATCACTTGGGTCACTCCCAAGCGTTGCAACACACGACCGTGGCGATGACTCACTGCCTTGGCCATCACTCGTTTGACCCCTAGCTCTTGGAGTGTTTGTACCACCATTATGTTAGCTTCGATATCGCCAATCGCCACTACCACTGCGTCGTACTCTTTGATTCCAAGTGATAGCAGTGACTCTTCATCGACATTACTAACAGACACGCATTGGTTCAACTGGCGCGACAACTGTTGCACTCGTCGCTCGTCGATATCGATGCCCAACACATAATGCCCTTGTTGTACCAATGTTTCGGCCACACTCGTGCCAAACAATCCCAAGCCAATCACCGCAATATGTTTCATATCGTCCTCTTCTAGCCAATCAACACTTGTTCTTCGGCGTACCGGTAGTGTGGCACACTGCTCCGGAGCATCAGTGCCGAAAACAATGTGAGTGGTCCCACGCGCCCGATGTACATGGTCGTAGTGATTACAAATTTCCCAATATCGCTCAATTCAGGGGTGACACCGAGGCTAAGCCCCACAGTGGCAAATGCCGACACCACCTCAAACAGCAACCACAAAAACGGTGCAGATTCGGTAATGGTTAAAATAAGCGTCGCAACTACGACCCACGAAATCGCCACCACGATGACCGCAAACGATTTGAGCAAGAGTGGTGCGGCAACGGTACGGTGCCCGACATGGATTTCGTTACGACCACGCAACACATTCGAAACGGTTAATACGGCCAGGGCAAAGGTGGTTGTTTTGATGCCACCGCCAGTCGAACCAGGTGACGCCCCAATAAACATCAGTACCACCATCAGCATAATCGTTGCGGTAGTAAGTGACGTCATGTTCACACTAAAAAAACCCGCAGTACGTGATGTGACACTCTGAAAGATACTATTCAGGATTTTTTCACCTAACGTAAAGTCTGCGAACGCTAGCGCATGATACTCAAAAACAAACACCAACAGGCTACCGATCACGAGCAATAGCGCCGAGGTAAGCATGACTATTTTGGTGTGCAACGACCACTTGGCCACCTGCCAGCCATGATTAATGATGTTGAGCCACACCAATACCCCCATGCCCCCAATCGTCAGCAACAGCATGACACAAGTCATCACCACGAGGTTGGTGTTGTATGTGATGAGACTGGTGGTAAACAAATCAAAACCAGCATTATTAAATGCGGACACCGCATGAAACACACCATGAAATAATGCATCGCCGAATGGCATGTGTGGCCCAAACGACCATGCCAAGACCAACGCCCCAATCAACTCAATTCCCAGCGTCAAAAAGACAATATACCGTACGAGTTGCACAATACCCTGTAATGATAGGTGATTGAGTGATTCTTTCAAGATGACACGCTCATTAATGGTAATGCGCTTGCCGAGGAGCACG